>JBDUDV010000016.1:0-44305 GCA_040002755.1 Acidobacteriota bacterium | reverse complement strand
AGCGCCACTACCTGCGCGAGATTCTGCAAAAGGAATTTCCGGCGCACGCGCCCATCGTCGAAGCCGCCGATGGCGAAGAGACTGTCAAGCTGGCCCTCGAGCACCAGCCGGACGTGTCCATACTCGACATTCAGATGCCGAAGCTCTCGGGTGTAAAGGCCGCGCGCGCTATTTGGCGCGAGCTCCCTGCGGCCCGCATTATTTTCTGGACCCAGTTTCCCCACGAGATTTATATCAACGAGATTCGCAAGATTGTGAAGTCAGTCGATCCGCCGCCGGCTTATGGTTTCATTCACAAGAACAATCCGGAATCGCGCTTCCTGCGTTTCGTCGCCGCGGTGCTCGAAGACGGCGCCGACATGATCGACCCGGCGTTCAAAGATTCGTTCAAGCGCCCGCTGCTGACGGAGTTTGAATCCGAGGCGCTTTACTACCTCGCGCTCGGGCTTTCAAACTGGGCCATTGCGCGCAAGTGTTCGCTAAGTTTGCGCGGCGTCGAAAGCCGGCTGGCGACACTTTACGAAAAACTTTTCATCTCGATCGCAGAAGGCACCGAACACGAAGCCTACGAAAAGCTGGCGTACAACGTGCGTACGCGCGCTTTTTTCGAGGCCCTGCGCCGCGGCTTGCTGAATAACGATGAACTCGAAAAAGCCGCGCAGGAGCAGGAGGCGTGGATCGAGCGCGATCGCAAACGCTACCTGGAAGAACTTAAGAAAGAAGCGGGAACCCGGAAACGAAATTAAGGGGAGATGCGGCGAGAGTGACGGCCGAAAAATGTTCAGGCCCGAAGGGCCGGCATCTAGTAGCCACGTCCGTGAGGGCGTGGTACGCATCCCTCTTGAAAAAGTTCGAGCACCGAAGGTGCGACACTTCCGTGTGGCGGTCCTACTTAGCTTGCGATCAAAGGGAACGGACCACGACCTCACGGTCGCGGCTATCAAATGACGGCCCTGCGGGCCTCTTCTTCTTCCCTGCTATCTGCCTACTGCTTGCTGCCTTTTGCCTTCTTCTGTTACTGCCGCCTGCGCGCGTTTCCTCGCAGGCGCCCGATTCGCAACCGAGTCCGTCGCCAAGTCCTTCCCCATCTCCCTCGCCATCTCCAACCCCGGTAACCGGTCTGCATCAGTGGGGCGCCGTCACACTCTTTCATGGCCTGCCGTCGGATCGTGTGCACGCGATCGCGCAGGGACGGGATGGCGCAATGTGGTTTGGAACCGAAGCAGGTTTGGCGAAATTCGACGGGCGCCGAACGCAGACGATGATCATTCCCGATCTGTCCGGCAAAATTCAGGCGCTCGAAAGCGATCAAGCAGGTGGGCTGTGGATCGGTACGGATGCCGGCGCGGCGCGGCTAATCGATGGCCGCTTTGAAGTGATTAGCGAGATCGCGGGCAATTCCATCACCAGCATCCTGGCGCCGGAAGCCGGCCGCGTGCTGCTGACAACTGAGCGGGGAAATATTTTCGAATGTCGACTCGAAACAGATGGCTCGCGCCATACAACTCCGCTACTCAATCAACCCTTGGAAAGCGCTGACCGCGGACACCCTGGACCACTCGCCTTCACCAGCGTAGTGGTTTTGAAGACCCAGGTCATCGCCGGCTCGTTGAGCCGTGGCGTGTTAACCATCATCGACGGCATGGCGCGCGAACGCGAGCCGGGTCCGCCAGCCTTCTTCGTCCGCGCGTTGTTGGCTGACGAAGGCGGTAAACTTTGGGTAGGCATGCGCGTTAGGAAAGACGAGCCTGGCTTGTTGACCGGAAGGGGCGCCGCCGATCTCACCCGCAATGAGCTGCCAACCGGAACCGTGACAACCATTCAGAATATTGGTCACGAGGTGTGGGTCGCGACGGACGGCAACGGGGTCTTCCTTTTCTCCGACAACAAAAAAGTGCAGCGCTTAACTTTTGATGGAACCAGCGGCGGCCTGCGTTCGGATCATGTCTACGCCATCTTTCAGGATCGCGAAGAGGTAGTTTGGTTTGGAACTGATCGCGGAGTTTGCCGTTACGATCCAAACGCCGCCAGAGTGGAAACGGTTGGCAACAGTCCCGAAAGTAATTTCATTCGCACTTTCTATCAGACTTCAACGGGTCAAGTGCTGGCAGGGACAAATCGCGGCCTTTTTGTTTACGACACACCGTCGTCGATTTGGAAACCCGTCCCGACTCTTGGTGGCAACATCATCTACAGTTTGAACGAAGATGACGCGGGCCGACTGCTGGTCGGGTCGGCCGCGGGCTTCTTTGTCGGACTGCAAATATCCCGGGAGACGAAGCTCGAGTCGCTAAGTTTTAATCGGGCTGAGACGAGTTCCGGCAGCACCGACGGCATCGGCAGCATACGGGCGATTACCTCTTTTCGGGGCTTGACCTATATCGCCAGTTTCGGTCGCGGCGTCGAAAAATTTGAATCAGGTCGAATCACAAATCTCTGGGGTGTTAGCTCCACGATTCCGCGAGACGTCATCAGTGTGTTTGCCGACGGCGAGCGCCGCCTGTTGATCGGTACTGCTTCAGACGGAGTGTTTACTTATGACGGCGCGGAAGTGAAACCCGATCCCGCTTTTGCCAAGTTGAAAGGCACCACGGTGCGTTCGATCCAAACGACGGCGGACAAAACGCTTTGGTTTGCGACTAACCGTGGCGTCTATGCCTGCAGTGCGGACAGCGAATGTGTTCTCGCAGCCCCCGGTTTTGAAGGACGTTTTCTGGCGCCGGACCCGTGGGGAAAACAGAACGAGATCTGGTGCGCGACAACCGGCGCCGGACTCTTGAAGATTCGCCTCGATGATCAGGTTGGCGCGGTGGTTTCGGAACTGGACGCTGAGCAGGGACTACCTTCACAAAATGTTTTTGCCGTGCAGCCGCAGTCCAAACCCGACGGCAGCGAATCGTTATTGATTGGCACCAGTCGCGGCATCGCTCGCTACCGGCCGGACAGGATTGCACCAACCTTGTTTGCGTCACGCGTCGTCAGCAAGCGCGTCCACTCCGCTGGTGAATTGCAGTCAGGACTTTATCTCGAGTATCCACAAAACAGTTTATTGCTGGACGTCTCGGCAATTAACAGTCGGACGTTTCCTGAGCAGTTTCAGTACGGGTTTACACTGGTCGACGCGAATAACGCAGTCATCAAACAAAAACTGTCGCGCGAATCGCAATTCACAATGGAGGGATTGCGGCCAGGCAAGTATCGAGTTACGGCGCGCGCGTTTAGTAAGGATCTGGTCGCCTCTGAGCCTTTATCATTTGAGTTGACTATTGCCAAAGCGCCGTTTCCGTGGACTTCAACTGCCCTGGCGATCTTGTTAGCGCTGGCAGTGCTGGCGTTGATCTGGGCAATCCTGGAAAGGCGCCGGATCGCGCGCACGAGCAAAGCGTTGGTTGCAGCCAACAACGAGCTTGCTGACGCGCGTTTGAATCTGGCTAACGAAGCTGAACGTGAACGACGTCGGATCGCACGCGACCTCCACGATCAAACGCTCGCCGACCTGCGTCACCTGTTGATGCTCAGCGATCAAGTGCCGGCAAACGGCGAAGCCGGCAAGCAACTTGATCCGGCCCTGTTACGAACTGAGATCGAATCGATCTCGCAGGAGGTGCGGCGTATCTGCGAAGACTTGAGTCCTTCGGTACTCCAGAATGTCGGCTTCGCCGCGGCGCTCGAGTTCGCGCTGTCGCACGCGGTGCAGGACGCGCCGGCTGATCGAAGGTTCGACTATGAGTTTATCTGTGACGAGTCATTGGAGGAACGCGCTCAACTGCCAACCAACGTGCAGATGCAGATTTATCGCATGGTGCAGGAAGCCGTCAGCAATATTTGGCGACACGCCGGCGCCACTCATGTGAAGATGACAGTCGACGCAGTTCCCGGTGGGGATTTTGTTTTGCAAGTGCAAGACAATGGCCGCGACTTCGATCCGGGCGAGCAAAAGAACCTCAAGGGTCGCGGGCTTGCGAATATGCGTGCGCGCGCGAGCTTAATTGCTGCGGACATTTCCTGGGAGAAGTCGACTAAAGGTGGCACCATCTTTACGTTACGCCTCGTACAGCGTCCTCTTTCAAACTGATGATTGATAAAACACACCTTGTTCTGACACCGGAGATTGAATCCGCTCTGGCGGCAAACGCGGGCGTCGTGGCGCTTGAGTCAACCGTCATCGCCCACGGTCTGCCACGCCCTCAGAATGTTGAGACCGCGCGCCGTTTGGAAGAGATCGTGCGCGAAACAGGCGCGACGCCCGCAACCATCGCCATACTCGGGGGCCAACTTCGCGTCGGGCTCACCTCAAAGGACATTCACTTCATTGCCGACAGCGATGCGATCAGGAAGGTCAGCATACGGGACGTGCCATTGGCCGTTGCGCAGAAATGGAACGGCGCGACGACGGTCGCTTCAACCAGCTGGATCGCCGCGCGCGCGGGCATTAAGGTGTTTGCGACCGGCGGCATCGGCGGCGTCCATCGTGGTTCGCTTCCAGACATCTCGGGAGATCTGCCGGCCCTCGCAGCTACGCAAATCGTGGTTGTTTGTTCCGGCGCCAAGATTGTCTTGGATCTGCCCGCGACTCGGGAATGGCTGGAGACCTACGGAATAACCGTTGTCGGTTATCAGTGTGACGAACTTCCCGCTTTCTATTCGCGGAGCAGCGGTCTGCCGGTTGACACTCGCGCGGATTCGCCTGCGGAGGTCGCTGAGATTTTTCGCGCGCAACAGGCTTTAGGGATTGAGCGTGCTTTATTGGTTACCGTCCCGGTGCCGGCCGAGTTTGAAATTCCTGCTGCGAGTCTCGAACGCTCGCTCAATGCAGCGTTGCACGAAGCTGAACAACAGAAAGTCGGCGGACGCGATTTAACTCCATTTCTCTTGTCACACATGGCCACCGTTAGCGAAGGCGCAACGCTCAGGACCAACACTGCCTTGCTGGAAAACAACGCGCGCGTAGCGGCGCAAATCGCACGAACGCTTGTCGCGTGAAAACACAAAGAACTTATCGCTCACTGAGTTCCAAAATTTCTAGTTGAATACGAAAATATTTGCAACCTCTCGCTAACTCTCGCGCATCTCAGCGGCAATCCGCAGGCTCCTCCCCAGGTCAACGATTGAGTTCGTCAATCGACGCAACATTCCGAAGCCCGGAACTTTCTTTCGGGCTAGCTGTCTCAATGTGTGCGGACACGCCTGAGCTTTCTCCCCAGGCTCTCCGATCAATGCCTAACTTGATAAGGAGACCTACCATGGCAGCCAAGAACTTCCTGAAAAACGTAACGATAAATTCACCGTGCTCGGCTGATTGGAACTCGATGATCGGAAATGATCAGGTGCGCTTTTGCGAGCACTGCAGTGTGGATGTTCACAATCTTTCCGCGCTGACCCGAAGTCAGGCCGAGCGACTGGTGGCCCGTTCAAATGGCCGCCTGTGCATTCGTTATCATCACGATCCTGCCGGGCGGCCGGCAACACTTCCGGTGCGCCAAAAGCTGTACCGCATCAGCCGGCGCGTAACGCGACTCGCTGCCGGAGCATTTACCGCCACCTTGAGCGTTACGAGTGCAGTCGCCCAGAGCTCATCCAACTTTCAAGCAGGTAATGCAAAGCCAGCTAACGCGACGCAACCGGTAGCTCGCTGGGCCCTGGGATCGAGCATCGCCGGAACTATCACAGATCAAAACGGCGCCGTGATACCAGGCGCCACGGTTTTTATCTCCAACAAAGATGCTAATGTTTCCCTCTATGTGAACACCGGCTTCGATGGGGAATTTCGCCTCGAGGGTCTGCAACAGGGTGTCTACCAGATACGTATTGAGGCGCCGGGTTTTGCCGCTACCGACACCGGAGTCTTCGTACAGGAAAACGCACAGTCGCAAGTGGATCGAACTTTAAAAGTCGCTGCCATCGAGGAAACAGTCGACATTGAGTCCGGATCTATCACTGAGCAGTCCTTTGGCGGATCAATGTCGGTCGTAGCGCCTGAGCATCCTTTTATACGAGCCGCTCAGGAAGATGACCTCGAAGCCCTGACCGCGCTGATTGCAGGGATGGATGTGAACCTGCGCGATCCGCGCAGCAACACTACCGCGCTTGAACATGCCGTGCGCAACGCCAACCGCGAAATGGTGCAATTGCTGCTTGCTTCAGGAGCTGCGGTTAACCTGAAGAACTCCTCCGGTGAAACTGTCTTGATGATGTTTGATGACGACGCAACCAGCGACCTGATGTGGGACCTCATCAACGCGGGGGCGACCGTGAATCTCAAAGACGAGACCGGCAATACTCCACTGATGCAGGCCGCAACCACAAACAATCTGGAAGCGCTGAAAGCCCTGATTGATGCCGGGGCTGAAGTCGATACCAGGAACAAGGAAGGTCGAACAGCACTAATGCTTGCCTCCTCCGAGGGTCATGTGAACATTGTCCGGACGCTGGTGCTGGGAGGGGCGGACATCAACGCGACTGACGAGGACGGCCTGAATGCACTGGGCTACGCTGCAAGTAACGATCACGTGCCAGTGGTTAGGTTTCTGAAATCGAAGGGAGCGGTTGAAACTGTGGCTAAGGTTGAAAAGGAGCAGTAGCATTTTCCTGGCGAACCAGGTCCAGCCGTGCCGGCCTCAAATGAACCTATCGCTTGGATGTGTTAATCTAAGCGGCTCGGATTCTTAGACTCTCAGGAGGATTTATGGCAGACGAGAAAGCGAAATGTAAGAACCCGGTTTGTAGTTGCCCGCCGCAGCCGGACGGAAAATACTGCAGCGCTTCATGCGAAGGCACCGGCAAGACGATTGAGCTTGATTGCGATTGCGGTCATCCGGAGTGTACAGGAAATTTCTAATCGATCGACCCACTCCATTGGAACGAAGAGAGGCGCCCATTGCGCCTCTTTTTATTTCAGCCGCAGACGCTTGATAATCAACCTCTAAGCCGGATTGGCAATCCTCAGAAACTGCGCGGCGAGTCTTGGGCCGGTGCCCGCATCTTCATGCTTGAAGAAAAGAAATGTCTCTTTCCAGTTCTGATCGCGAATGCGCGCGGCCCACTCCACCAGGTTCTCTTCTGAGTAATTAACGCGCCGCAACCGGAGATATCCCCAGTCCGCAGTCTTGTCGATGTGGGTGGTTGGCATGTCGTCCGTATCAGAAACGACGAGCGGGCGGTTCTGGCTGCGCAGTAGATCCAACACGTCATCATCAAACCAGGTAGGATGGCGAAACTCGAAAGCAGCGGGAGTTGTGGGCGGCAATAAGGCCAGAAATGTTTCCAGTCGCGGCACGTCCTTTTTCATGTTTGGCGGCATCTGAAAGAGCACCACGCCGAGTTGATCACCGAGCACCGTCGCTGTCTCCAGAAAATACTTCGTCTCTTCGTCGGTTTCTTTCAGTCGCTTGAAGTGCGTGATGCGTTGTGAAGCCTTGAGCGAAAACCGAAACGCCCCGGACACTTGACTCTTCCAGTTTTCAAGCATGCTTGGCTGCGGCATGCGGTAGAAGGTGGCATTGATTTCTACGGTGCTGAGGCGCTCAGCGTAGTAGTGAAGCATGTCCTTCGCCGGAATCTTTTCCGGATAGAAGCTTCCCTTCCACTCTTTGTAGCTGTAGCCGCTGGTGCCGACGTAGAGAGTCATATTCCTGACCTGGACTTAGGAGCAGAGAACTCCGCTATTGTTTACGCCTCAAGCTAATCTATGGTACACACAGGCACGCGCAGAGCACTTCGACCGAAGGATTCTAGCCCAGGTATGTCGTCAACCACTACAAACATCGAATCATTGCAGACTGAAGATCGAGTTTTTCCGCCGCCACCGGCCTTCGCTGAAAAGTCCCACGTAAAGTCATTGGAAGAGCTGGCAAGCTTGAGCGCGGAAGCAAGTAAGGACCCGGAAGCTTTTTGGGGGCGGATGGCTGAAGAGCTTCACTGGTTTAAGAAGTGGGACACGGTTTTGAAATGGGCACCTCCGCACGCAGAGTGGTTTGGCGGCGGCAAGATTAATGTTTCCTACAACTGTCTCGACCGGCATCTGACAACCGCGCGACGCAACAAGGCTGCGCTCATCTGGGAGGGTGAACCCGGGGATCAACGCACGCTCACCTACCAACAACTCCATTTCGAAGTTTGCAAATTTGCCAACGTCCTGAAACGAAAGGGCGTCGCGCAGGGCGATCGGGTCGCACTCTATATGCCGTTGATTCCCGAGCTCGCGATCGCAATGCTCGCTTGCGCGCGCCTGGGCGCAACCCACTCGGTCATCTTCGGTGGTTTTTCAAGTAGCGCCTTAATTGATCGCATTAACGATGCTGGTTGCAAAGTTGTGGTAACGGCTGATGGCGGCTGGCGTCGCGGCAATGAAGTCAAACTTAAAGCGGCGGTGGACGAAGCGTTGAAGGAAACGCTGTCAGTTGAGTCATGCATAGTTGTGCGTCGCACCGGCGTGCCGGTTCACATGGAAGCGGGCCGCGATCATTGGTGGCACGAATTGATGACAACTGTGAACGCCGAATGCCCGGCAGCCGAGTTAGATAGTGAACACCCGCTCTACATTCTTTACACTTCAGGCACGACTGGAAAGCCGAAGGGCATTCTGCACACCACCGCCGGTTATCTTCTGCAAACTCACCTGACAACTAAGTGGATCTTCGACCTCAAGGATGAAGACATTTACTGGTGCACCGCCGACATTGGCTGGGTTACGGGCCACAGCTACGTCGTGTACGGTCCCCTCTCGAATGGCGCCACGGTCCTGATGTATGAAGGCGCACCGAACTTTCCCGAGCCGGATCGCTTCTGGGACATCATCGAGCGCCACGGCGTCAACATTTTCTACACTGCGCCGACAGCCATTCGCGCGTTTATTAAGTGGGGCGAGCAGTGGCCGCTTAAACACAACCTTTCGAGTTTGCGTCTGCTCGGCACCGTGGGCGAACCGATCAATCCAGAAGCGTGGATGTGGTATCACAAAACGATTGGCAAAGGGGCTTGTCCGATAGTCGATACCTGGTGGCAAACCGAAACCGGAGCCATCATGATCTCGCCAATTCCTGGCGTGACCCCCACCAAACCCGGCTCCACGACGAAACCGTTCCCGGGAATTGAAGCTGATGTCATGACGCGCGAAGGCAAACCCGTAGGTGCGAACGAAGGCGGCTATCTCGTGATCAAGCGCCCGTGGCCCTCGATGCTGCGAACAATTTGGGGTGACGACAAACGTTATCGCGAACAGTATTGGTCGCAGATTGAAAATATCTACTTCGCCGGCGACGGCGCGCGGCGCGATCCGGATGGTTACTTTTGGATCATGGGCCGCATCGACGATGTGATTAACGTAAGTGGTCATCGTCTCGGCACAGCCGAAGTTGAAAGCGCCCTGGTTTCGCACGAGGCAGTGGCAGAAGCTGCCGTGGTCGCGCGTCCAGATGACTTGAAGGGATCGGCAATAGTTGCTTTTGTAACTCTCGAAGGGTCGCATGTCGCGTCGCCGGAATTGAATGCGGAATTACGCGCGCACGTGACCAAAGAGATCGGAGCGTTGGCCCGCCCTGACGAGATCCGCTTTAGCGACATGTTACCGAAGACGCGATCGGGCAAGATAATGCGCCGGCTGTTGCGAGAGATTGCCACCAGCGGCACCGTGGCTGGCGACGTCACGACCCTCGAAGACTTTTCCGTCCTGGAGAAGCTAAGATCCGAAGAAGAATAGTTCCGAGTTTCAAGTCTCGAGTTCGTCCAGTCGTCACTTGAAATTTGGGCCTCGAAACTCGGAACTCTAAACTTTGTAAAGAGACTTTTGATCGCAAACGTTATAAACTGCCGCAGCACTTGCCCGACAAGGAGTTGGAATATGGCCCGACACATGGATATCGAAGTTCGTTCAGGACCACGCTACTTGGTGTCGTTCGAGGTGCGCGCTGAATGGGATGACCCCAGCGGCGCCCACATTCTGTCTGAAGGCACAACAGAAAACGTGGGACCTGAAGGTACGCTCGTTCACTTGCCAAAAAAACTTCCTGAGGTTGGCAGCCGGGTGCGGTTGGAAGTCCACGGTGAAGCGGGAAACAAACTGCAGGTAATCGCCGAGGTGTTGCGTATCGAGCGCAACCCGGGTCATCCGCTCGCGGCGCTACAACTTTTGGGAGAGACTGACGAATGGCGGGGTTTGATTTGGGAGCCTGCTGCTCCGCGCGTGACGCCGCCGCCGGCACCTTTGACTGACGAAGAAGATGACGATGAAGAAGATGATGAGGATGAATTCGCTTTAGCCAACTGAAAGGAGCCTGCGATGACACCAGATATAACTTTACCTGAGCATGAGCGACGCAAGTTTCCGCGTTACTACGTCAGTACGCGGCTTACCCTGGCTATCGAAGACGAGAGCTTAAA
This sequence comes from Acidobacteriota bacterium, assembly GCA_040002755.1. Classification (GTDB taxonomy): domain Bacteria; phylum Acidobacteriota; class Blastocatellia; order Pyrinomonadales; family Pyrinomonadaceae; genus PSRF01. The sequence goes on along the minus strand of JBDUDV010000016.1, from coordinate 33,928 downwards.
AGAGTCGATCGGACTTGGCGAACCCTCGGATATTAGCCTTGGTGGTCTGCGCGTCATTAACTTACCTGCATGTCCCAACGTGCGGGTTGGAGACCGGCTGGGCCTGCTACTGGTGGACCAGGAAGACGCTTTGTCTTTGCATGGTGAGGTCGTACATCATGCTACTCCCGACACATTCGGAGTAGAGTTTCGCAGCATCACCGATGCGGACCAACACGCGGTGCGCGGCATCATCCGCCGACTCTACAACTAGCGGCCCACATAGTGTCTAAACGAGAAACTAAAGAAGTCGCGCGTACCGCGAATGCGGCGGTGGAAGCGTCATGGATGCAGACGCGCCTCGTTCTGCGCGTCATTGTTGTGGTGCTGCTCACCTACTATCTTTTCGAAACGGCTCGCTGGGTCCTGGCAAAATTAACTGGCGTCATCCTGCTGCTGATTCTCTCAATATTCTTCGCATACCTGGTTTCACCTCTGGTCGAATTCATCAGCCGCCCGATTGGGATTTCCGGACGCAAATTCGCGGTTCCGCGCGTGCTGGCAATCATCCTCTCTTACCTGCTCATCGTGGCAATAGTCGTTTTCGGAGTCTATCTGCTGGCGCCAAGACTGGGGAGCCAGTTTCCGGAATTTGCCGATCAGGCGCGTGGTTACTGGACTTCGGTCGGCGCAAAAATGACCTATTGGGTCGAATACTTCCGCGCGCACCAGATGCCGGTTGACGCGATCAAGGGGGCAATCCCCGGCTTGATCGAGCGAGTCAGTCAGACAGTCAGCTCGGTGGTCGTCAACATGGGGGGATGGTTGACGTATATTCCCTGGCTGGTTCTGATTCCGGTACTGAGTTTCTTCCTGTTAAAAGACGTAGATACTTTCCGTCGCTCCGCTCTACAGATGCTACCGCGCGGCCGCTGGCGCTGGCGCGGAGATGAGTTCTTCCAGGACGTCAACAGCACGCTCGCTTCATACATTCGCGCCCAACTAACTGCCTGTCTTTTTGTCGGCGTCGTCTGCACAATTGGATTCACGCTACTGGGTCTTCCCAGCCCGCTCGCGCTGGGAGTGATTGCCGGAGTTTTTGAATTCATTCCGCTGGTTGGGCCACTGTTGGTCGCCATAGTGGCGGCAGCGGCGGCAGTGCTTCACGGCGGCAGTTTCCTGGCGTTCATGGCCCTTGTGTTTCTTGGTGTCCTGCGCATTGTTGAAGATTACATCGTCTATCCGCGGTTGATTGGCCAGGGAATACATCTGCACCCCCTGGCAGTGATCATCGCAATACTCGCCGGCGCAGAACTGGCCGGCGTGGCGGGAATTTTTTTGGCGATTCCTGTCGTGGCGATCTTAACGGTCAGCTATCGGCACTGGATGGAACACCGTGGCAGCGAAGGTCTCGCCGATCTCCTGGAGCCGACCCCGGTCGTAGGAGTGGCGTCCGCGGATCTTGAACTGCCGCTGGAAAGAGATCCTGGCGCTGCTCATCCAGACTCCAAAACCACGCCTGAAGAAATGGCCCGCGAGCGACCCGATCTCACTACCGGTGAATTGAAGATGCCGGTTGACGACTAACAGCCCTAAGCTTGTCGTTCCATCAACGCAACAAAACGTGTGAAGTGATGTGCAGCGTCGTGAGGACCGGGCGCAGCTTCGGGATGATATTGAACTGAAATTATCGGCAGCGTCTTGTGGCGCATGCCCTCAACGCAGCGATCGTTTAGATTGACGTGCGTCACTTCAACGTCTTCGGGAAGACTGTCGGCTAGCACTGCGAAGCCGTGGTTGTGTGAAGTGATTTCCACGCCACCCTGCTGCAAATCCTTCACCGGCTGATTTCCGCCACGATGCCCGAAGACGAGCTTGAAAGTTGTGCCCCCAAATGCTCGACCCAGCAACTGGTGTCCAAAGCAAATTCCGAAAGTCGGCATACTTGAACTAACTAACTCCTTGATCTGTTCGACTTCCCGATTCATCGAAGCCGGATCGCCGGGACCATTCGAAAGAAAAACTCCGTCGGGCTGCATGGCCAGAACTTCGGCAGCTGTCGTAGCGGCGGGCACGACGGTAATACGACAGCCGAGGCGCGACAACTCGCGCAAGGAGTTGCGCTTCACGCCAAAGTCGTAACACACCACATGAAAACGTTCATTACCTTCAGGCGCGACTTCATAAGTTTCTTTGGTGCTGACGACGCTCGCCAGTTCGCGATTCTCCATTGACGGCGACTGACGCGCCTTACCAATTACGCTCTCTTCATCGAGGTCGCATGTAGAAATGCAAGCACGCATCGCTCCCTTGTCGCGAATGTGGCGAACCAGCGCGCGCGTATCAACGCCGTCGATGGCCACGATGTTCCAGCGCTTGAGGTAGGCATCGAGCGTCTCCTCTGAACGCCAGCTCGACGCCATCCGACTTGCTTCGCGCACTACAAAACCTTCAACCCAGGGTCGCGACGACTCTTCGTCTTCGCTGTTGACCCCATAGTTGCCTATCAGCGGATAGGTCATGCACACGATCTGGCCGGCGTAAGACGGATCGGTTAACACTTCCTGATAGCCGGTCATCGAAGTATTGAAGACCATTTCGCCAACGCTCTCGCCCTCAGCCGCCCACGAACGACCGCGAAAGACGCGGCCGTCTTCGAGAGCAAGGAGCGCTGGTTGAAGTTTTCTCAATTCTTTAATTCTCTCAACTACTGTTTGCTGTCTACTGTTTGCTGACTACCTTTTATGAACTGCTGCGCCTCGTTCAGCCAACGCTTGTCGGCGCGATACTTGTAAGCCGGAGCGGTTTTGACCGCCTCGATACACGCCTGCATCGAACTAGCAGCCTCGCGCCTATGACCCAGACCAGCGTGCGCGCGTCCAATCAGGTAAAGCCCCTCCGGATCCGACGGCCGGTTTTCGAGGAAACGGTCGAGCGCGTCGCGAGCGTCCTCAAACTGGACCGCCGCGAGATATGTCGCTCCCACCTCGCGCCAGATTTCGTGCTGGCTGTGAGACTGGTCGCGCGCGACAACCTGTTCGAAGTTCTTTATCGCGTCGGCAAGTCTCTTCTGCTGCAGAGCGATGCGCCCGAGTTGATAGTGGGCATCGACCTCATCTTCGTCGATTTGAATCGCGCGCTCAAAGCGTTCACGAGCAGCGTCAAGCTCACCACGTTGTTGATGGATCAAACCAAGGTTGTAGTGGGCCGAGGCATCCGCAGGATTCAGCGTGGCCGCCTCCAGGTTTTGTTTGAACGATGCGCGCGCTCGTTGGTTGCGTGTGGCTTCTCCCAGATAGCCTCGGAGTAAGAAAAATACCATCAGCAAGAGAAATGGCGAGGAGAGCAGCATGCTGAAAATCGGCTGCAGGAAAAGAAATGCTGGAAACAAAACGGCGCCGCTGAAAATGACGATTACCAGGGCACGCAGCCCGGAAGTCTTAAAAACCACTTGTATCGCCGCCACTGCAAAGACAGCAAAAACGAAACTGAATATCAGGAGCGGTAAGAAGCCCGAGAACGCTCGCGGATTCAACAGAAACTCAATGCGTGTCAGCGACTCTGGTGTCATCTGACTTTGCTGAAGCGTAAAAGCCTGATACGTGTCGGCGCCTATTTTTTGCAACACGCCGCTGGCCGTACCCGCCAGGGTGAAGAGTAAAGTGATCAAGCTAGCGGCAGCCCAGCCGTAAAAAAGAGTGGCAGCGGTCGTCGTATATTCCTGCTGCATGACCAAACGATAACTGCCGCGTCGCTCGCCCATGTTGAGAAGCAAAATGGCCACGGGAATGAAAACGAGAGCGAGGAAAAGGAGGCAACCGGCGGACTGAAAAATTACCAGCAGAATCGATAGCGGATGCCGCACGCTGACGAGGTCAGGAACGAACAACGCGATCATGACCAGCAGGAAGGCTACATGAATGGTGAGTGCGAGAAGACTGGCAGACACCAGCGAGGCGCGGTCGCGCACTTCTCGCAGGCCACGCCCCGGCGCGTAAAAAATCATCAACAGAAGCCGTAGCCAATCGAGCGTTTTCAAATCAAGTTCTCAAATTCTGGGTGTTCCCGTCTTCACTCGGGCGGGTTCGCTGTTTCCTGGACCGGATGATAGCCGGAAGGGGGCGGCGCCGGCGCAAGGTCCTCATGGTGAATAACGCTCGCCGCGCTGGGCGGCCAATAACGAAGCAAAGCCTTACCGTAGATGTACTTCTTGGGCACCAGACCCCAGCTACGCGAGTCGCTGGAATTGTCGCGATTGTCACCCATTACGAAGTAGTAGTTTAATTTCACCTGGACCGGCGCGTGGCTCGACAGCAAATTGTTTTCTTTGGGATCCAGATATTTTTCTTCAAGAATCGATCCGTTGATGTACACGCTGCCTTCGCGTACCTCTACGGTTTCTCCCGGCAAACCAATCACGCGCTTGATATAACTCTTCGACGGATCGTTGGGATACCAAAACACGACGATGTCACCGCGTTCAATCTTCGGCGCCCAGCGATACTCGTCGTAGTAAATTAATTTATTAACAAAGATACGTTCGCCGTCGTGCAGTCGCGGCAACATTGAGGTGCCTTCCACCTTCACCGGCTGCACTACAAAAACAACCACCAGCGCGGCGATCATCAGGGCAAACACGAGATCGCGAAACAACAAACGACCCTCGGCCCAAAGACTACTTCGGGAGGCGTCGTCGGGCCGGTGGATCTGAATATCTTTGTCGTCGTTAATATGAATCCCGCCAAAAGGTGGCGGACGACGAGTTCTGATTCCTAACATTTTATGAGCAGCGAGCCTCCACTATGAAAAGTCTCCAGTGAATACAGCAAATGAGGTTAGCGTCCGCATGGTTGCTTGTCAAACCTCGTTAGTGCGGTCAATTAGGGAAACTTGATTGCGGATTCAGCCGCAATCACGCCTAACTATTCAGCGACCGCGCAGGGCAACAGTTGACAGTCTTCTCTGCGCCTCTCTATCATCGCTCCCTACATGTTCGGCTCGAAAATATCTCCCCCTCGGGACTCGAACGGAGGCTGAAAGCGTGATCAAACTAGACATAATCAACCGCGTGGCAGAAAAAACCGGTGTTCCTAAGATGAAAGCTGAGCAAGCTGTGGATGCCCTCTTTCATTCAATGAAAGGCGCGCTGACGCGCGGCGAACGTATCGAACTGCGCGGCTTTGGCGTATTTGTGGTTAAGCCACGCAAACGTGGCGTGGGCCGCAATCCGCGAACCGGTGAGGAAGTTGCGATACCATCGGGCAAGACAATTCGTTTCAAACCAGGCAAAGACCTGCAAGTTAGTGACGACGCAAAAATCGACGTCGAGGCCCATGCGGAAGATTCAGACGACTAGATTCAAGTTACTATACAGCCGGTTACCAAGATTGCGAGGTCAGGGCCACGGACGACTACTGTCCAGTCTCTGGCCTCTAATCTCGAAAAGACATCAATGTCAGAACACGTTCAGGCAGTTTCACCGTTCGCTCCAGCATTTGAACGCGTAAGCAAAACCCAGACTGCCGTTCCCAGCCAGCGAGAGTGGTTGAAACACTTGACCCTGTTTCTGCTTACTTTCCTCACCACAACCTTCGCGGGAATCATGCTTGCCGCTCCAGACTCGAACATTCCGGAGCCGACTACTTCCGGATGGCTCGGCTACGTTCTGTACGTTCCCGAATATTATCGTCGCATCGTGGCGGACCTGCTCTGGCAAGCCATGGCCAATCCCAGTCTGCTCAAATCGGGACTGGCGTTTTCCACAACGCTACTGACCATCCTAACGGCCCACGAAATGGGTCATTATCTCGCTTGCCGTTACTACGGCGTCAGAGCCACGCTACCTTTCTTCATCCCTGCGCCGCCGCTTTTCCTGGCCGGCACATTTGGCGCATTCATAAAAATGAAGTCGCCCATCCCATCACGACGCGCGCTGTTTGATATTGGCCTGGCCGGGCCTTTGGCGGGGTTCGTGGTGCTGTTGCCAGTAGCGGTAGCCGGACTCCTAACTCTGCAAACAGGTCCGCCGTCGTCAATTGGCGGAGCGATTGTTTTTAACGACCCGCTGCTGTTTCAAATCATCGCAAAGGTGACGAGGACAAATCTCATCGAGGCGTTACCAAATCCGTTTTACATGGCCGCGTGGATTGGATTACTTGTCACTAGCCTGAACTTAATGCCGGTGGGCCAACTCGACGGCGGGCACGGAACATTCGCAGTCTTCGGCCAACGCGCACACAAAATTATTGGGTGGATAACGTTTGTCACAGTGGCGGTGGTGTCGGTCTTAGGATTTATTTGGCATGGCAGTCCCAGCGGCTTTCTTTACACCGTTCTGCTCGCGGTGATGCTGAAGGTGCGCCACCCGGCGCCTGATGAGATGGAAACGCTGGGCCGTGGGCGCACGGCTGTCGCAATCATTACGCTGATCGTTTTTGCACTGTCGTTCGTGCCCTTCCCAATCACAATCACTTAGCCTTGAGCAACAACTCCAAAATGCATCCGTCTTCTCAGCTCGCCGCTGCTGCCGGTAGCAGTCCCTTGATCTCGCGCACAACGCGGTTCACTTCATCCTGATCCGCCAGCGCGATCATGAAAAACTTGTAGCCTTCGTGGAAACAGATAACGCCGTTCGCAAATAGCCATACGGTGCCGAGGAACGGGTTCCCGCCGATGAGCCATCCTACCGGCGCCCCGACCACGCTTCCCGGTTGCAGTATCTGCGCAAACATCACCGCGCCAGCCGCACAACTCACCGCGCCGAGCAACGGCGCACCCACATACTTGGTCATGTTGCGCGCAAACTCGACGCGCTTCCGTTCAGCTTCGTCCAGCTGTCCGTCGGCAATCAGTTGTTCCTGCTTGCGTATGTAGTCGTTAAACTTTTCGCTTAACTTTCGCGCCCCAAAGATCGGCAGAGCGGAATGGGTTAACCAATGCGGATGTGCGCCGAGCAAAACCGCATCAAGACCGGGCAGCGCTGTGCCCATGCGCACGCCCACGACAAGTGAAAAAGAAACCAGCGCGGCCTTGCCGGGGTTTTCCTTGATCCACTCGCGCGCCTTCAAAATCCCGGCGCTTGCGGCGCTTGACGCCCGCGTAACCTTCGCGCTCGTTTCGTAGAAATGCGAAGCGCGATCATAGTAAGTCCTGGCATCGTCGAATACTTCGCCCGCCGTTTTGCTGGCCTGCTTGCCAACGTCGCTGGCCGCATCCTGAATAACCTTGCCCGCCTTCTCAGCTCCGCGTACTGCTTCGTCTGCGGCGCGCCGCGCGGTATTGCCAACCTCGCCGTCGCCGGCCAGGCGCTCGGCTTCAGCGCGCAGCTTACCGGCTCCCGAAGTTATTGTTTCCGCGCCGCGTTTAGCAGCCTCGCCCGCAACCCGAGAACCCTCGTCCACAAGATCTGAGAGTGCAAACTTATTGTCCAGCTCGCGAGCCTTGCGGCGCACTGCCTTCTGCCATTCGTCAATTTTTTCTTTGTAGTCAGCCATAGGAATTCTCAGGACTCATAAGACTGGAGTCAGAAGACAGAATTAAGAAAGACGCAACGCATAGGCACTAAATCCGGGAGTTTCGCTTCTGTCTTCTGACTTCTGAATTCGGTTTTCTGACCTGCTAATACGTTTCCGACCGCGACTGAGTTCATCCTATCATCAGCCTGCCTTGAGATTTCAGCCTCAAGGGGCCATAAGTCTTGCGCGGCCTAAACCCTTCATGCTAGAGTTCCGCCTTCAGTAATTGCCCGCTTACCCAGTAAACTCGCCTAGTATCGCCTAGTTGAAGCAAAGCAATCACTGAACAAGATAGAGACCTCGGGCAGCTTCCATCAGGGTTCCCCACATTTCCAGACACTAGCCAGCGCAGAGGATGTAGGGAACAAACCTTTCACGTACATAGCTAAACTTTAACGCATCCAGCACGACTTTCTAGTCGCTAACCCGTAAGAGCTCCCCCATGAGTGAAATTTCCAGGAAGCCAAAGTCAACGCGCCGCACGCAAGACTTGAGCGCCGCAGATCGAGCCGCGATTATTCGCCGGCTTGAGTTTGGTTCAAGTCTGCGCGCTGAAACCGTTTTACATTTTGCTGAATGCTCGCTGGCACTGGATGTTCGACGCCGCCGCTTTGTTTACCGCGCGGGCGACGCCGCCGACGCCTTGTATGCCATCGTGAGTGGGCGCATAAAGCTCTGCCGGCTCGATCCGCACACCGATCGCGAAGCGGTGATTGATATTCTCCCACAAGGCGCGCTCTTCGGGGAGTCGGCGCTTTATTCGAAGGCCAGTCGCCGTGAAAACTGCGCAGTCGCCTACGAAAGTTGCACGCTGCTCCGAATTCCGTCTGACCAGTTCCGGGCGGGGATGGCCAGCGAGCCTTTGCTCCACGAATATACTTTCCAACTCATTGGTAACCGGCTTGAACACGCCGAGCGGCGGCTCGCGGATTTTGCGCTGAACGCAATTCCGGCACGGCTTGATAGATTGCTCGCGGATTTTTCTGATCGCTATGGCGTGCGTGAATCGGCCGGCGTGCTTATCGACATTCCTTTACCGCACCGGGAAATCGCTTCCATCGTAGGATCCACTCGCGAAAGTGTGACCGTTCGCTTGAACGCAATGCGCCGCGAGGGTACGATCGAATTCGTAAATCGACGGATCTTAGTGAAGCGACCGGAAGGACTGTCGCACTCGACTGGCGAAGTCTTAATAACCAACTAGTCCCTCTCCGCAACTGCCCAATGAAACATTGTCCAACCTGCAATAGACAGGTCCAGTGGCAGGAAAATCCCTTTCGCCCGTTTTGTTCGGAACGCTGCAAGCTGCTCGATCTGAGCAAGTGGGTGAGTGAAGAATATCGCGTGCCGGGAAAACCGGTACCGTCGGAGCATGCTGCCGAAGACGAAGTTGGGCCGGAAGATTCGGAGGTTACTGGAATCCGAAACTAACTAGACAGCCACGACTGTAAGTTTGTGTTTGTTGGCAAGCTTTATCAGCTCGTTGCGATCAAACATCAAAGTCTTGCCCGCGCTAATGCACAAGCAAGTCGCACCGGCCCCAACCATCGTTTCGATTGTCGGTTTGCCGATAACCGGCACATCAAACCTCATGTCCTGATCCGGCTTGGACAGTTTCAACACTGTCAGCGCGCCACTTTTGAGCCGTAACCGTTTCGCTGTTTGCCCGCCGCCGCGCAGCAACTCCCCCGCACGTCTGATGGTTTCGTCAGTACCTTCCATCGCCTCAATCGCCACGCAAGCTTTACCGCGCACTACAATCGTTTGTCCCAAATCAAGGCCGGCCATTTCGCGCGCGATTGCAAGGCCGTATTCAAGGTCAGCACGCTCAACGGCGTTGGGTTTGCGATTCGTTAGAGTTCCGACATGGGGCAAAGAGTCTTGGAGGAAACAAGTGGAGTCGATCAGATCGATACCCTCGCTGGCAAGCTCGGCGGCTACGGCGCCTATCAACGAATTGGTGTTGCGACGAGGAAGCTTCAAGAGCATTTTCAACATGCGTGTGTCAGGTACGGCGCGACTAAAAATCTGTACGTGTTTGACCTGTCCGGCCATGATGGCCTTCTCGACGCCTTCGCCTTTGAAGAACCGAATCATCTTACCAAGCTGGCCGATCCCCACCCAGATCAGCCGGTCAACTTTTTCTTCCAGCTCCGGATCAGTTTCTTCACGAATGGCGGCGACCGAGAGTAAAACTCCGGCACGCCGCGCCCCTTCCACCACCATGAAGGGAAATCGACCGCTGCCTGCGATTAGACCGTAGCGCATTTTTAAAGGATGAACGATGAAGGATGAAGGGTGAAAAATGATGGAAAAGCAAGCAAAAATGAAAAGTCGGTTGCGGAGAGGACTTCGTCATTGGACAGCAAATATCTCTCCTGACTAACTTTCATCCTTCCGCTCTCATCCTTCATCCTTATTTGGTGACGCCTCGCTGTGAGGATTGAATAAACTCGACGAGTGCGTCCACCTCTGCCGAGTCTTTGATTTCTTCCGCGATCTTTTCCAGCGCCTGCGAAGTGTTCAGCCTTGAAGAGAGCAGCAAACGAAAGGCACGATGCAGCGAGTGGATCACTTCGGGCGCATGTCCGCGTCGTTTCATGCCCGTGGTATTCAATCCGTAACAGCTCGCGTGGTTGCCGACCGTCAATGCAAATGGCAGCGCGTCCTTTACCACCACCGAGTAGCCGCCGATGTACGCCTCTCTGCCGACCCGGCAAAATTGATGCACACCTGAATAAGCTCCGACGTTCGCGTTATCTTCGATGTTGACGTGTCCGGCAAGCGTGGCGGCATTTGCCATGATCACGCCGCTGCCGAGTATGCAATCGTGCGCCACGTGGGCCTGGGCCATCAAAAGGCAGTCGTCGCCAATCTGCGTGAGCATCCCCCCGCCGCCGGTGCCGCGATGAATTGTCACAAACTCTCTGATCTGATTGCGTCGCCCGATGCGCGTTTCCGAGGGCTCTCCGCCGTACTTCAAATCCTGAGGCGGTAACCCAATCGAAACGAACGGAAATACGTGCGTCTCCTCGCCGATGAGCGTGTGGCCATCGATTAGGACATGGGATTCCAGCCGCACGCCATCTTTCAACTCAACGTCGTCACCAACAATCGAGAATGGGCCTACGTAGCAACCGCTGCCAATCCGGGCGCGAGGGCTAATCACCGCACTTGCGTGAATGTTGCTGGGTTTAGTGGCTGTGGACATACACAAATGGGGAAACGGGAAGAAGAGCGCCGCTATTGTCCGTTTCCCCTTTTGCCCTCTTCCCTATTCGCTTTTGCCTTTTCTTCAGACCGCCGAGCCTCGATCCGCGATGATGCTCATAATGTCGGCATCGGCCACGAGCTGGCCATCAACTTTTGCTTCTCCGCGCATGCGCTGCACTCGCGAACCGATTCGCAGTGCGGTGACTTCCAGAACCAGGGTGTCGCCGGGAACGACCGGCTTGCGGAAACGAGCTTCCCTGATGCCGGTAAACAGCACAAGCTTCGAGTCGCGGTCCTCAATTTCGCGCAGGGCCAGAACAGCCCCAACCTGCGCCAGCGCTTCCACGACAAGCACACCCGGCATAACCGGCGCGCCGGGAAAGTGACCCTGAAAAAACGGCTCGTTGATACTGACTTGCTTGATGCCGACGATTCGTTCGCGCGGGACCAGCTCAATGATTCGATCCACGAGCAGAAAGGGAAAACGGTGCGGCAGGAGATCTTGTATAGCCTGGGAGTCGAGAATAGTTTCCATGATGAAATAAAGAGACGCGGGATGCGGCATCATCACCGCATTCGCCGCGTCTTTGAAAAGCGTGTTTCGCTGAAGTTAGGGAGTCGGCGTAGTCACTGCGGCCGTCGCCGGATTCTTGCTGTTGAAGTCGTTGATGAACGCGCGCGTGATATCGAGGGCGTCGGCCGCGTAAACCAGCGGCACCTGACTGCCATCAATGATCACATTGATGTTGTTCGCCTTGGCATAAACCTCCAATGCCTTGCCGATATCGTCCTGAAGCGGCGTGAAGATCTCCTTGCGGCGCCGGTCATAGGCGGCCTGAGCGTCTTCGCCCTTGCGCTGCAAATCCTTCTTCAGCGCATCCAGCTGATCCTGCTTTGTTGCCAGCGTCCGGGGATCAGCCACTGCCGCAGTCTTGGTAATGTCATCCGTCAGGGCCTGGATCTTCTGTTGCAATGTCTGCAGGTCTGTCTGCCGTGGCTGGAATTCACGATTCAACGTCGTAACCAGTGTATTAAAACGCGCGATCCCGGTTTTAGCATCGAGAAACGCATCCGAGTAGATCAGGGCGATCTTGCTTGCGGGAACGTTCGCGGCACTCTGTACCGGACCCTGTGCCGGCGCGGTTACCGTCGGTTTTAACTGCGCCAGCGCTGGCGACGCACACAACGCGACAACGAATGCAAAGGCGATTATTGATCGATCTATCTTCATAGCTTCTTGTATTGCTCCTTCAAAAATAAATGGCGGTTGATCAACTCAAGTAAGTTGTTCGGACCTCCGTGGTCTAAGCATCAAAAGGTGCGCCCCACGCTGAAACGGATGACTCTCTTTTTCTCATTGAAGAAGAAAGGAAAACCATTAATAACCTGGTCTTTCCGGGCCTTGGGATTATACGCAAGGATCAGGCGAAAAGGCACGTTTATGATTGGAACCTGCACCCTTACTTCCATTCCCAGACTCGCCCGATAGTCCCCAAATTTGGAGAAGAGACTTTGTGACAAACGCACCGCCGTGTTGGTTTGTGCCTGACCACGCAGAAAGACTTCTCTGAAACCAAAGGGCAAACCCGTGAAGGGATCAAACCCCGTAAGATTGATGGCATTATCCAGTTCCGCGGTGGTAACCAGCCGATTACCTCGCAACACAAGGCCAGGACTAAAGCCATTAATTCCGACGACCGCCAGATCTGTGTCAGCATTGCATCCGGCTATCGCAGAGAGATTCGCAGCGGCAAAGCCGCCCGGCGCCCTGGGACATCGGACAGCACCGACGGTGCCAAGGAAGGGCTGGTCATCGAGAAAATTGCTGTTGAAGAACTGGTCTCGCTTGCCGCGCAGATTAAAGGCAGTGCCAACATCGGCGAAAGCCGCCAACTGCACAGTGCTACCTATAACCGGGATGCGATACTCGAAATTCCCCAACACCTGCGTGTCGGCGCCAACGGGGGTAAACGAATTGGAGATCCGCGCCACATTCGAGCCCCTAACTCCGGTAAAGGTGCCGGCAGCAACTGCGTTCGCCGGCACGCCGGCAATCACCTGAGGAGTGCCGGTAGCGTTGGCTGCAACGACGACGTTCTTCGAGGTTATGTACGTATCGAGCGGAGCGAGCGGGGTGATAGAACGAACGTTATACCCGCGGATCGTAAACTCGTCACCCAAAAAGAATCGTTCAAAGATTGGGATGCCATCAACGAAGGCCAGCGAGTTTGAATTCCTTACCTTGGAGGAAGTAGCGAAGCTGCCAACTGTCCCGGCAAGAATACGGAAACCAAAAACCTCAGGATGAGTCGATCGCTTGCGACGGATGGGGCGAAACTGTGTGTAAGAGAGTGTTGGCTGGTAAGTCCGAACGTCTCCACCCAGCCCGGCAACGGCAACCTGCAGCGAAATTTCCCGCCCCGATGTCGGATCCACACTCGCATTCCGAGTGTCATAAGCAAAGCTCACCGTGCCGCGGCTGGTAATAATGTTTGGCTGGCAGTAAATGACCGGAATGAATTGCGGATTCGTTGCCGTGGTTGTACCACCGCCAGTGCCGCAGGTGCTGCCCTGGTTTACTGCTGGATCCTTCACGGTCGAGGTTGAAAACTGATACGAAGCGCCGATGCGGGAAAACTGAGTGAAGCGTCGCTTGCGATAGAACTCAGATAGAGGAGCACTCGCAAAAAGTGAGCCGCCGTAGGACGTGCGCGTGAAAAGATTTTCTTGGCTGACATTCAGGAAGTCGATCTGGTTGCCGGACAAACCCCGCTGCGCATTAAGATTTTGCGAAAGGAAGGTTCCCTCACCGAAAAACTTCTGCGTATAACCAAATAACGAAAAGCCTGCCGTAATTGGACGATTCTTGACGTAAGGCTCCGTGAATGAGAACTGGACGTACTTCTGTCGATTGCCCGCCGACATGTTGAGCGAGAGAATCTCACCGCGGCCTAGAAGATTATTCGTCGAATACTCAAGCCCAAAGAACGATCCGCCAATTCCGGAAAGACCGCCGTTGAAGGAAATCTGTTGCCGGCCGCGCTCACTGACTTTCAAATTGAGGTCAACGGTGGCCTCTTCTTCGTTGGTCTTGAAATCAGCGTCTTTATCTTTATCAATAGGATCGAAATAGCCAAGCTGATTGAGTTTGACGATCGAATATTCCCAGGCAGTCTGGTTATAGATGTCGCCTTCGTTCAACAACACTTCGCGACGCAGGACGTTGTCACGCGTAAAGGTGTTCCCAACAAACTCGAGGCGGCGCAGCGAAAACTGCTTGCCTTCTTCAATGGTGATTACAAAATCGACTATGCCTTCGTCGGGTTTCTGCGGATTGTCTTTGAACGTCGGCGTCGGTTCGGCTGTGTACTCGATGAAGCCCTGCTGACCGTAATATTTCTTAAGATTCTCAAATAGCGCCTTGCCGATCTTTTCGCCGTTTGCAATATCGCCCTTGTTCAACCCGATGACATTCTTGATAATGTCTTCGGAGAAGATCGAATTGCCTTCGATCTTCATCTCGCCGATGCGATAGACACGGCCTTCTATGATAGGAACTGTGACGCGGAGACCCTCATCAACCGAAGAAAGAAAAGGCAGCGGTAAAATGGGAAGTCCGGTGCGCCTCTTACCTATTCCCTCAACTCTGGCCTCACCGTGACGCGCCTGAAGATAACCTTTGGAGCGCATGTAGTTGTCGACCTTCCGCAGGTCAAACTCCAACTTTTCGCGATCCAGGATATCGAGGCCTTTGAAGCGGGTGATCAGGCCCGCTTCTTTGACGTATTTCATCGCGCTGCGAAGTTTTCCGTCACTGAAGACCTGATTACCTTCGAATTGAATTTCTACAACTCGCACGCGCTTGCCCTCGTTGACCATGAAGGTGAGAGCTGTCGAGGTAGCAGAAACTTCGTCAGTCCTTTGCGTTATGGTAGCGTTCGGATGTCCCTTAGCGGCAAGCAATTCTTTGAGAACGCGAATCGCGTTGCGCGCCTTCACCGGATCGTAAATACTTTCCTTGGAGACGCCCACGCGTCGCTCGCGAAAGGCCTTGAGCACATCCGACTCGGCGACAGTTTTCAGGCCCTCAAACTGCAGGTCGCGAATGATCGGCAGCTCTTTGACCTCGAATATGACGTTCACCCCACCGCGGGCGCCCTCTTCCGTATAGACTCGAGTGGCCGTCTTATCAAAAAATCCCAGCGCGAGGATTGCTTGCAGGTCTCGCTGGACTTGTTGTTCGTTGAAAGGATCGCCGGGACGCGTCTGAACGTAGTAAAGAATATCGTCCTTGCGGAGACGCCGGTTGTTCAGAACGTCTACTGATTCGACGAGGCGTTGACTCTGCTGAGCGCTAACCGGACGCGGGGCGGAGATGGAATGCAGCAGGACTAATCCGCTCACAAATATGAGCAAAAGCCCGCGATATAAGTGCATAAGCGCCTTTTCCCTCAGAGATTCTTACCGGTCTCGGATACTTCGGGGGAGCCAAAATGAATCTAAATTTAGCTTTTCGAAAAATAAAGGTAAAACCGACTACTGATCGAGTCTCCACGAAACTCACTAGCTTTGGAACGCTTTGATTCCCAACTGCGACGGTCTCGTTGCCAAGGCCCTCCAAAGCTTGTCCAGCAAAGTCGCGCATTATACCGAACCAGCGCGGCAAAAGTAAAAAGGCAAAGGGAAACGGGCTAATAGGGATGTCTGCCCGGTTTTCGCCTCTGCCCTTAGTTTTACCACCTGGGTTTCGGACTCAGGCGTGGCAACTGCACCTCAATGAATCAAAATCGCATCGTCGGGAGCTTCAACGCCAACTGGCCGGTAGTTGAGGTCATCGCCATCAAGAAACATTTCGATTAACGAAACGTCGCTGAGTTGGCCCTGAATCAACGCTTCGGAAAGCGGATCCTCAACATACTTTTGCAGCGCGCGCCGCAGCGGGCGAGCCCCATACGAGCGATCGGCACAAGTCTTTTCGACGATCCACTTCTTCGCCTCGTCAGTCAGCCTTACCTCGAAGCCGTGCCGCAACATGGTCTTATTAATTTGTTCAACCTGAAGCTGTATGACGTCCAGCAGTTCATGGTTCAGCAATTCGTCAAAAATGATTATCTCATCCAGACGGTTGATGAACTCCGGATTGAAAGTCTGTCGAACGGACGACATCACCATCTCTTCCATTTTCTCCCGCGAGGAGTCGTTCGTTCCCTGAAATCCCATCGTGGCCTTCTTCTGAATGAAGCGCGCTCCGATGTTGGAAGTCATGATGATGATTGCGTTTTTGAAATCAACGGCATTACCGAGCGCGTCAGTCAAGGTTCCGTCTTCAAAAACCTGAAGCAGGACGTTGAAAATATCCGGGTGCGCTTTTTCAATTTCATCAAACAGCAAAACTGAGTAAGGCGATCGCTTAATACGTTCAGTCAACTGGCCGCCTTCTTCGTGTCCCACATAGCCCGGCGGCGATCCAATCAACTTCGAAACGGAGTGCTTCTCCATAAACTCAGACATGTCGAAACGAACCATCGCACGTTCGCTGCCAAACAATACCTGCGCTAAGGAACGCGCGACTTCAGTCTTGCCGACACCAGTTGGTCCCAGGAAAAGGAACGAACCGACGGGCCGCAGCGGATTCTTCAAACCGGCGCGCGATCGGCGAATGGCCCGCGCCAGCGCTGAGATGGCCGGACGTTGAGAAACAACCCGCTCATGCAGTTCGAGTTCGATCCGCAGCAGTTTTTGCGTCTCGCCTTCTTTCAAAGACGTAACCGGGATGCCCGTCCAGCGGGCTATTACCTCTTCAATATCGTCGCGCGTAACTTCAGCGGAGACGAGCGCATCGTCAGTTCTATCAACAAGAGTGGAATCGAAGCTGGAATCCTGCGACCAGTCGCTGATTTGGCTCCAGTCTGAAAGGTTTCCCTGTTCACGGCGAACACGTAATTTTACCCGTGCGCCGGCTTCGTCGATTACATCGATAGCTTTGTCCGGCAGGAATCGATCTGGAATGTAGCGATGAGACTGGTAAACAGCTGCCTCCAGCGCTTCATCCGTGTAGCGAACCTGATGGAAACTTTCGTAACGCTCGCGAACGCCGTCAAGAATTTCAACCGCTTCTTCTTCGTTCGGCGGCGGCACTTTGACTGCCTGGAAACGCCGTTCGAGCGAACGGTCCTTCTCGATCGACTTGCGAAACTCTCCCGGCGTTGTCGCTCCAATGCACTGCAGTTCGCCGCGTGACAGGGCCGGTTTCAAAATGTTTGCGGCATCGAGCGAGCCTTCGGCGGAACCAGCACCAACCAATGTGTGAAGTTCGTCGATGAAGACGATGTACTGCGGGTTCTCAACGAGCTCGCGCATGATCTGTTTCAAGCGCTCTTCAAACTGCCCGCGATACTTTGTGCCGGCAACTATCAACGACAGATCGAGCGACAGAATGCGTTTGTTCTCAAGGAACGAAGGCACCTCACCGCGCACTATTCTTTGCGCGAGCCCTTCAACAATTGCCGTCTTGCCCACGCCAGGCTCGCCAATCAACACCGGGTTGTTCTTAGTACGCCGGCAAAGTATCTGCACCACTCGCTCAATCTCAGCTTCCCGACCAATCAGTGGATCGAGTTTGTCGTTGGCCGCATCCTCGGTCAGATCGCGGGAAAACTCCACCAGGTGTGGCGTGTCCTTCTTTTGCGAACTGCGTGAATCCGCTCCCGATTGTCGGGCTATCTCATCGCGCACCGCGTTCAGGCGCAGGCCGCGTTCGTAGAGAATTTCAGCGGCCATCGAACGATCCTCGCGGAGCAGCCCGAGCAAAAGATGTTCGGTGCCAATGTGACGGTGCTGCAGCCGGTCGCTCTCTTCGTGAGCGTACGCGAGCACTCGTTTTGTTTCCGGCGCCAGGGGCAGCTCTACTGACGTAGAAATTTTTTCGCGCAACAGCGTGCGGCCTTCGATTTCTTTACGGATTGATTCGATTGAAACCTGAGCACGCGGAAAAAAGCGCCCCGTCAATGTCTTGTCCTCGCGCATCAGTCCCAGTAGTAGATGTTCCGGCTCGATGGCTGGAGCGCCGAACTGCGAAGCCTCATAACGAGCGAAGAAAATTACCCGGCGCGCTTTTTCTGTGTAGCGTTCGAACATTATTTTTTAGCTGTCGAATCGGGCCTTATGATTACCATTCCGGGCTAAGAACAAATGGCTCGCCCGGCAGTGACCGCATTATAACCCATGAATGAGGGGGCCAAAAGGATTCTATTGTAACTGGTATTGTTTCCGACTAAGAAAAGTCGCAACGGGGCAGGTATTTCAGGCGGGTTGCAGCTCAAAGGCGGCCCCCGTTTACAATTGACGCAGGCGTCCGTTGCTCAAGCCAAGCGTGCGGTCGCACATCTCAGACAAAGCATGATTGTGTGTGGCGATAATCACCAAAGCCCGGTGATTTCGGGCGTAAGAAACCAGGGAACGAGCAATTTCAGCGCCGGTTGTTGCGTCAAGATTGCCGGTCGGTTCATCGGCCAGAACCAGAGCCGGACGATTTATTAACGCTCGGCAAATCGCCACGCGCTGCTGCTCGCCACCAGAAAGATGCCCGACCAATGAGTCGGCGACTCGACTGTCGAGCCCCACTTCTTCCAGCATGCCAGTAGCTCGACGCATTGCTTCACGACGACCCAACCGGCTAATCAGCAACGGTAAGCCGACGTTTTCCGCCGCAGTCAAATCTGGCAGCAAATGGTGAAACTGGAAAACGAAACCAATGTGTTCATTGCGAAAACGCGCCAGCGCCGTGGGGCGGGCGCGATCAATTGAAAACTGTCCGGCCCCGATCGTGCCGTGATCAGCCTCTTCAAGACCGCCCAACAAATGCAACAGGGTTGACTTGCCGGCGCCGGAAGCTCCCATGAGCGCCACTGCCTCACCGGCGCCGGCCGAGAATGATGCGCCGCGGAGAACTTCGATCTTTTCTCCTGATGGAGACAGGAAGCTCTTGCGGAGGTCCGTTACTGTGAGTCCGAGGTCCAAAGTCCAAAGTCCACAGTCCGGTTTTCCCGCTTGACGCTCAAGTTCATCAACAATCAATAATGCAGCGGCGTTTTCAGACTTTGGACGTTGGAGGTTGGACATTGAACTTCTTATTGTGCGTCACGAAGCATTTCCGCGGGTCGAATTCGCGCCGCCGCCAGCGCGGGATAAACCGTGGCGACGACGCTCAGCACGAATGCCGCCAACGCCGCCAACGCGAGGTCGCGAAAGTTAAGGTTCAATGGCACGTTGCTGATCGAATAGACGTCGGCCGGCAAGCTGATCAGCCGGAAACGATTCGCCACGAGAATCCCGAGCATTCCGAGCAACACTCCACCCAGCGCACCCAAGGTGCCAACGATCGCGCCCTCAATTACGAAGATGCTCATAATGCTTGTGCCCGTCGCACCCATCGTGCTCAGAATGGCAATGTCGCGCCTTCGCTCCATAACCACCAGGATAAGCGTGGTGGTGATGTTGAGCGCGGCGATGAAAATTATGAGCCCGATGATCACGACGCCAATGCGGCGCTCGAGCGCGAGGGCCGTAAACAGCGGCCGATTTGCTTCCTGCCAATCGACGGTCGTGTAGCCATCGCCGAGCAGCTGCTTCACATTTGTCGCCGTTGACCTAACGTCGTAAATGTTTGCGACCTGAATACTGAGAACGGAAGCAGCGTGAGCCTCCCCCGAAAAAGTTGCGGCTGTATCAAGTGGCAAATAGATCCAGGTCGAGTCGTATTCGAAGAGGCCCAAGCGAAAGATTCCAGCAACCCGAACGTGGCGCTTGTTCCCATTGGCGGACGAAGCACCCGCGTGCGCAGTAATGATCTCTGCTGTATCGCCAACGTTTAGACCTGTTCTCCCCGCGAGCTCGGATCCGACCACGACCTGGGGCAAGTCTGACGCCCCACCACGCGCGGAAAACAAGTGTTCGGTTGAACCTGAGATAAGCGTGCGGGCGATGTCTGCTGCTACCTGGGGCGAACTTTTCTCAACTCCGCGGAGTACAGCATAAGCAGAGGCTCTGGGACCGATGATAACGGCGCCGTCGTAAGTAGTTCCGGTTGCCGTTACCACCCCCGGGACACTGGCGATTCGCGCGGCAATCTCTTGGTAGTCCGGCAGTGCCTGGCCATCGCTGCGCATCACGGTAAGGTGCGCTGTGCCGCGCAGTATCTTGTCGCGCATCTCATCGCGAAAGCCGTTAGCCAACGCTAGCGCCACAACCAGCGCCGCCACGCCTACGGTGATTCCAACGATTGCGATCAGGGAAGTCACACGCGCCAGCCGACGCTTTTGCCCCGATCGCAGATGACGAAGAGCCAGGAAGATTTCGTAGGGCATAGAATGAGTAGCCAGGAGACAGATCACAGAAGTCAGAATGATTCTGTATTCTGACCCCTGTGTTCTGAATTCTGCATTCTTTCAGGAGCTTATCTGCGGACACTTCTTCGCGTCCTCAAGTCTATTTTCCGGCAACAGTCTTTCCAGCTTTGGATGCTCATTCGCGCCCTGCTGACCGCCCGGGCGAACCTCGTAAATCGTGTCGGTTACTTTTCTAAAACTAAAACGCTCCTGAAGCTTCACGATCTCCGGAATCTCATCTCGCTGCCAACCACATGGCAACCACCAGCGCGGATCACTGTCGACAAATACGCGCCGGCCTTCATTCAGGTAGCCCTCAATCAGCGGCACAAGATTGTTGCCGGGCCAGCCACCGCCGGTGCCAATCGTTTTCCAGTCGCCGGCGCCAATCGCTTTCCAGTAAGTGACGGCGATTGTCTGCGAGCCTGAAATCATCACGGCATCCCGCGGCACATTCGCGAGCTGGTGGCGATACTCTTTGCTCATCGCTCGCCGCTCGATAAATTGCTGGCTGGCCGGGCGAATCATGAGACTGAAAATAACTGCGAGCCCAAGCACCACCGCTACACAGGTTGCGAAAGCCAGGCGTGCGCTGCCGAAGCGTCGCGTCAGAACTCGGATCAGAAATGCGGCTGTGACGGGAGCAAGCGCCGGCAGCCCGGTAAGAAAGTAGCGCCAGTTAACCGCCGTGCTGTAGTTAAGGTACAGCAGCAGATCAGACAGCAGGCCCATCACTCCGAGTAACAATATTGGGGATAGGCTCCGCTCGCGCCAGTCATTTCGGAACGTATTCCACAGTGCGAAGGGCAGCCCAATGAAAAGCAGCGGCGCACTGACGAAGAAATATGCGAGATACGGTCGAAGGTTACTCATCGTGACTGGATGTCGCGCTCGTTCCTGATACATCGATTCGCGCCAGCCAAACCAAATCGACCGATAGTGCTCGTCAGTGAGGAACCAAAACGCAAACCAGCCGGTTGCGCACAGCAAAAACAGCAGACACGAACTCGCTACGATCAGAATTTGTCGTCGCCGAAGTTTCCAACCGCAAACAAACGGAGCCACCACCAACCACGGCGCGTAGAAACCCATCGTCTCGCGAAGATTGACCCCCAATCCGAGCAGCGCCGCGCCGGCGACCACCAGCCAAACCCGCTCCTGCTGCAACCCGCGATAGTGAATTAGCAAAGCAAGTGTCAGGAGCAGAACCGACGGGACGTCCGTCATCACTTGCCCGCCATAGAGCACAAACACTGGGGAGAAAACGAGGAACAATGCTGCCAGCGACGCTGCGTGAATCGACTTTGAAACGTCTCGCGCTAAAGCCCAGCACGCAATCACCGCCAACGGCGCTTGCACAACCACAGCGTATTTGAAGATTAAATAGGCGGACTCGGGCTGAACCTTGAAAACGGTGTGGGCTATTTCGTAGAGCGCATGATTGCCGAAGATGAAGAGGTTGCGGCCAAGCGCCATCGAAGATGGATAACCTGCCAGCGACAGCATCGTGTAGTCAATGCCGTCCCAGTCACCAATGAACGGATCAACGAAATAGAGAACCAGAACCAAACCGGCGAGGGCAGGAACAAACCACCACGCCCATGCGTGCCAGAAAGAACGCGACACATCAGCAGCCTGGGTTGCCGCCGTGCTTGATTGGCGTTCTAAAACTTTTTCAGTAGTGGCCGATGAGTTTATCGTTGGGTGTGCCTGGTTCAACTGGTCCCAGTCTTGGCCTCAGGTTGCGGCCGCTTAACCATCTTTACGCGATTACCCTGCGCATTGTACTCAACCTCGTCCATGATGCTGTAGATGAGCAACACGCCGCGGCCTGAAGACTTGAACAGATTGGCAGGATCGCAGGGATCGGGAATCGTTTGCACGTCGAACCCTTCGCCTTCATCTTCGACAGTAAAACAGGCTTCCTGGGGAGACAACTCAGCGCCGACGCGAACCAGCTTCGTGGGATCGTTCTTGTTTCCATGCTTTACTGCGTTGACGAACGCTTCATCAAGCGCGATGAACAGGTTCGATTTTTCGAGCGCAATGACACCCAGCTTTGCCACGCGCTCCAGCAGGTACTGCAACACACCATTCATCAGGGCGAGGTCGCTCGGTAATTCAAATTCAATCTTCTCGTGCGTGTGCGAAAGCAGGTTGGGATCGTCTACATAGCGTAGTTTGTAAGAAAGCGTCTGTTCAACTATCGCGCGCAACTCCTCTTTGTTGTAAGGAAAACGCAGGTAGTTTGCCGCGACCATTTTGAACGCCTTGACGATGGTCGGTTGAGCGTCGTTGGCAACCACTCGGGTAAGCAAACGACGCTGAGGCTGCATATTTACCCGGTCGCTTCCCGAGTCGCCGTTGGGATGTTCTGGATTGTCATCCGGCGGGGCTTCTTCGGTTAAGTCGCTGATGATGAGATCAAACTGGTCCAGGTCGTCGCGACTCAGGGCTTCGTCGCGATCACCCGTTACGACAGCCTCGTGGCCGAGACTGCCTAACGCGTTTTCGAGTATGGCACGCAGCTCATCGTTATTATCGACGATGAGGATTCTACGTTTCTGCATCCCACTCCTATCTGCCGTGAAAAGTCCGAGGAGAGAATGGAAGCGGCTGTATATTCCCGCTTCTGTAAAATTGATTTACGATAACTCGGGCCGTTGCGTTCGGAATATATCACGTAAAGCGACGGACGACCGAAGACCGGCGACGGCTTTCCACGGGGATTTCGTCCATCCGCCGGTCCTTGATCTCGGTCGCCGGTCGTCCGTCTTCCGTCTTCCGTCGCGTTCTGCGCTAGACTACGGTCCCTACCGATGGCCAAACCAGGCAAACTTCAGACGTCGCTCGAATACGCCTTGGCCCGGACAATTCTTTCCGGCCTCGGAGTTTTGCCGCGTCCCGTTGCCCTAGCAGTGGGCCTGACGATTGGCCGGATCGGCTACCTGCTGCCCGGGAATCTGCGGCGAACCGGAAAACGCAATCTGGAGATCGCCTTCCCAGAGATGCCGGAGTCTGAACGAAACCAACTGCTACGCGGCTGCTTCGCGAGCCTGGGCCGTTTGCTGGGCGAGTTTAGTCAACTTCCGCGTGCGACTCCGGAATCACTGCGGAAGATTATTGAATATGACGAAGTGGGGTTGGCCCACTTGCGAGAAGCTGAGAAAAATAAACGCGGCGTGATCTTCTTGACTGGCCACCTCGGTGTTTGGGAGTTGCATAGTTTCGGCTGGTCAGCACTCGAGTATCCACTGAGCTTCCTGGTGCGCCCGCTCGACAATCCGCGCATCGAAGAAATGATCGAGGCCATCAGGACACGTTTTGGCAATCGGGCGATAGACAAACAAAGTGCGGCGCGACAGTCGCTACGTGTGCTGCGCGAAGGTGGCACGCTCGGCATCTTGTCGGATCTCAACACGCAAACGCGCGAAGGTGTCTTTGTTCCCTTCTTTGGCAAGCTCGCCTGCACTACCTCCGGTATCGCCGTCCTGGCGTTGAAGACGGATGCAGTGGTGATTCCCACCTGCGCTGTGTGGAACAAGGAACGAAAGCGCTATTTTTTTCATGGCGACCCACCCGTCGAGTTGGTGAGAACCGGTGACCACGATAAGGACATTGAAGTGAACACGGCGAACTTCGCGGCGGCGGTCGAGCGCATGGTGCGTCTCTATCCAGATCAATGGCTCTGGATTCATAAGCGCTGGAAGACGCGGCCGCCAGGCGAACCGGAACTGTATCAGTGAGCAGTGGGCAGTGAGCAGTGGAAGAAAAGCAGAAGTCGTCCTACTCGGCTGGGCTTTTGATATTACTGACCACTGATCACTGGCCACCTCTTGACTGCCCACTGCTCACTGTCCTCGGCTATACTCTTCGTCGTTATGGTGCAAGCTTCCGCCGAACGAGAATTCAAAAGTGCGCGTTCACCCGATGAAACTATCGCGCGGGCCTACAAGTTTGCCGATCTGTCTTCTTATCCGCTAAAGAAACAGTTCCTGATTCGCGCTGCGGACCTCGCGTTTTTTCTGTTGATTAAATTGATCGGCCGCACGATTCGTTGGCAGGTAGAAGGTTGGGAAAATTGGGAAGCAGCCAGCCGCGACGGTCAGCTCCCAATCTATACCTTCTGGCACAACCGTGTATTTTTAGCCACTTACTTCTGGCAGAAACGGCGCATCGTGGTGATGACATCGCAGAGTTTCGACGGCGAATACATCGCGAGGTTCATCCAAAGATTTGGTTACGGCGCAGCGCGTGGCTCGAGTACGCGTGGCGCTGTCGGCGCGATCATAGAAATGACGCGGTTGATGCGCGCCGGCTCACCCACCGCATTTACGATCGATGGCCCAAAGGGTCCACGCTACGTGGCGAAGATGGGGGCGGTGCTGCTGGCAAAGAAGACGGGACAACCGATCCTGCCGTTTACGGTCACCGCGCAACGGTTTTGGGAAGCCAAACGAAGTTGGGATGGCTTCCAGGTTCCGCTGCCGTTTTCGCGCGCCCGAGTGAACATCGCGCCGCCTATCCATGTCTCCGCCGATAGTAACGACGAAGCACTCGAAGCGAAGCGCGAAGAGTTGCAAGCGGCTCTCGACAGGATCAATTGCATCGAATCGGGGTGAGAAGTGGTTGAGAGGTTTCAAAATGAGAGGCTTTAATTTCACGCGTTTCATAATTCTTTTGATTGTTTGCATTCATCTGACGCAGGTGGCGAGCGCACAGGAATCAGGCGATGCCGCGTCGCTAAACAAACAGGGCGAGTTGTTTGCCAAAGAGGGTAAACAGACGGAAGCGATCGAGCAATTCAAGCAGGCTATCAAACTTCAGCCTGATTACTTCGATGCCTATATGAATCTAGGCGTCGCTTATCAGTACTCAGGACGCCTCGATGAAGCTATTGAAGCTTTTCAGCAAGCGATCAGGATTCGACCAAAGTCCGAATTCGGTTATTGGTTTCTCGGTAACGCCTTCGCCAACGGCGCTCGATACAAAGAGGCTATCGAGGCTTTTAGTCAAGTCGTAACCATAAAACCTGACTGGGCTGAGGCGCATTACCTGCTGGGCGCCGACTACATGCTGGCAGGACAAAACAAGAAGGCGACCGAAGCTTTGAAACGCGCTGTCGAATTGCGCGCAGACTGGTTTGATGCTTACACAAAACTAGGTATGGCCCATGATCGCGCCGGGCAACATGCGGAGGCCGTCGAAGCGTTTAGGCATGCTTCAGAATTAAGACCTAACGACCCCGACACGCACTTGCTGCTGGGCTTGGCGCTATTCAGGGCTGGCACGGACAAAGAGGCAATAGCCCCATTAAAGCGTGTCATCGAACTGTCGCCAGATATCGCTGAAGCTCATTATTATCTCGGCTTGGTGTACAAGAGACTCGGTGATAGCAACGCTGCACGCGAGGAATTGAGAATATTGACCACGCTGGATGTCACGTTGGCGAGAAAGCTGGCCGCTGATTTAAATGGCGCGCCGTTGACCGAAAGGTAATCAGGTTTACTTGTCTCCCGTGTGAGACAATCAGGCGCTCGCCGCACCTTTGTGTCAGAAGCGACGAACCAGTCGAGTGATGTTAGAATCGACGCGCAGGGAGCATTGAATGACCAAAGAAGAAGCGCTCGAGTTCAAACAGCGCTGGCAGTTTGTAATGATTTAGTTGCTGAGAAGATCCGCACCACCACG
Source organism: Acidobacteriota bacterium (assembly GCA_040002755.1). GTDB lineage: Bacteria > Acidobacteriota > Blastocatellia > Pyrinomonadales > Pyrinomonadaceae > PSRF01. Next base: position 8,145 of record JBDUDV010000016.1, on the reverse strand, counting down.
CCGGAGATGCGCTTCCAACAATTGCGAACGATGGTCGCAACGGCATCGCGGTACGGTGGGTCAGATTCCACAACAGACGACGCTGCAGAAGTGCGTGAGATCATCGGCGGTGGCAATCGGACTAATCGCTCAACCGCGCCAGACCCAAGATATTGACTCGGTAATGTTGCTCGATCTTCCCGATCTGCCGATGCTAACGAGCAGCGCTAAGCAATTCGGATTTGTATCTCGCCTAGCCGATCCTCAATCTTTTGCCGAGAAATCGCGCATGGTCCTCTTAACCCACCAGGAGACGAGCCTGAGTGTGGATCTTTCCTGCGGCGCTCTCCCGTTCGAGCGGGAAATGATCGATCGCGCCAGGGAATTCAAGATAGCTGAACTGGTCGCAACTGAGCTTGGAGCCTAAGATGGAACCCTATCGCAGCGGCTACGTCGCTTTCATCGGCCGGCCCAACGCCGGCAAGTCGACGCTCCTGAATCAACTCGTCGGCCAGAAGATTGCCGCAGTCTCCGACAAACCACAGACCACGCGTTTCAGAATTCAGGGCGTCATCACGAAAACTGAAGGCCAGATTGTCCTGGTTGATACTCCCGGCGTTCATAAACCTGGCTACGAAATGAACCGGCGCATGATGGCCACGGTGCAGGACGCGCTGCTGGGAGTGGAACTCGTTTGTCTGATTCGCGATGCCTCAGTCTCAACCGGCGCCGGTGATAAGTTTGTACTGGAACTGATCCAACATTCGAAAAAGCCCGCCCTGCTCCTGCTGAACAAGATCGACAAACTAAAAGATAAGAGCGCGCTGCTGCCCCTGCTCGATTGGTATCAAAACGAATACGATTGGGCGGAGCTAATTCCAATCTCCGCTTTACGGGGAAAGGTGGCTGACGTCCTGCCGCCGCAGATGATCAAACACTTGCCGCCTGGTGAGCCACTCTTCGGTGAAGATGATTTTACAGATCAGTCAGTGCGCACCATGGTTGCGGAAATTGTGAGGGAGAAAATTCTGCAGACTATGGAGGACGAAATTCCTTATGTAACCGCCGTCGTGGTGGAAAAGTGGGACGAAGAGCGCGAAGACTTCACGCGCATTCACTGTGCGATCTTTGTCGAACGCGGCTCGCAGAAAAAGATCGTAATCGGCAAAGGCGCGGCGCGCTTAAAAGAGATTGGCATCCAGGCGCGGCGAGACATCGAGAGCATGCTTGGGCACCGCTGCCACCTGGAGCTGTTCGTAAAAGTCGAAAAGGACTGGCGCGACAAGGTGGGACTATTGGACGATCTCGGCATAACGCATTAACAGCATGATGACAACCGGACCGGCGCAATCGGCACGACTCTGGTACGCGCTTGATCTTGAGTGCGAAGCTGAAGCGCGCGAGGCTGTCGAATATGCTTTGATGGAAGCCGGCGCGCTCGGAACGGAAACCGGCGAGGCGGAAAACAGGCACACGCAAGTTATCGCCTATTTTGATCAGCCACCCAACCGCGAGCGAGTTCGTAAGGAATTAGCGGAAGCGTTTCGAATCTATGAACTGCCGTCGTCTTCAGCGGGTCAGATGGCAGTTCGTGAGGTAGTAGATCACGATTGGCTCGGTGAATGGAAGAAAAGCTGGCAACCCGTCGAGGTTGGCGAACGTTTCATCATTGCGCCGCCCTGGTCGGAGATTTCCGTGAACTACAACCGCGCTGTAATTCGCATTGAACCGGGCATGGCTTTCGGAACGGGAACGCACGAGACGACGCGTTTATGCCTGGTGGCGATCGAAAAGTATTTTGCGGGCGGCAGTTTTCTGGATGTGGGAACGGGAACGGGAATTCTGGCGATAGCCGCCGCAAAGTTGTTTCCCGACGCCCACGTTGAGGCTTGTGATACTGATCCAGAAGCGGTTGCAATTGCCAGAGAGAATGCTCAGTTGAATGGCGTAGCAGAGCGGATCACCTTTCGCGTAGGGACAGTTGAAGAGACTACGGCTTCCGTTGATTTCGTCTGCGCAAATCTGACCGCTGACGTTATTACGCCGCTGTTACCCACGCTAGTTTCCGTCACCTGTGGGCGCCTCGTCCTCTCAGGCATTTTGGATACTCAGGCAGAAGCTTTGCGAGCGCAACTACGGGAAGGCGGAGTGAGCGGGCCGTGCGAGACGATGCAGGACGGTGAGTGGATCGCGTTCGTTGTGTAGGACAGACATTCCTGTCTGTCCCTCCTAGTTATGGAACCTTTACCGACTAGACAGGCAGGAATTCCGGTTCTACTGATATGACTCGTCGCAGATTCCACGCGCCGGTGAGCGCCTTCGATTCAAGCCTTACTCGCGTCACGCTCGCAGCTGACGAAGCGCGCCACTTGCGCGAAGTGCTGCGGCTGAAAGTTGGCGACGAGGTTTACGTCTTCAACGGCGAAGGGAAGGAATTCCAGTGTCGGGTGGAGGAAACCAGGCGCGATGCCGCCCACCTAATGGTCATCCGCGAAGTGGAGCCAGCTCGATCCGAGTCGCCGTTGCACCTGACTCTCGCCGTCGCTCTGCTCAAAGGCCAAAAATTTGACCTGGTAATTCAAAAAGCAATCGAACTGGGTGTTTCCGGCGTGGCGCCCGTGGTCACGCAGCTTGCTGATATTCGCTTGCGCGACCATGCGGACGTGGCGAAACGTCTGGAGCGTTGGCAACGAATCGCCCTCGAAGCCGCGAAGCAGTCTGGGCGCGCTGTTGTGCCCATGATAGCCGAGCCCGTTCCGTTTGAGACTTTGATTCATGATGCTACAGCTAAGCCCGGTTCGCGCGGTCTCTTGTTCTCCGAGCGCGAGGGACAGTCGCTGAACGAAGCAACAGAGTTGTCGCCGTTGCAAGGATTCCCGTTGACGGCGTTGGTTGGTTCGGAAGGCGGTTGGGCAGATGAAGAACTCACGATCGCGCGTGAGGCTGGGTGGAAAATCGTCACGCTCGGAGGACGGACGCTACGAGCGGAAACCGCCGCGATTGCCGTTGCCGTGTTGCTCCAGCACCTGGCGGGCGATCTGGTCTGAGTCTGGGGCAGATGAGCCGCAATAAATACATACTCTACATCGCTCTGGTGCTCGTGATCATTCTCACCCTCGCGTTCGCGTTTCAGATAAAGAAACTACAAAAACAGGTTGGCTCATCGGTTCGCATCATCCCTGCCGAAGCAAAATCGCGCGAAGGTATTGCTCAAAACGGCATCGATCAGAACGGCGCGAGCTCCCTGGCGCGGCCTGGAGTTCTGGTGAAGTTTCGCGCCGGTGTCTCCGCCGACGCCATCAACCAAATCACAGCTCGCTTTAACGATCGGGTCCAGGACGAGATTGAAGCAGTTCCCGGACTGACAACGATTCACGATCAAGACAATACAGACGCGGCGGCGGCCGCAGCTCAGTATCAAGCATTGCGTGAGGTGGAGTATGCGGAGCCCAACTACGAACTAAGTATCGATCAGGTAACGAACGATTCGATTTTGCCAAATGGCCCGCGCGAAGCCGAGCAATGGGCGCTCACGGACATCAACGCTCCACGAGCGTGGGCCCGGACGAAAGGCAGCGACAGGATTGTGGTTGCGGTGCTCGACAGCGGTGTTGAATACACCCACGTCGATCTGGTCAACAACATTTGGACTCGACCCGCAAGTATGAAACCTTACCAGGACCGCGACCTCGGCATCATCGACGATGTTCACGGCTATAACGCCGTGGCGAACGACGGCGATCCGATGGACGACAATGGTCAGGGAACATTCTGTGCAGGAATCATCGGCGCAGAATGTGGCAACAAGATCGGTGTGTGCGGTGTGAACTGGGAAACACAAATCATGTCGCTCAGGATTATTAATGCCGGCGGCTTTGGCTATGTCGCAGACGCAGTCGAAGCCATCAACTATGCGATTGATCGAAAACGCGCCGGCGTAAATCTTCGCGTTATCAATGCAAGTTGGGGATTGAGCGAGCATTCGCGAGCACTCGAAGATGTGATCCGTAAAGCTTATGAAGCTGGGATACTATTCGTTGTCGCCAGCGGAAACACAAATACGAATAACGATTCAAGCCCACGTTATCCTTCAAGTTATCAGCTGGGAAACATTATCAGCGTCGCGGCCACTGACCGAAACGGCGCCCTCGCGGAGTTTTCCAACTACGGGGCTACTAGTGTTCAACTGGCAGCGCCGGGGCAGGACATTCTTGCTACCAGCCTTGGCAATGAGTACGGACAGCATTCGGGAAGTTCCCTGGCAGCGCCGGTAGTCGCTGCAGTAGCTGCCCTTGCGCTGTCGACCCATCCAAATCTTTCAGTGAATCAATTGCGTTCGTTGCTGCTTGAGTCGGTTGATAAACTGCCGGGTTTGCGGGGTAAAGTCTCGAGCGGCGGGCGAATCAATGCTGCCAAGGCGGTGGGCAACGCAGTTCGCTAGTCTCTTTTCCTTCCGGATTCGCTAAACTCTCAAGGCACTCTAACCCTGACTTGCGCCGAGGGGTGCGCATGCCTGATAATCGTCGTGATGATTGCCCTGATTCATATTAAATCCGGACCTGATCTTTCAAGGAGAGTATAAAGAGTGAAAGCGGAATTACAGCAATTAGTCGCTCTACAAAACCTGGATACAAGCATAAGAAAACTACAAGCAGAACTGGAAGCCATTCCACAAAGGCGCGCTGAGATCGAGAGAGAATTCGATCAGCGCGCCTTTGAAATTCGGGGCCTCGAAACTCGTCGCGATGAAGCCAGACACGCGCGCACGCGCCTCGAAACGGAAGTCGGCGAGCAGCGTTTGCGCGTTGAACGCGCCGAGCGGAATTTAATGTCGTCAAAAAAACCTGAGGAGTATACCGCTGCTATTCGCGAAGCTGATGCGGCGCGAAAACAGATTGCTACTTTGGAAACTCAAATCCTGGAGCAGATGGAAGCGCTCGAAACGGCAGAGGCTTCGCTTACGGAACGCGCGGAAGAGGTTGCCTCGTTGAACACCGATCGCGAGGCTCGGCTGCAGAGCTTCGACGAAGAAACTCGTCAGCAGGCCGAAAAGGTGGCGCTAAATCGCGCGGATCGAGAACGTTTGGTAGCGGCCTTACCAAAGGCCATGGGCGCGCAATACAACCGCACGGTCACGCGCATACGCGACGGCGTCGCGGTGGCCGAGGCGCGCAATGGTGCGTGTATGGCTTGCTTTATGGCCCTGCGACCACAGGCGATGGCCCAGGTGCGGCGGGGCGAAGAAATCATTACCTGCGACAACTGCAACCGCATTCTCTATTACGTTCCAAAGGATTCTGCTCCAGCCAGTTCGGCGTCGGCGCAACCACTGGTCCACACCTAACGCTGGCAGTTGTTTCTGTGAGTCAGTAAGTTTGCTTCAGCAATTCTTCAAGCAACGATAAGTTCGCGCGGTTAACGCGACACAATCGACGATCATGAGAGTGCTGGTTACCGGAGGCGCTGGCTATATTGGCAGTGTCGTTACTGAAGAACTGGTAAACGACGGCCACGAGGTCGTCGTTTATGACAGCCTCTACAAAGGTCACCGCGAAGCGGTAGTTGCCGGCGCCGCTTTTGTGCAGGCGGACATTGCCGATGGCGGAACGTTGCGAGAGACGCTGCGGTCGCATCGAACTGAAGCAGTCGTTCATATGGCCGCCGATTCGCTCGTCGGCGAATCCTACGAGCAGCCGGCGAAGTATTACCGCAACAACCTGTCGAACGGTTTGATACTACTCGACGCTATGCGCGAGTCGGATGTTCGTCGGATTGTTTTTTCGTCCACGGCGGCTACCTACGGCGAACCTGATAGCCAGCCAATCCAGGAGTCCGCTCCCAACCAGCCTACAAATCCCTACGGTCAGTCGAAGCTTGCTTTCGAACAGGCGATGCGCTGGTACCGTGAAGCCTACGGCCTGCGCTTCGCAGCCTTGCGCTATTTCAACGCCGCAGGCGCCAGCGAAAACTGCGGCGAAGATCACGCGCACGAAACCCACATAATTCCCATTGCGTTGCAAGCAGCGACCGGCACTCGCCAGTTCGTGGAAGTCTACGGAAACGACTATGCAACGCCTGACGGAACCTGCGTGCGCGATTACATTCATGTAATTGATCTGGCGCGCGCACACATTCTCGCGCTGAAGTCACTCGCTGCTGACAGCGGCAACGTTTACAACCTGGGCTGCGGTGGCGAAGGTTACAGTGTGAGCCAGGTGCTTGAGACAGCGCGGGAAGTTACGGGAAAAACTGTTCCGGCACGGGTTGGACCGAGACGTGCAGGCGACCCGGCAGTTTTGATCGCGAGCTCTGAGAAAATAAAACGCGAGCTTGGCTGGAAACCGGAGTTTCAGGACCTGCGCGTGATCATTGAGTCAGCCTGGCGCTGGATGCAATCGCATCCCAATGGCTATGGCGAATAGTTCGTCACCTGTAGGGCAGACCTCCCAGTCGGTCCATTTGAACAGGGATAGACAAGAGTGTCTCTCCTAGTTTCGCTGGCCCACAATATCAAAAGTAAACTTCACTGTATTCCGCACGCGAACCAAACCGTGAAACGCTGAGGTGGCCTTCACGTTGAACTCGCTACGGTTGATACTAAAATCACCAACCGCGCGCAGATCGGTTCCGCTCACCGTAACTTTCACCGGGATTACAATCGAATGAGTCATACCATGCAATGTTAGATCGCCGGCGATCTTCAGATCGTATTGATTTGCGCCGAGCGCTTTTCCCTTAACACTGGTGCTCTTGAAAACAATCTCCGGATACTTTGCCGGCTCCAGAACAATGTCTCGCAGCTCGCCGTTAATGATCTCTTTCTGTTGCGCGGTGAATGCGTCGTTTGTCTCCGTCATCGAGCTGGTCTTTACAAGCAACTGCAACGAACTGGCGGCCAGTGAGTCTGCGTTGAGTTGGGCTTCGCCGCTAAACTCGCGCGCGGCTACCAGGTGCTCGTGACCCTTGAACCAGAGCAAACCGCCGCGCTGAGCGTGGGCAATGAATTTACTTTTGCTGGCATCGAGCCGGAAAATCTGCGCGGCATTGGTTTGTGTAATTGCCTGTCTGGTGGATCCTGTGATCAATACTGCACACAGCATGACCACAAAAACCTTCGCTGGCGTCGTCATTTCATGACCTCCTCAAGAGTTTACGAATCGAACCTGACACAAGAGTTTATGAATCGAACCTGACACATAGGTTTTGCAAATCAATTACTTTTTGGATAAGTTTACGAATCGGTAAGTTATGGCAAACCCTAAAACAGCTTCGCCAAAACAGTCGCCCGTAAAGCGCACGCCCGCAAAGAAAGGCGCCGGGATTTCCGTCGCAGAGTTTTTCACCCTGAAGCAACCCAGGGGTGATTTGATCATCGAGGTCGAAGGGCAACCAGTGTCGCTAACCAGTCTCGAGCGCATCTATTGGCCCGACGAGAAGCTGACGAAGTTTGATCTGCTTTGCTACTACCTGCGCGTCAGCGAACACCTGATGCCGTTTCTGAAGAATCGTCCAGCGATCCTACAGCGTTGGCCGCGCGGCGTTAACGCCCCAATGTTTTTTCAACAGGACCTGGAGAGTGCGCCGGCCTTCATTAAGACCGTCAGACTTACAAATCGCGACGGCCGCGAACTCGACTACGCCGTTTACACCACCACGGCTTCCCTGCTCCACTTCGTGAATCTCGGAACAATTGAACAGCACCCGTGGCATTCGACGATTGCAAAACTCGATAAGCCTGATTGGACCGCCATCGATCTCGATCCCAAACAAGCGCCCTGGGAAAACGTACTGCAAGTTGCGTTAATTACGAAAGAGGTTTGCGATGAAGTAGGGCTAAGTGCGTTTCCCAAAACCTCCGGGTCGTCGGGGATACACATTTATTTGCCGCTAAAACCGACTAATGATTATGAGAAGGTTGCGGAGTTTTCAAGAATGCTGGCAAGCGAGGTAGCGCAACGCGCGCCGAAGATCGCGACGGTTGAACGGACGATTGCCAAGCGAAAGCAGGAGCAGGTTTACGTTGACTGGATGCAGAATGCACGCGGGAAAAGTTTGGCGGCAGTTTTCACGGCACGCGCGAAAGCAAAAGCTACAGTCTCGATGCCGTTAACCTGGAAACAAATCGAGCAGGGCGTGAAGATTTCCGACTTTACAGTCAAAAACGTT
>JBDUDV010000015.1:0-45073 GCA_040002755.1 Acidobacteriota bacterium | reverse complement strand
ATTGGCGCCAGCCTTCGTGCGGTTGTCACGAGCGGCTGCGAGTTCGGCCGGTAACTCACCACGGCGCTCAAGCCGCTTCAGCAAAAGTCCTGGCTGCGGAAACTTCTCATAGAGTTCCGCAGTAGTCATGGTCAGCGTGGACAAATCCTTCAACTTGGCGTCGGCAGCAGTGTCGCTAATTTTTTGTGGATTCAGTTGCTGTTTGACGTAGTTGTCCAGCCCCATCGCTTTGACGCGCGCAACATCCCCAGGCCGCGCCCCGAATCCCAATCGATTCAGCACGTGTAAAATTCGCTGGTCTTCCTTGAGCGCGTTACTTTGGGCGACTGACTTCTGCTGGGCGCTGACACCGGGAAGCAGTGTGCCAACCAGAAGGGCTGCCAAGGTGATTAAGGTGATGGCGCGGGTGACCCCGCCGTGTAACGAGATCATGGTGTTAGTTCGGTTTTTCATATCAGCAGATCCTGTTTAGCTAATTTTACTGGGATTTCTATCGTCTTGTTCCAGCTAGGTCAGAACATAACTCTTGCAAAACTTAGACGCCCCTTTGGTCAATTAGGTTTGGAAAACGTGCTTTCCGCGCTTGCAAAAACTTTGAAGTTCTGCAGCCAACTTTGCCGAACGAGTCGCTGGCTCAGCAGGGCCGAAAAAGTCAGACCAAACGCTGCGCCGACGCGTCAAAATATGAAACCATCGCTGGACAATCGGGCAAAGAGGGTCCGGCGTTGCTTTGCCCCAAGGTCTCTACCCTGGGAAACCGGCGTTGCATTTGGCAAGAATGCAGCGCCTTTTATCTTCTTGCGACTTGTCGGAAACGACCGCCTGTAGTAGCCTTTGCTCACACGTATTTTGTTCGAAAGATAATAATGATTGCGGTGGCAGTTCACTTGCCGGAATTGCCTCATTGTTTTTTAATGCGGTTTTAGATGATTGTTCGACTTGAGCGTCTCGCCCGCTAAACGGTCAAGTAGCGAATGACCAAGAAATTTCTCTTTGCCCTCCTTTTCGCCACGCGCTTTACGCGAGTCGTGGCCTGGCTCAATCGTAAGAAAGTTACGATCCTTTGTTACCACAGCGTAACAAACCAGCAGGAGACCAATCCTAGCGACACACACAAACTGCATTTGCGTGTCGAGTCCTTTCGGCATCATCTCGATTATCTGCAAGCTCATTATCAGATCGTTTCGCTCGGCGATTTTGTCAGAGCCCGACGCGAAGATCGCAGACTTCCCGCAAACACAGCGGTCCTGACTTTCGATGATGGAGTGAGAAACTTTCTAACGGTGGTTGCGCCGCTGCTGCTGAAGAGAGGTGTGCCTGCAACTTCGTTTATCCTGACGGGTGAAAGTTTTACCCATGAGGGGAACGGGTCGGGACGAAATGGCACCTGGCATCCGGAAGACGATATTAGTTATTTGTCCTGGAGTGAAGTTCGCCAGTTGGCGAATCAGGGAGTGGAGTTTGGCTCACACACTTGCACCCATCGCTCGCTAACGGACATTCCGCATGCCCAGGCACGCGGTGAATTGGAAAGCTCGCTCGATACCCTGAATAGTCATTTGGGCCCCGGCAGCTTTCCTTTATCGTATCCGCACGGAAAGACCTCGGAAGGAATTAGTCGACTCTCGGAATCGCTCGGCTACTCGTGCGCGGTTACTGCGGTGCTCGGTCAAAACGATAGCGAATCCGATTTGTTTGCGTTACGGCGAACCATAGTCGCCTCCGATGACGAACTGCCCACTTTTGCTGCTCGCGTTTCAGGTCTTACCTCCTGGTACAATCGCCTTGCTGGTCTCTTCAGCATCCTTCCAACCGAAAATCCAGAACCAACTGACATCTGTTACGATCCGATAGTTGCCGAAGAATAAAACCAGACAAATTTCTAGCGAGCCCTCGTGCAACGATAAAGCGTCTCCGGATAGATCGCGTACCGGGCCAATTCTCCCGCGCTCAAGTTACAGGTCACTGGCGTAACCTGGAATCCCGCCTGCTTTAGGCGTTGGCCGAAATCGCCGCCATAGCGCCGGCGATTTCCGGAAAGCGCCATATTTGCGCGTCCAAATTCCCGTGTCGTTTCGTTTTCAGATAAACCAACAGAGACTATTAGCTCCCCTCCGGTCGGGTCCAACACTCGGTACAATTCCTGCAATGCTGCTCTGTCGTCTTCCACTTGCTCTAGCACGTGATGACACCAAATCAACTTCACGCAATCGTCAACAATTGGAAGTCGCGCGATGTCGGCGCATAGATCTATGCCGCGCGCAGTCTCGAGATCGACCTTTAAGACGTGAAGATTCTGAGCGGATTCCCAGAGCGGGGCCAGCGCCCGTTCTGGAGCAAACATTAGCGCCCTGCCGTTCTTGGTCTGCAGTCCGAAATCATTCGTCAACCAAAGATAGAGCGCCCGATGCCTCGAATGGCTGTCACAGTTTGGGCACGCCGCATTCGGTACGTGGTATCCCACCTCGATGTAATCCAGGAACCTTCGTCCACGCCAACCGCAACAAGGACACGCTACCTTGTCAGACAAAATCCTATTACTGAGGACTACTGGAATTCGATAACGCACCACGCGGGTAAGCAGGCGAGTTGCGGTCAGTACACCGTGATCTTTCACCTGAGCGCGAAACCAGGACAACATGTTTTGCGTTTGGCCTAGCGGACGGGATGCGGAAAGCTGACCTGAGATCGATTTCCCTGTTGGTCAATCGCGCGGACACCGAAGAAGTAGTTGTCCTTGGACATCCCCTTCATTGTGTAGCTAGTTACATTGCCAACGGAGCGCGCGTTAGTCCAAACGGGCGAACTGGTGTCGCGCCAGACAATTTCGTAACCAGCCAGATCGGGTTCCTTGTTTGGGTCCCATTTCAGATCCGTATCATTGGTCAGGCGCGTCGTTACCAGGCCGACATTCTTCGGACGCGCTGGCGCCAGCGCGAGCGCGGCTAACGAAGCAGCATTTACGCGCGCCACATTCGCGATGTAGTTGAAGTCGTCAAACTGCGCCAGGTCGCCATACTGAACGCCATCTTCGCTGCGCACATTCTGATGCTGGTGGCGATAGTCTTCGTTTGGCTCGGTAAACCTTACGGCCGCAAAGCCGCGTTCAAGAAATGAAATGTGATCGCCGCCGCGCAAGTAACGGTCGCGGCGATAAACCATCATCACCCGCATGCCGGGCACGTAACGTTCTCCCGTTTCCTTGATGAACCGCGCCAACTGACGTGGCGCGGAATCGTTTTCGCCGCCGACACCGCGCCGCACCGTGGCTTCTTCAGGCTTCTCGTTTGACGGCACCCCCTCGGAAAAAACGCGCACTGTATGAGGATCGCGAACGCCATTGCCGCCGAGCGAACTGCCGATAATGTCGTTAGTGAACATCGCCTCGACGTCGATACCTTTTTGTTTCGCTTGCTCGGCGGCATAAATTGAACCAAGTAAACCCTGCTCTTCACCAGCGACTGCCATGAAAATTATTGTCGCGTCAAAATCGTATTTCGCCATTACTCGCGCCATCTCCAGAACGGCGGCGGTGCCTGATGCGTCGTCGTTCGCGCCTGGCGCATCGCAGGTCGCGTCTGTAGGACTGGTGCACATCGAGTCGTAGTGGCCGCTGACGATATAAGTTCGTCCTACGGATTCAGGCTGCTTACCCTTAAGCGTTGCCACCACGTTCGTGATCATCGTCGGTTCAGGAACTCGCGCGGCCTTCGGTTGGTCGAAGATCTGCTTCTCGACGGTCATTCGTCCGCCGGATTCCGCCGCAACTTTGGAAAACTCGCTCAACAACCAATCACGCGCGGCGCCGACTCCACGATTAGGATCGCTTTGCGTCGAGAGGGTGTTGCGGGTTCCGAAGGAGACGAGCTTGCGGATTGTTCGTTCGATGTTGCGCGCGTCTATCGCTTGAGCGATTCGCACGATTTGTTGCTGGCGACCGACCGCAGCCGGTGGCGCAGAACGATCGGACGTGGATCGAGCGCCGCGGGTTTGCGCAGTTGCCGAGTCGAGTAAAAACAACTGAGTCGAAACAGCGATAAATAGGGAGGCGACAATTAATGTAGCGGCTGTGGATAGTCGTGGGTTTGCGGTCATGGGCTTCGAATCATTCCAGCGTCAAAGTTTATTGTCGACAGCTCTAACGAGCTGCAGGATCAGAACCTTCTTTGTAAGCCGGGCTGAAGGTGCGCGTAGTGTGCTCCGTCACACTTGGTGCAGGCTCAAGACGCGGCTGAAATTGTTGCCGGGCTTCGGATAGTTGCGCCGGCGCTTGCACCGGAGGACGAATCTGCGGCTGTTGCTGATAGGTTTCTCGATTCATAGAAAGCACTTTCAACCAGAAGCGAAGCATTAGGGCGGTACAACCAAACAAGGTGGCCAGGCCGAAGACGACTATGAACACGATGGCGGCGGGAGGTAGATGCATCTGCGCCATCTCGGCCGCCGAGCTAACAGTGACCCCAATGCCGATTGTAATTGTTAATCCAAGTATGATCGCGGGCAAGGTCACCTTCACTGGCTTGCCAACGGGTACCGGTTTGCTTTCGGGAACTGTAGCAAGATTGGCTCCACAGCGGTTGCAGTATTTAAGTTCAACTGAAATTTCGGTGCCACAGGACGGACAATACATAACGCCTCCAGTGATCGCGGAACAACTTCTCAAGTAGTCCCAATAATGTACCACTCCGCAGTCGAGTAAGACTGACCTTCACCTACGAACGGAACGGATAAGCATCCCTGTTTACAACGAATAGATTGAGTTTATTGTTTCGTGAGCTACTGAATGCGGTAAGCCCGACCCTTCCAGACAACGACAACCACGCCGTCCAGCTGTTCGGCAATTGAGCGAATGCCAGGCTCATCCGCGACCAGCGCCCGAAACTGATCGGATCCGCGAGTGACCCGCACCGTAGCGCGCGAAGGCTCGTACGCGGTATCAATCCAGGCATTGCCTTCTCGCGCGAAGTGTCTGCCCATAACCGTGCGCGTACTAGCCTCGCCCGTTTTCTTCTTATCCGCAGCGCTCGGGCCACGTACCCTCATGATCCCGGCGGTTCGCCCGTCGGCGGGAGATCCCGTGTTGCTTTTGGAACGATTGGGGCCGTGCAGATCATCGCCCTCCGCCCGCGAGACTTCGTCTTGAGCGCGCGGCTGGTCTTCGCGCTTTACCGGTCGCTCTTTTGCAAGATCTGTCGACTTCGCGGAGTCGAAAACCGCCGCAGGTGGCGGAGGGGCGGCGGCCTTTGGTTCGGGTGCGTAGCCTCTGGACCCTGCGGTCGTGGCACTGTCGGCGGACAGTCCAGCATCTTTTCCAGGCGCTAACTGACTTAGAGTCTGCGGAGCGGGAGATGACTCCGCCACCCGTTCTTTCTGGACCGAAGGATTTTCTTTTTCGATAACGGCATGCCGTTTTGTTTCAGGCTGCGCTGTATCCTGAATTGTTGACTGTGGCGCGGGAGCGTTATTGGCCGCTGCGTCATTTTCTCCCGGCGTTAAAGAAGGAGCTTTCGTTCGCTGTTCGTTCTGAGCAACGAATTGTGTGTCCGGTCGTTGCTTTAGCGCCAGGAAACCGATTCCGATCACAGCACTGAGCACCAACGCCGGGACGGCGTAACGCAAAACCGGCGGCGAGAATAGAGCTGCTAACTTCTGCCAAAGGGCGAAGCCACTCTCTGCTGGAACCTCGTAGCGATTAGCTGCACCCGCAGTCTGATTCAGACCCACAACGATTTTGCGGCAAGAGTCACAATCAGCAAGATGCTCCATGTAACGAGCGCGCGCATAAGCCGGCGCCACGCCTTCGGCGTACGAGTTGAGTTCGTCCGCATCAAGGTGTTCGGAAACGAATTGCTTTCCGTCGCCAGAAGACAACGCGCTGCGCGCAGCCGACTCCTCGCGCCCGCGCGCGATAGACTGCAGCAGAAGATCGACCTCGTTGTTGTTGGCTTGTTTCATCTGGCTAATTCTGTGCCCTCTCAAGAACGCTTGTCCACTTTACCACTTGCGCAGAAAGCATCATGAAAGAAGCATTAATGTTACTCTCATCCTGCGACTTCGTTCTCTTTCTTCATAAGAATCGGTTCACTTGCCAGGAGCGGCTCGAGATCGGCTTCAAGGTTAACCGCAACCTCAGAAAAAGCGCGCTCTGTTTCCGGCTTAGTCCAACCTTCCTTCTCAATCAGCACCGTCTCCACTTGTTGCCGCAACTCGCTATGAATGCGCGTGAGCCGCCGGCTTGCAGTTGCTTCGTGCACACCAAGCACGGCGCCGGCTTCGCGCAACCGCAGGCCATCGAAGTAGTAAAGCTTCACTAACAATCGATCCTCAGCCGACATTTGCTTGACGGATTCTGCGAGCGCCTTCTGTAGCTGCGCTCCGGCAAGTTTCGTAGAAATCAGCAGCTCGGGATTGGGCGCTCCGCCGTGACCGGACCAGGTTTGCTGCTCCTGACCATGCTGAATGATTCGATCAAAATCTGCGTCCTCTTCTGTCTGGACCAACCGGAAGTCCTTACGGTGCTGATCCACCGCGAGCTGAGCGACCACCGCCCGCAACCAGCCAGCCAAAGAACCGCGTCCGGAGTAATACGCCAACTTACCCGCAGGCTTCCCATCAGCGCGCAGGCGCAAGCCGTGGAGTTCCGCCCAGATCGATTGGGCCAGATCTTCGGCTCCCTCTTCGTTTGAACTTGCTGAACGCGCGGCCGAACGAACAGTCGCCGAGAAGCGTTCCACCAGTTCGGTCCAGGCTTTTTGGTTTCCATGTTCACAAGCGACAATCAGACAAAGATCGTCGGCCTGGAGTTTGTCAATGAAGTCCTGAATGCCTTGGAATGAAGCCTCAGGCTCATCCCGCAAAATGTATTTGCCGACCGCGGCCCTGACGCGAGGGATCAGTGTTTCAACACTTACGCCGTGGCTGTCCGCGGCACGAGCAAGCAAGCGGCCAGCGCTTTCGGAAAACAACCTTTCGATTTGTTCAGTTCGTTGACTCAAAGGGGATTTATCAAGCTGCCTGCGTTTTTTATGCTACCACGTCGCGTGCGTCGCGTATCGGCCCATGCCCGCAATCTTGGATGTTTCGCCGGACTTCAAGTTGCCGCGCGGTCCGACCTTAGTCAGCTAACTTTGACACTGCCTGATCGGTGGGCTAGATTCGAGTTCAAACAAACGGGAGAAACTGCTGGTTCAAAATGCTAAGAGTCACGGAACTTTTTCGCTCAATTCAGGGTGAATCTACGCACGCCGGGCGCCCTTGCGCTTTTGTCCGTCTCACCGGTTGTCCGATGCGCTGCGTGTGGTGTGACAGTGAATATACGTTTACCGGCGGCGAGCATTTTAGCCTCGCTGAGGTGATAAACCGCGTGCGCAGTTTTGATTGTAAGCTGGTTGAGATAACCGGAGGTGAGCCGCTGGCACAGCCTGAGGCGTTTGTTTTGGTCGAACGGCTATGCAACGAAGGCTTCGAACTACTCGTTGAAACCGGGGGCTTCGTTTCAACTGCTGAAGTTGATCTCAGAGCGAGCATTATCCTTGACGTTAAATGCCCGACGTCTGGTGAAGAAGCGCGCAACCATTGGCCGAATCTGGAACGTCTGCGAGCTGATAAAGATGAAGTCAAGTTTGTAATTATGAACTTGGAAGATTGGACCTATGCCAAGGAAATTATCAAGCGGTACGAGTTGGACCAACGAGCAAAGGCCGTTCTTGTTTCGCCCGCGTGGGGGGCAGTGGACCTAAGAGACATGGCCGATTGGGTTTCTGCAAGCGGACTTAATGTGCGCATGCAATTGCAACTTCATAAGTACATTTGGGGGGCAGAGGCCCGCGGAGTCTAATGGGCGGAACCGACGAATCAGCCTATCAACCTCTTGAATCGAACGAGCCTGAGAACATCGGATCTCGCCTCGCAGTTTGCCTCGTGTCCGGAGGGATGGATTCGTGTGTGACCGCAGCAATCGCCAACGAAGAGGCGGATGATTTGGCGTTCCTTCACGTGTCGTATGGACAACTAACAGAAGAACGCGAGCGTCGCGCTTTTGTGGAACTTGCGGATCACTACCGGATCAAACAGCGCCTGGTAGTTTCCCTTGAACACCTCGCGGAAATCGGTGGCTCATCTCTGACTGACAAAAACATCGCGCTCACGTCAGCAAATCTCTCGGGCGAAGGAATACCAACAAGCTACGTCCCCTTTCGCAATGCCCACCTTCTGTCTATCGCTACCAGTTGGGCGGAAGTTATTGGTGCCGGCGCGATATACATCGGCGCGGTTGCTGAAGACTCGTCAGGCTACCCAGACTGTCGGCCTGAGTTTTACGAAGCGTTCCAGCAGGTAATTGCACGTGGCACGAAACCTGAAACGCAAATAAAAATCAAGACGCCGGTAATAGCGTTGAAGAAGTCAGAGATAGTGAAACTCGGTCAAAGCCTCAAATCGCCCTTTGAGCTTACCTGGTCGTGTTACCGAGAAGCGGTTGAAGCATGTGGCGACTGCGACTCTTGCGCTTTACGACTGCGAGCGTTTCGCAAAGCCGGCCTTGAAGATCCGATTCGATATATGCTTGACAGTAAGAGGTTTGCTTATTAACGTTGGGTCGAACCTGATAGCAAATTACAACCAGTTGCGGGGCCAGCAGCATCCTATGAGCTCTCCCGTATTACCAGATCACCTGTAAATACTCCCTGGAGGAATCTTAAGATGTTTCGTAGATACTTTTTGCCGATCCTTGCCATCCTTGCGTTAGTCGCATCAGCCAGTCTCATTGCCCACGCCCAGACCGGGCAGGTTCGCGGGCACGTAACTCTGAAACAAGCCGACGGAACAGTCGTCCCCGCCGCGGATGCCCTGGTCGATGTTTACCGAACGGATATATCCGGCAAGCTCGAAGCCAGAACCAACAAGAAGGGCGAGTTTGTATTTGCTGCTCTGTTCTACGTAGGTGATTACATAATCGGCGTGAGCCTGCCGGGCGCGCAACCTTCTTATCACCCTGGGGTGAAGGCCGGGCGAGATGTTGATTACGCAATTGAGATGATCGCGCCCGGTGATGGCCGACGTCTGACTTTAGTAGAAATAAAATCGCTGATGTCCAAGGGTGGTGCTTCTACTGGCGGCGCCAAAGAGACTGCAGAAGACAGAGCCAAACGCGCGGAAATCGTGAAGAAGAATGAGGAAATAGCTGCCAGCAACGAAAAGGCTAAATCGTCGAATGAAATCATTGCGAGATCGTTTAAAGCCGGGAATGATGCTCTCAAGGCAAAAAACTATGACGAAGCAATCGCTCGATTTGACGAAGGTCTTCAGGCTGACCCGGACCATCCAGGCGCACCAGCCTTGTTAACCAACAAGACTATGGCCTTAAATGCCCGAGCGGTCGATCGATATAACGCAGCGGTTAAGGCTGCTGACGACACTGCGAAGAACGCTGGCATCGAAGCAGCAAAGAAGGATTGGACCGCCGCAAGCGAATCTGGCGCCAAGGCGGTAGCCCGGTTAAAAGCAGCACCGGCGTCGACCGATCCGGCTGAGGCAAACAGTACAAAAACGAATTTGTATTTTGCGCTCCTCGCGAAAGCCGATGCGACTCGCCTTTTCGTCACCAAGGTTGATCCGAGCCAAGCCGATTTGGGTGTCGCCGCGTATCAGGAGTACATCGCCGCAGAAGCTGATCCCGTGAAAAAGTTAAAGGCCGAACACGATCTAGCGTTAATGCTCTTCGACGCCAATGCGTATGAGAAGGCCAAGCCTGTCTATGAGAAAATCCTGACGGGAAATCCGGATGACCTGGATGCCCTCAAGAATACTGGACTGATTCTCTACAACCTTGGTTTCATCAAGGAAGCTGACGGCAAAAAAGAAGAGGCTAAGGCCAACTATCAGGAGGCCGCAAATTACTTGCAACGCTATGTTGACAAGGCCCCCGAAGGGCAAATGAAAACCGAAACTCAAGATATCTTGAAGAACATGAAAGAGAACCAAAACGTCCAGGCCGAAAGGACAACAACGCCAACCCGACGTCGCAAGCCATAGCACCCTAGCCCGTGGATCTGAGGACGCGCAAGGGAGAAATACTCCTCAAAGGGTCATATCCAGCCATGAAGGCTGGGTGTGGCCCTTTGCCTTTGGTATGCGATCTCTTAACGGTCGATCTGACTTTGAGTCACATCCGCTCCCATGGGTCTCAAGCCGCGTTCTCTTCGTATTATCGGCAAAAATTGACCTTGACAGTCTGAACGTTCAACTTGTACCATGCTTGCCCAACGGTGTTAGCCACCGTACCGCTTGTCCTAACTTCCAGTCTGCATAACCTTTTCTCGTAGAATTGCGGCCCATCTTGTGGTTTTTCTTTTAGATATCTCAGCAGCGGGGTACAAATGTCGGCCAAACTAGGCGAAATTCTGGTTCGGGAGAATCTTATCAGCCCGCAGCACCTTCGTGAGGCGCTTGATTATCAGCGCGAGCACGGCGGGCGACTGGGATTCAACCTTGTAAAGTTGGGGCTTGTCTCCGACGATATGATAACTGCCGTTCTCTCCCGGCAATATGGCATTCCTTCCGTGAATCTGGAGCTCTTCCAGATTGACGCTCAGGTCCTCCACCTAATACCTCAGGAAGTCGCCCAAAAGTATTCGGTCCTCCCACTCTCCCGAGTGGGCGCCAGTCTCACTTTGGCAATGGTCGATCCTACCAACGTATTCGCGATGGACGACGTCAAGTTCATGACTGGACTAAATGTCGAACCCGTAGTGGTCGCTGAGGCTAGCATTCAACAGGCAATCTCGAAGTACTACGGCATCTCCAAGGAGATTGAGTTGTCTTCGATGGGCGCTGACGAGGTAGTCTTCGAGGGTGCTGTTGGCAAGAGCGCTAACGGGGGCATCACTCACGCGGATTTAGTCTCCCTCGATACTATCGACTTCGATACAGACCGCACCGAAGACATCGAAGTAGTTGAAGACAACGAAGAGATCGACCTCTCTACCCTCTCCAGAATAAGCGAGGACGCGCCAGTCGTAAGATTGGTTAACGTCTTACTCGTTGACGCGCTGCGTCGCGGAGCGTCAGACATTCACGTCGAACCTTACGAGAAAGAGCTTCGCATTCGTTTCCGGATTGACGGCGTTTTGTACGATGTGATGAGGCCGCCTCTCAAGATGCGCGATGCTTTGATTTCCCGCGTCAAGATCATGGCGAAACTAGACATCTCCGAAAAGCGACTGCCGCAGGACGGACGAATCAAGATTAAGGTTAAGGTTGACGCGCGTTCGCGAGAACTCGATTTTCGTGTTTCCACCTTGCCAACCCTTTTTGGCGAGAAGGTTGTGCTTCGCCTGCTCGACAAAGAGAACCTCATGCTCGACATGACTAAGCTTGGTTTTGAACCGGAATCGTTGGTCAAGTTTCAGCGGAACATTTCCAGACCATACGGCATGGTTCTCGTTACCGGCCCAACAGGAAGCGGTAAAACCAACACGCTTTATTCCGCCCTCCAATCCCTCAATACAGTTCAGACCAATATCATGACAGCGGAAGATCCGGTTGAATTCAACCTCATGGGAATCAACCAAGTCCAAATGAAAGAGCAAATTGGCTTGAATTTTGCCGCTGCCCTGCGCGCCTTCCTGCGCCAGGACCCCAATATCATCCTGGTTGGTGAAATTCGAGACTTCGAAACCGCCGAGATTGCAATCAAGGCCGCTCTAACCGGCCACCTTGTACTCTCCACCCTTCACACTAACGACGCACCTTCCACAATTTCCCGCCTTATGAATATGGGTATTGAGCCGTTCCTTGTGGCCACCAGCGTCAATCTCATTCAGGCGCAGCGACTCATCCGCCGCATCTGCAAAGATTGCAATCGGGAAGCTCCCATGCCCCCTGAAGCGTTGATGGAGGTCGGCTTTAGTTCCGACGAGGCCAAGGCTCTTAAGACTTACAAGGGCAATGGCTGTTCGACCTGCAACAACACCGGTTACAAGGGTCGGATTGGCCTCTACGAAGTTATGGAAGTTAATGACGACATCCGCGAACTTATCCTGATCGGCGCGTCATCGCTGGAGTTAAGAAAGAAGGCGATTGAAGACGGCATGATCACACTACGCGAATCCGGACTGCACAAGGTTCGCGCTGGATTAACCACTCTCGAGGAAGTAGTCCGCGAAACAGTGGCTTAACGGAAAGAGGAATACTATGTTGCGTACAATCACACTTTCACTATTGATGTTGTTTTCAGTCGTAGTCATGCTGCCGTTCGCGAGTTCCACCGCGCATGGGCTCCGGCAGGCATCTCAGCAGCAGCTCCGTTATCGACGTCATTCGCGCGCTTGGTGGCGACGGCACCGCGCACGCGTCCGTTTACGCCGCGCTGCTGTGCTTGCGCACCGCAGTTCTCCGCTTGGTCCGGTTGTCGAAAATTCAACTGCACCGGTTGCCGCACTGGGGCTTCCCAAGCTGCCAGCTGGCTGGAACAACCCGACTCTGGTGAATGGCGGTGAACTAAAATTTCGCACAGAAACAACGGCCGCGATTCCAAGCCAGGGCACTCTCGCAGTCGTGGCCCGCAGTCGTCCGAATCCTGCTTACCTGACCCAAAGAGAACAACGCACGATGCTCGCCGGCGTTTCATTTTCAGATCTACGCCGCATCGCCATCGATAAGATGATCAATGCCGGCGGTTGGGTAATAAACGACTACGAGCGCCAGGTTAACGGCGCGCGCGTGTTCGTTGTGATTGCCCAAACACCGAGCGATGGCCGCTCGCCAGAGAAGACCTGGAACTTCTACTTTGCCGAGGTTGACGGAAAAATCTACAGCCTGACGCTCAACACGCCGGTAGAGTTTTCAGACAAGCTGACAGTCGAAGGCGAGAAGTTCATCTCGTCGCTCACCGTCAAAGCCAATTCTTACGTTCAATCGGTAAACAAGTGAGCTCCGGTGTTCGTTTTGTAACCCTTCATCTCGTCAGGAGCGTTCTGGATGTCATTAACTGAAACCGCCAACCCACTTTCACTCTCGGAGCTGCTGCGCAAACTCTCCGAGCTCGGCGGCTCCGACCTGCACATCACCACTGGCTCTGCGCCTCAGGTTCGGGTTGATGGACATCTGCGACCACTCGAGGGCTTTCGCCTGATGACTGCCGCCGACACCAAGCAACTGGCATATTCGGTTCTCACGGATGCGCAGAAACACCGGTTCGAAGAAAACCTCGAACTCGACTTTTCCTTTGGCGTGAAAGGCCTTTCGCGTTTCCGCGCCAACTTATTCAATCAAAGGGGCGCAGTGGGGTGTGTGTTCCGTGCGATTCCCTATGAGATTAAAGCGTTCGAAGATCTCGGGCTGCCAGAGGTCGTGAAAACGCTATGTGAAAAACCTCGCGGGTTGATTCTGGTAACCGGGCCTACCGGTTCGGGCAAGTCAACAACCCTCGCCTCAATGGTCGATAAGATCAATCGCGACCGCCATGAGCACATCCTGACGATCGAAGACCCGATTGAATTCTTACACAATCACAAGAACTGCTTGGTAAATCAAAGAGAGGTTAACGCCGACACGCATGGCTTTGCCGCAGCTCTCAGAACGGCCCTGCGTCAGGATCCTGACGTAGTGCTGGTCGGCGAAATGCGCGATCTCGAGACCATTGAATCGGCTTTGAGAATTGCGGAAACTGGTCACTTGACACTCGCTACGCTCCACACAAATTCAGCCGCTTCAACCATCAACCGCATCATTGACGTCTTCCCTTCTGACCAGCAGTCACAAATTCGCGCTCAGCTTTCACTCGTGCTGGAAGGAATTATGTGCCAGGCGCTGCTGCCTCGCGCCGAGAAGACCGGACGGGCCATGGCGCTTGAAATCATGATTCCAAACGGCGCTATCCGAAACTTGATCCGCGAAGACAAAGTCCACCAGATTTATTCGATGATGCAAACCGGCCAGGACAAGTACGGTATGCAGACCTTCAATCAGGCGCTGGCCACGCTTTATCACAAACGTCAGATCACGCTGGACACGGCGATGCTGCGATCGTCCAACACTGATGAACTAAAAGAACTGATCGATCGAGGATCCGGCCTCAACACCGGTAACGGCAACAAACCACACCCGAGCCCTTACGCCCAGGGCCGCCCAATCGGAGCTCGTCCTTCCATCAGCAAATAGACTCAGACTCTGGAGCTAATCAGCAATGCCTACTTATGTATTCAAAGGCCGCAACCGGCTAAACGAAATTGTAGTCGGCGAACGGGTTGCCGATAACCGCGACGCCCTGCGAGGGATTCTTCGTCGCGAGCAAGTCACCCTTACCTCCGTAAAGGAAAAGGGTCGCGAGATCGGAATTCCGAAGATTGGCGGCCGCAAGAAAGTTAAATCCAAAGATCTTTCGATATTCACGCGCCAGTTTTCGGTGATGATCGACGCCGGCCTGCCTTTGGTGCAGTGCTTGGAAATCCTCGCGCAACAGCAGGAGAACAAATACTTCCAGCAGATATTGCTGCAGGTGCGTCAGGACGTTGAAGAGGGCTCGACGCTGTCCGCCGCCATGGCTCGGCACCCTCGCGTGTTTGACCAACTTTACTCGAACATGGTGGAAGCTGGAGAGACTGGCGGTATCCTCGATATAATCCTGCAGCGTTTATCAACCTTTATTGAAAAAATCGTCAAGTTGAAACGAGACATAGTCTCGGCACTGATCTACCCGGCAGCAGTTGTATTTCTTGCTGTTATTGCGGTGGCGGTGATCATGGTGGTGGTGATTCCCCAGTTTCAAAACATCTTCCTTGGCTTGCTTGGTCCAGGCGAACAACTTCCGCTGCCCACGCGAATTGTCGTCGGCATAAGTAGTTTCCTCGCAGGCTGGGGCGGTCTAGGCATTCTCATCGTACTTGTCGCGTCGGCGGTTGGGATTCGCTTCTATTACAAAACGCCAAACGGCCGTAAGGTGATCGATCAAATCATGCTGAAGCTTCCGATTTTTGGGAAGATTCTTCAGAAGATTGCAGTGGCGCGCTTCTCCCGCACGCTGTCAACCCTGCTCTCTTCGGGCGTGCCGATTCTGCAGTCACTCGATATCACGGCACGCACTGCGGGCAACGTGATCATCGAGGCGGCCATCATTAGCGTGCGGACCGGAGTAGAACGCGGAGAAAATTTTGTCGATCCACTTAGAGCCACCGAGGTATTCCCAAACATGGTGGCACAGATGGTTGGCATCGGTGAACAAACCGGCGCGCTTGACGCGATGCTCGGCAAGATTGCTGACTTCTACGAACAGGAAGTAGATGCGGCTATTGCCAACCTGCTGACGTTGATGGAACCACTGCTGATCGGCTTTCTCGGCGTCACGATCGGTTCGATTGTTATCGCTATGTACCTGCCGCTCTTCACGCTGATTGGGAAATTGGCTAACGGAGCACACTAGGCTGACACTTAGCAAGGAACTGCCCCCAGAAAAGAGGCCCGCGTAATGCGGGCCTCTTTTCTTTTCTTGCAGCGCTCTTGTTCAGAAGTTGCTGAACGCTTTACTATTCTTTTTTGAAAATGCAGAAAGTTCAAATCGCGATCATCGGCAGTGGCTTCGGCGGCATCGGCGTCGCCATCAGGCTTAAGCAGGAAGGGATTGAAGACTTCATCATCTTCGAACGCGCGGACGACGTAGGCGGCGTCTGGCGCGACAACACCTATCCCGGCTGCGCTTGCGATGTGCAGTCGCATTTGTATTCGCTCTCATTTGTGCCTAATCCCGAGTGGACCCGCAGCTTCTCTCCTCAAGCAGAAATCTGGGAATACTTGCGACGATGCTCGAGAGACTATGGTTTGCTCCCGCATATCCGCTTCGGACACAGTGTGGACCTGGCGGTTTGGGAAAACGATTCACAGCGCTGGCGGATCGCTACATCGCAAGGAACATACCGGGCTTTGGTTCTGATCTCGGCGGCCGGCTCATTCAGTGAACCGAAGCTACCAAGACTAACCGGATTGGAAACTTTCAAGGGCAAAGTTTTTCACTCCTCCCGCTGGGATCACAAATTTGAAATTAAGCGAAGTCGGGTTGCGGTGATCGGGACGGGGGCCTCGGCCATTCAGTTCGTGCCGGCGATCCAACCGCAAGTTGACAGGCTGCATCTATTTCAACGGACTGCGCCATGGATTGTGAAGCGTCACGACCGCGCGTTCGTTAGCCTTGAGCGGCGGCTGTTCCGAGTTTTTCCGCCCGCGCAGCGCTTGATGCGCGCAGCAATCTACAGCTTTCGCGAAGCAACCGGGTTTGCATTTCGTCATCCCTGGGCCATGCGGTTGCTGCAGCCGATGGCCCGCCGCCACCTCAGGCGTTCGGTTGCCGATCCAGCGCTCCGCGCGAAGCTAACTCCGCATTACCTCATGGGGTGCAAACGAATTCTGATTTCCAATGACTACTTTCCGGCGCTTACCCAATCGAATGTGGAGTTGGTAACTGCCGGTATTACGGAAGTGCGAGAGCATTCCGTGATCGATAACGAAGGCGTTGAACGGACTGTGGACGCGATCATTTTCGCCACTGGCTTTCATGTGTCTGATTTCCCTTTCGCAAGTCGAGTTCGCGGCAGCGACGGACGTACGCTAAGCGAAGTATGGGCAGGCAGCCCAAAGGCGCTCGCGGGAACTACCGTGACAGGTTTTCCCAATCTTTTCCTGCTGCCAGGACCCAACACCGGGCTGGGCCACTCGTCAGTCGTCTACATGCTTGAGGCGCAGATTGATCACGTGCTCAGTGCGCTGCGCTACATGAGGCGTCACGACGTCGTCCTCATCGAAGCGCGCGCAGAGGCTCAGGCGGCCTATGTAAAGGCGGTAGACAATAAGATGAGCGGCACCGTCTGGACAGCCGGCGGTTGCTCAAGTTGGTATCTCGATAAGACTGGTCGAAACTCGACGCTCTGGCCGACGGACAGTTGGCGCTTTCGCCGTCGTGTTGCCCGCTTCGCACCCCGTGAATATATGATGAAATAGTCGGCAGTGAGCTGTATGCTGAACCATTTCAGTCCAAGCTATGAGCGTCAATTTTCTTCACTGCCCACCGCACAATCCACACAGCACGCTACTTGGACCATATGCCTGAATATCCCGACATCGTAGTTTACATCGAGGCCCTCGAGAAGCGAATCACAGGTCGAATCCTTGAGCGCGTGCAAATCGCCTCACCTTTTCTACTCCGCACTGCAGCACCGCCAATTTCAAGTGTCGAAGGTAGGCAGGTCATCGAACTGCGGCGGCTCGGCAAGCGAATCTGCATTGGGCTCGAGAACAATCTATGGCTCGTCCTCCATTTGATGATCGCGGGTAGACTTCACTGGAAGGAGGGCAAAGCAAAAAGTTCAAAACGCGACCTCGCGACCTTCGACTTTGATAATGGGAGACTGACTCTAACCGAGGCTGGTACTCAAAGGCGCGCCTCCCTCCATGTAGTGACGGGGCATGAAGGCCTTCGCGACCTTGATCCTGGTGGGCTCGAAATCTTTGAGCTAAAGGACCAGCAGTCTTTTGCCATCGCGCTTCAATCCGAGAACCACACGCTAAAACGCGCGCTTACCAACCCGCGTCTATTTAGCGGCATCGGCAACGCTTACTCAGACGAGATTCTTTTCGCCGCACAGCTTTCTCCGGTAAAGCTCACGCAAAAACTAATTCCCGAAGAACTTGCTCGGCTTTACGAAGCCACGCGCACCACACTGACTGAGTGGGTTGAGCGTCTTCGGGAGGAAACGGACGCAGGCTTTCCTGAAGGTGTTACCGCATTTCGCGAAGGCATGGCGGTTCACGGTCGCTTTAAACAACCATGTTTGCTTTGTGGCGCAAAGATTCAGCGCATACGCTACGCCGCAAACGAAACTAACTATTGCCCGGTTTGCCAAACCGGCGGAAAGTTGCTCGCCGACCGCGCCCTCTCGCGCTTATTGCGAGATGATTGGCCTAAGACGGTGGAAGAGTAGTGGCCACGATTCGCTGTTTCCTCCCTTCAAAAGGACCACATGACTAGAAACATTCCGCTTCGCATCGAGCAAGCAACTGAAAAAGACGCCTCGCTAATTCTTAGCTTCATTCGGGAGTTGGCCGAGTACGAGCAGGCGCTCGATAGAGTGACTGCCACTGAAGAAATCCTACGCACAACGATGTTCGGCGCGCGACCTTCAGCGGAAACCTTAATTGCCTACATCGGCGACGAGCCAGTGGCTTTTGCAATCTATTTTCTCAGCTATTCATCATTTACCGGATCAGCCAATCTCTATCTCGAAGATATCTTCGTGCGTCCGCCGTATCGCAGTTCGGGTCTGGGTAAAGAGTTGCTCGCGTTTCTGGCACGTCGGGCTCGGGAACGTGGCTGCGGTCGGATGGAATGGTCAGTGCTCAATTGGAATGAGTCAGCAATCGGCTTCTACCAACGGCTAGGCGCCGAGCCGGTAAATGACTGGACGGTCTTTCATCTCTCGAAAGAAGCGATGGAGAAACTGGCAGGGTGAGCTGTCTCCAACTCGACTCTGGTATACACCCGCGTAGTCAGGAAAGGGCCCGAACATCGAAGGAATCGATTGTCTGGATTTCAAGAGCTGAAAAATCATCCTAATAAAGACCGAGAGGCCAGCGTGGGAGCCTGGCCTCATATCGGTGGCGTGAGACATTCAGCCTCAGCGGGTCACTGTCCTCACCCCAGCAACCCCTCGCCTATTGGGCGCATTTTAGCCAAAAACCCGAATTCGTCAATGCAAGAAAACTGGCAATTAGATTGAAGAGGTTCTGGAGTGTCTTCTTCGAATTTCCCAGGAAATAAATCGCAATAAGGAACTCTGCGATGACGAATTCAGAGGCGGACTGCTGTTAACGAATTTCGTAGGGACAGTGCCGACAACCACTTTTGCAGCAGTAGCCGCGCTTCTGCAGAAACGCGGAAGTGAAAACGAACAGACCGTCCTCGATGTAGTAATCGCGCCCTTCCAGCAATTCAGCATTCTCGCGGCTGCTCGGTTCAGCGGCTTCGTACGAGTTGGCGGAATTCACTTTACTGTCGGCGGACGTCATTCGAGCTTTCATGAGTGGGCTGGGTAAAGCTTCAGTTATTCCTTACAGACATCGACGAGGCAAAGCATCAGGACAACTACAGCATATCGAACTCACGAGAATTCGCAATCTGTGCCCCAGCGCAGGCCCTCTGTGGTAGGCTTGCGGCCAACGATGGCCCTCAAAGAAACCGCAGAAAGAAGATACTCGCTTGGCCAGAAACTTTGGTGGCTGATCGTCGGACGTCTTACAGCTGCAATCGTTCTCTTCATTGCGCGCGGATTATGGGTCCATGGTGGAAACACGCAAGCCTGGCCGGAAACGTTGTCGCCCCTCTTCCTCGTTTGCGGCCTCACGCTGCTCTATTCGCTGGCTCGCACTTTCTCCAAAGCACTTCTGCTTCAGGCACGCATTCAATTCATAATTGACATGGTGCTCGTGACCTGGCTCGTCTGGACCTCTGGCGTAATTCACTCGCCATTCATCGCGCTCTATATTGTAGTCATCGCCGCCTCAGGTCTATTTCTGGGTCCGCGAGATGCAATACTCATTTCACTGGCTTCCGCCGTCGCCTTCACTGCCAGCGCGCTGGCTGTGCTTAACGGCTTCGGTCAAATCTTGCCCGGCGAGTTGCTCGACTCGGGCCGCGTCAAAACTTTTCAGTCCGTCGGGTTGTTCGACATCGCTTTTCTCGTTGTGGGCTTGCTGTCCGCCCGCCTGGCGGCGCGGCAGTCACGTTCCGACGTGCGTTTGCAGGCGGCGACTCAGTCGCTGGCGACTTTGCGCGCACTTCACGAGCGGATTGTAGAGTCAATCCGTTCCGGCGTTGTCACCACCGATCTGGAAGGTCGAATCTACACTTTCAATGCTGCCGCCGCGGAAATTACTGGTTACCACGAAGCCGATGTTCGCGGGCAAGATGCCTCAATCTTCTTCGGGGAACTTAATACCATCATTGAAGATTCTATGGAGCTCACGCTGGCGCCCGAGGCCAGCCCGCGATTTGAAGCCGATTGCCTGACCGCGGATGGGCTGCGGTTGCGGCTTGGTTTTAGTGTTACACCCCTCTCTTCCGAACTTGGTGAAACTACCGGCATCGTAATCACCTTTCAGGATTTAACGCACATTCGCGCCTTGGAGGAAACTTCGCGGCGTCAGGATCGGCTCGCCGCCATCGGCCGGATGGCCGCTTCGATCGCTCATGAGATCCGCAATCCGCTGGCAGCAATGCGCGGTTCAATTCAGATGTTGCGCGCTGACATGGAAGGAGAGTCTTCACAAACGGAGCTCATGGAGATCATCCTGCGAGAGTCGGATCGGTTGAACCGGATCATCAGCGACTTTCTCAACTACGCACGCCCGCGTTCGATCATTCAATCGAAGGTTGACGTCGGCGAGGTACTACGAAGAACATTTACCTTGCTGCGCAACAGTGCCGAAATAAACGAGCGTCAAGTCATTCTGGAGGACGTGCCTGACCGCCCAGTCCTGGTTGACGCCGATGCGGAGCAGCTACAACAGGTTTTTTGGAATCTGGCGCGGAACGGTTTGCAGTCAATGCCGGGTGGGGGTGAACTGCGGGCAATAGTTGCCCAAAAGGCAAACAATCGGCTGCGAATTGCTTTTTCTGATACGGGCCGGGGAATGTCACCGCAACAAGTTGATCATCTATTCGAGCCCTTCTCCTCAACCACCGGTGGAACTGGACTGGGTCTTTCGATTGTCTATCAAATCATTCGGGATCATGGTGGTACAATTAACGTCCGCAGCCGCGAGGGACAAGGGACGACGATTACAATTGAGTTGCCGGTGGAGGAAAGGGAGACAGAAGACAGGATTCAGAATTCAGTAGGACAATAGCCGACGGTGCCGATGGCTCCCACATCTAATCAAATTCTGTATTCTGTTTTCTGCCTGCTGACTTCTGTTGAGTTATGGCCAACCTTCTAATAGTTGATGACGAACTCGGAATACGTCAGTTACTGACGCATCTATTCCAACGCGAGGGCCATACGGTTCGTTCGGCGGCGAACGGTCTTGAGGCCATGCAACTCTTGCGCAGGTCATCGTCTGACCTGATCATTTCCGACGTGCGAATGCCCGACATGAACGGTATCGAACTTTTGCGGGCCGCTCGCGAGCTGTTGCCTGACATCGAGGTTGTGATGATGACGGCCTTTGCGAACGTTGATAGCGCGCGCGAGGCCTTCATGTTGGGCGCATATGATTTTGTTCAGAAGCCCTTCGACAACGACCTGCTCAAGGAAACGGTCGTACGCGCGCTAAAGAAAATCTCCCTGATCAAGGAGAAAGAGGCGCTGCTCGAGGAAAACAAGGCGCTAATTCAGGGTCAGCGCACGCGCGGCAAGCTGAACAACATCATCGGCAAGTCCGCGAAGATGCAGGCGCTCTACCAGATGATTGAAACTGTGGCGCAGGTACAGTCAACCGTCCTGGTCACTGGGGATTCAGGAACCGGAAAAGAGTTAGTGGCCCGTGCTATTCATGATCTAGGGCCCAGGGCCGAGAAGCCGTTCGTTTCGATCAACTGTGGCGCGTTCACTGAAACATTGCTTGAGTCGGAGCTGTTTGGCTACGTGAAAGGTTCATTCACCGGGGCCAATACAAATCGTAAGGGACTCTTCGAGGCCGCTAACACGGGCACCGTTTTTCTCGATGAGATCGGGGAGATGTCTCCGGCTATGCAGGTCAAACTCCTGCGAGTGTTGCAGGAACGAAAGCTACGGCCGGTTGGCGCGACTGAAGAGACCACAGTTGATACGCGCGTCATTGCCGCTACTAATCGCGATCTCGCCGCGATGGTGAAGGATGGAACATTTCGTGAGGATCTTTACTACCGCATCTCGGTCATTCCAATCGAGTTGCCGCCGTTACGTGAAAGAGCTGAGGACATTCCCGAACTCGCGAAGCACTTCGTGGAAAAATTTAGCGCCAGCGTCGGTCGCAACCTAACTATCAGCGATGCCGCGTTGCGGCTGCTGGAACAATATCTATGGCCAGGAAATGTCCGAGAACTTGAGCACACAATTGAACGCGCTGTCGCATTGGAAACTACTGGCGCGATCCAACCCGAGCGTTTGCCCGAGAAGATTACTAACTACAATCCTTATCGCATTGCCGAAATCTTTGAATTTCCGGAAGTTGGCCTCAACCTCACCGCCCATCTGGATCAACTTGAAAAGACCTATATCCTCGAGGCCCTCCGCCGGACTGCCGGAAATCAGACCAGCGCCTCCGAACTCCTGTCACTCTCGGTAAGATCGCTGCGTCACTTGCTCGACAAACACGGCATTCGCAGTCTCACGGCCCAAATGCGGGACGAACGCCGCTCAGGAGACTCAACACCCCGAAGGCGCGCAACCGACCCACCATTGCGCCGCCGCGACGACGACGAATCAGAATTTGCCGCCAGCGTCGGTGAGAGTTGAAGTTCAACTCTCGCAACCAAGCTAACTCCATCCTCTTTTGACGGAATCCGTCAGCGACCTTCTGCCGTAATTTGTCACTAAGCCTCCTGCTTTCTCAGCCAGGAAAGTCTTTAGCGAAAATCGCGCTATTTATTGGTTTTTGTCACACACCCACCAGTGGCACAGTCCTTGTAAACAGGTGGACTGACAACTTCGCGCTCTGCGCGGTTAATCGTAACGACGGAGCCGTTGGCGCGAGAAACTTCTAAACACTTTCTCTTAAGGAGCACGAATAAAGAAATGATTACGAACAAACGCCAAGAGGGCTTCTCACTGATAGAACTCCTCATCGTCGTGGCGATCATCGGTATTATCGCCGCTATCGCTATCCCTAACCTGATTGCTTCGCGTCGCGCGGCTAATGAAGCCTCGGCGACTGCTTCGGTTCGCACGCTGACCAGCTCAGAGGCGACTTACGCCGCCACAGTTGGCAACGGCCAGTATGCTAACCTCGCCGGTCTCCAGGGCCAGGGTCTGATCGACAACGTCCTCGGAGCCGGAACAAAGAGCGGTTACAACTTCGCAGCGACACCGAGCGGTGGCGCAGGCGCGTATGTTTATGTCACCGGCGCAGCGCCTTCCAGCATCAGTGCCGGCACCGCGACCGGCACACGCCAGTTCTCGTCAGACGCTACCGGCGTGATTTACGCCGCTACGGCCGCCTCGACCACGGCTCCTACCTCAACCTCAGGGTCAGCCATCGGCAACTAAGACGGCGGCCAATAACCCCCACCTTCAAGCACAGCGCCCGTTTGCCTTTGGGGACGCGCTGTGCTTGAAACCTTATAGACGTTCAGAATACTCAAGCATTCTGAAAGGAGCGAACACGAAATGAATACGAACAAGCGTCAACACGGTTTCTCGCTAATAGAACTTCTCATCGTCGTAGCGATCATCGGCATTATCGCCGCCATCGCAATCCCCAACCTGATCGCCTCCCGCCGTGCGGCTAATGAAGCCTCGGCGACCGCATCAATTCGCACGTTAACGAGTTCAGAGGCTACTTACGCAGCCACGGTTGGTAACGGTGCGTACGCTAACCTCGCCGCCCTCCAGGGCCAGGGACTAATCGACAACGTACTCGGCGCCGGCACAAAGAGCGGTTACAACTTTGCGGCGGCCCCAGGTGTTTCCGGATCGGCAAACGTTTATGTTACGGGCGCAGCCCCTTCCAGCATTAGCGCCGGAACCGCGACTGGAACACGCCAGTTCTCGTCGGACGCTACGGGTGTCATCTACGCCGATGTAGCCTCTTCAACAACCGCACCGGCTTCAACCGGCGGTACGGCAATCGGCAACTAAGCCCATAACAACGGCTTTACCCCTCGAGCACAGCCGGACCTTTAAGGGACGCGCTGTGCTTGAACTTTAGATCCACTTTTCGCTGAGGAAACTCTTTCGCTATGCAACGACACTCCCTCATGAAAACTAAGCCTTACGCACCACGAACCCTCTAGAACTCTTTCTTATCGAGAGGCGAGGATAAAGAAATGAAAAAGACGACACACCAACAGGGCTTTTCTCTGATAGAACTCCTCATCGTCGTAGCGATTATCGGTATCGTCGCTGCCATCGCCATCCCTAACCTTATAGCTTCTCGTCGTGCCTCCAATGAAGCGTCGGCGACTGCTTCCATTCGGACGCTGACCAGTTCCGAGGCCACTTACGCAGCCACGATTGGCAATGGCGTCTATGCCGATCTCAGTGCTCTCAAAGGCCAGGGGTTAATTGATGAAGTACTGGGTAGGTCAACCAAGAGCGGTTACAACTTTGCTGCCACACCGAGCGTCTCCGGAACGATGAACGTGTATGTCACTGGCGCTGCGCCTTCCAATATCGGCGCCGGAACCGCGACCGGTACCCGTCAGTTCACGTCCGACACAACCGGAGTCATCTACGCGGCGCCTGCCGCCTCAACAACGGTGCCAAATGCCACGTCAGGCAATCCTCTGGGAAATTAGGTCGATCGAGACCTAAGCACGGGAACCGCCCGGATGCTGGCCCCTCAGTCGGCACACTTTGGCGTGTTTCCTCCTGAGAGATTCCGGAGACTTTGTGGAGACTGAAGTCACATTTGATCGGAGCAGGATATCCAGCCAGCGTCGAACTGCTGGGGGATCCTTCTCAAATTCAAGGACAGTCGGAATTGCGATTAGTTCGGCACGTCTTTTCGTTCGTTCCCCTTTGTTCCTTGTCGGGGCGATGTGGCCCCTGGTCCTGCTCACGCCTCACCTCCCAGGAATCCCCAGACCTTCGGTCAACGGGCTTCCCTGGCGCCAGGAACTTGGACTCGCCCTGCTGCTGAGTCTGGCTCTGGCACTTCTCATAAAACCTGCGCGGAAACTTAGCGGAGTCCTGATTGAGCGTCGGATGTTGATCGCAACCGGCTCGTTAGGACTTTTTGCTATTTGGATTTGGCTTTCTGCCGCTTGGGCTATCGCACCTTATGCAGCGATTCATCTAGGTCTGCAGTGGGTCCTTTATCTTACTTTTTTCGCCGTCATGACTTCGGTGGCGAAGCATCCGAGGTTGATGCATTCCTCATTTATTGCCCTGGCCGCCGTCGTTTGTGTTCTGGCTTTAGCATGCGCGATCGAATCGTGGTTTGGTGCACAGCTCACTGATGGCAACCTGCGAAGTGACCTTAAGCCGCTACTCCGCGGCTCCGGGGGCTTTGGCGAAATCATGGCCATGGCGTCGATTCTTTTCGCCGGCTTTACGTTACACATCAACCGTCGTAGTCGCGCATTGGCGTGCGGCGTGACGGCGGTCCTTGCATGGCTGGGAACAATCCAGTCGCTGGAACGGGCGCCATTCATCGGCGCAAGTTTCGGTTTCAGTCTCTTGATCACGGGAGCTGTTATCGCGAAGTTACGCCGCGGCCGCACATTCTTGCGCCTGTCCTTATTGATCAGTGCTATGGCGCTGGTTCTCATATCTCAAATGGTCTCATTAGGCGCCAAGTCAACACCTGTTCACTCGACTGTTGCTCGCCTCAATCAGAATCTCGTCGCGGATAACAATGCACGCGCGCGCTTTCTCTTCTGGGGCGTCGGTCTGGAAATGCTTCGTGAACATCCCCTGCTCGGCGTGGGCGGAAACAATTACGAAGCCGAGTATGCCGAAGCGCGAGCGAAGTTTTCAGTGACTCATCCCAATAGCCCTCTCATCGGTATGAACGAAGACCTGCTCACCGTTTACGCCCATAACGAATACATTCAACAGCTCGCAGAATTGGGCGTCATTGGATTTCTGCTATTCCTTTCGGCCGGCACCATATTGGTGATTAGCTTCTGGCGCGCGATGAGACGCTCGCGATTGACTCTACCGGCCTTTGGCGCAGGTGGCGCTATGTTGGCTTTTGCCGTCAGTTCCAGCGCCAGCGGTTCTTCCTTCCGATACTTCGGCGGAGGCTTACTCTTCTTCTTCGCGGCGGCCATTGTTGTGCGAATCGCCAGCCTGCCGCATTCGGCGACAGAGAAGGCAGAAAAGCTACATCAGTTCAGTGGCAATCTCTACCGCTCGATAGTTCCGTGCCTGTTTGCCTTGACGCTACTCATAGTCGGAGCACTGAGCGCACAAGCGGCGGGTGCAGTACTGGCCGGCTTGGCCCAGAACAGCGCTGAATCAGGCACAGCTGAAAGCTATTACAGAACTTCATTGCGCGTGTTTCCTTACAGTGCGGCTACGCATTTCAGTTATGGAATCTGGCTTTACAACCAGCGGCGCAGTGCGGAAAGTGAGACACACCTCACCTACGCATTGGAGCGGGGTTTCAACAGTTCAATCTGTTATGCATACCTTGCCGGAGCGCAAGACTCTGCCGGAAACCAGGCCGAGGCTGAGCAGACGTTCGCTCGTGCGGTGCATGCTTACCCGGTTTCAGTGTTTCTGCTTGTTCGTCATGCAATCGCGCTTGAGCACTTGGGCCGCAGCGAAGAATCAAGAACAGAATTCTCACGAGCACTCTTTTTGGACGCTGGTTCAGCACGCGGATGGCAGGACCTAATTAACAACGACATTGATGCCGCTTATGCAACCTCCCAACAGGACAAGACTATTGCGTTGCCGGGTCAACTAGTACCACAGAGTGCAGTCTTCGAAGTGCTTCAAGAGAACGAGCAGCGATTCCCTCAGGCAGTGCATACTGGATTCCGTGCTCGAATGCGGGCAGAACAACAGCTGTTAACAAATGGTTCTGGCCAAGTTAACAAATAGGCTTCTTAACCGAAGGAGGGAGAAAGCGATGAACAGAGCAACCCAGACGGGCTTCTCACTAGTTGAGCTACTCATTGTAGTCGTCGTCATTGGGATTGTTGCCGCCATTGCCGTCCCCAATCTGCTCGCCTCGCGCCGCGCGGCAAACGAAGGTTCTGCCCAGGCGTCTATACGTACAATTCACACTTGCGAAGCCACTTATCGGGCAACCCAAGGCGCTGGTAACTACGGCACGCTGGATGATCTAAAGGGCCAGTACCTAACGGACGATGTTCTGGCTTCCGGAACCAAGAGCGGCTACAGCTTCGCTGCAAATCCCCTGGCGGGAGGAATAGGTGCGCAGCTCTACGCGACCGCCGTCCCGCAAGCCACTTCAGGTGTGGGACGAACCGGCACCCGTCGCTTCGCTATTGCCGAAGACGGTGTGCCCAAGGGCGACCTAACCCTTTCAGTACCTGCCGGGC
This sequence comes from Acidobacteriota bacterium, assembly GCA_040002755.1. Lineage (GTDB taxonomy): Bacteria > Acidobacteriota > Blastocatellia > Pyrinomonadales > Pyrinomonadaceae > PSRF01. The sequence continues at coordinate 17,874 of JBDUDV010000015.1, read as the reverse complement.
TGAAGTTCAATTAATGCCAGCGATCGGAAACTAGCTGCTTTCAAAAGCCTCCGAAAGCAGTTCCGAAATCCCCCTGATTGAGATAGAGTAGGCGAGCACATCGTAGTCATAAACCAACTGCAAATATCTGTGGACACAGATCTCACGACGAAACAGTCAACCAATTCAGAAACTACCGTGCACCGCATGGTCTGGCGCGTCTCAGCCATAGCAAGCAACACTTTTCGTGAAGCTGTCCGCGATCGTGTTCCTTACAACCTCGTGCTGTTTGTGCTCATGCTTACGGGCGCCGCAGTCTTCATTGGCGACCTCTCCGGTGGGCAGGAACGAAAAATTATTGTTGACCTCGGTCTGAGCGCGATGCTTCTGTTTGGCGTCTTCATCGCAATTTTTGTGGGGGTCGCACTGGTCTACAAGGAAATCGAACGCCGAACTGTTTATGCTATCTTTGCGAAACCTGTCGGTCGTGGTGAGTTTCTGCTTGGAAAATATCTGGGACTCTGTTCCACGTTACTCGTTAACGTAATTGTCATGGGAGCTGGCGTTTCGCTGGCGCTAATTTACGTGAACCGTGGCTGGGACCCGCTCGCGCTGAGCATTTGGCCGGCTATTCTGTTCATCTACATCGAGCTGATGATCTTAACCGGGGTCGCGCTACTCTTCTCCTGTTTCTCATCGCCGGCCTTGTCAGCGCTGCTGACCTTTTTTGTTTTCATCATCGGTCACTTCAGCGGTGATCTCAAAGATCTCGCGGGTTCAGCCCAAGGCTCCGGGGCGCGTTGGCTTTTCGGCGGGCTCTACTATCTCATCCCCAATCTCTCCAACCTTAGTTTCATAACGCCCGCGGGACATGGGCAGATGCCGGCCGCGGGACACGTTCTGACAGTTAGTCTCTATGCCCTCCTTTACGTAATCGTAATTCTGGCTGCCGCCACGATGATCTTCAGCCGGCGCAATTTCAAATGATGTTTAATCGGTTAACTAAAGATGGTCTGTTGCTCTTCACGATGCTGATCGCACTCGCCGGGGTCGTTGGTTTATCTCGCCGAATCGACTCGAACAAGCCATCTATCTCCTCGACCATCGAGGAGGATCAACTATACCTCAAAGGCCCAACCGCAAAGCGGATTAGTCTATGCTTTAATGGTTTAGCGGCAGATTGGTATTGGATGCGTTCGCTTCAATACGTCGGACGAAAGGTGCTGAGCGCACCCGGTGATTTTCAACTCGACAATGTTGGGCAACTAAATCTCAAGCTGCTGGCCCCGCTGCTCGATACAGCCACCACCTTGGATCCGCAGTTCACGGAGCCCTATGAATACGCTGCCGTGGTGCTACCCAACGTCAGCGTCGATGACGCGATTCGCATTACAAAGAAAGGCATTGACGCCAACCCTTCGGCGTGGCGGCTTTATCAGCAGTTAGGATACATCTACTGGCAACAACAAGATTTCAGCGCGGCAGGTGAAAGCTACGGCCGTGGCGCCGCTATTCCGGGCGCACCTAACTGGATGGAAACGATGAAGGCGCGCATGGCCACTGAAGGTGGCAGCCGGAAGACGGCCAGAGAGATTTACCAGCGAATGTATGAGCAGGCGGGAGATGAGCAAATCAAAAACACTGCACAGCAACACCTGCTCCTGATCGATTCTTTGGATCAGAGAGATGGACTGCGCAAAGTACTAGCCGCCTATAGTGGGCAATCGGGCCGCTGTCCAACATCCTGGCGGGACCTTAGTTACGGGTTGCGCAGCTCTCACTTACCGCTGGACCAAAGCGGTGCTCCTCTGGATCCGGCGGGAGTAGCGTATGCGCTTGTCAACGGTAATTGTGATGTCGATCTCGGTCCAAGCTCAACGATCTCAAGAAAGTAGAGGGTTCACCGCGAAGAAGCGAATAGAACCAGAACGATGACGCCTGTAGTTGAAATAGATAACTTGACTAAAGACTACGAAGTCGGGTTCGTGCGCAAGCGAAAGGTGCGCGCCCTGGACGCTTTGTCGCTAACGGTTAGCCAGGGAGAGATATTTGGGTTCCTGGGCGCGAACGGCGCCGGCAAGACGACCACGCTCAAGTTGTTAATGCGGCTTATCTTCCCAACTGCCGGCGTTGCGCGAATTCTCGGACACGACATCGCCGACATTTCCATGCACGGTCGAATCGGCTACCTGCCAGAAAACCCCTACTTCTACGATTACCTAACGGCGCTCGAGTTTCTAAATTTCTGCGGGCAGATTTTTGGCCTTTCGAAGGTCGCGCGCAATAAGAGATCAAGGGAGTTATTGACGCGGGTAAGCTTGGCCGAGAGCAAATGGAACACACAGTTGAGAAAGTTTTCCAAGGGAATGTTGCAACGGGTTGGCCTCGCCCAGGCACTTGTTAACGATCCCGAGATCGTATTTCTTGATGAGCCCATGAGCGGTTTGGATCCAATCGGGCGCCGCGAGGTCCGCGATCTAATCGCCGAACTGCGACAGGAAGGCAAGACGGTTTTCATGTGTTCGCACATACTTTCCGACATAGAAGTCCTTTGTGATCGCGTAGCCATTTTAAGGGGCGGTCGCCTCGCTCAGGTTGGGTATCTCGACGAATTACGACAACAGGTCGCCGGTCGTAACCACGTAGAAGTGGTGTTGACTGGAGTCGATGAAACCAGTCTCAAGTCAAACCTGCCGGCCGGTCATGAGTTCCTGGTGACTTCTACTCCAGCGGGACTGCGGATTGAACTGAACGATGAGCGGGACGTTGATTCTGTGATAGCAAGTATGCGAAATGCCGGGGGAAAACTCGTCTCGGTGCAACCGCTCAGGCAGTCGCTTGAAGAGTTGTTCCTTGAGTCTGGAGCAGGTAAAAAGTCTTAGCCGGTAGCGCCGCCCTTATTTGAATTTAAATCCCGTGACTTCCATTTTGATATTGGCGCGATCGTCCTTGTCAGTCATGCCCTGCACCATGACTACCGCCACCATGCTCCGGTTATTTTCTAATTCCGGTTGCCTCGCGCTGGGAACAACTACGACAGCGTGCTCGGCGACGCTTTTGTCCTGATGGTCGACAACGATTCCCTTTATCTCAAGGCCGCTAAGCGTTCGACCGGTGAAGTTGTGAACCACTGTTTGCAGGTTCATTACAATCCCGCCCAATGCTTGTTTCGACTGGTAAGCTTCCGGCTTATCCAAAACAATTTTTGATACATACTGGTCAAACTCAGCCGAGCCGGGCCGTATCGCACCTTCAAGGGTGGGCGGCGCAGTGCCGTTGCCAATCGTGCTTATCAGCAGATAAAAAAGCCCGGCAATTGCAACTGCGGCTAAAACCGCAACCACAATAATTACTTTGCGTCTGGAGTCATCTGAGTCGGGAAACTTTTGTTCTGGGGTGGCCATGGATTGTTGAGTTGGATTCTAGTGCTCGACAAAGTGTTTTTGCAATGCTCCAGTCATACCTACCGCACTCCTACCGCACTGCCGACCTCGGGGATCTTTAGACACCAGCGGGGGAGAAATGTTTCCCCCAAGCCTGAACGCACCGAAGCTGCAAATCAAGAAGTTCCGGCAAGCAACCGGTTAACGACTTCCTCAAGTTCTGGATAATGAATCGGCTTAGTAACGTAGGCATTGCATCCAGCAGCCAGCGCCAGGCTGTGAAAGTCAGCAGTATCATGAGCAGAAACGACCACGATTGGCACTTCGCTCAATCCGGGTAGCCGTCGAATCTGTCGTGTCGCGGCGATTCCGTCGACGAACGGCAGGCTGAGATCCATCAAAATGATTTGCGGTCGTAATCGGCGCGCTAACTCAATAGCTTCCTTGCCATTGAGAGCTTCCACGACATGAAAGCCACTCATCTCCAATAGGGTTCGCATCATTTGCCGGTTGTCTTCGGTGTCTTCAACGAGGAGAACAGTGGCAGAGTCAGCTTTAGAATTCCCAATGTGCGCGGGCTTGTCCATGGCAGGTTCCTGGCTCGAATTTATAATTGCACTTACTTCCATTTCATTGGAGATGGCTGTATCACTAGAATACGCAGGTCTTTTTTGTTAAGATCGCGCACCGAAATACGACATGTCGGTTCCCCCGTTACGGTTTATCAGTACACTTCACTGGCTGTTTCGCGGCTAGCCTGAAGGAAGCGCAGCAATCACTCCGAAGCCAGATGAAGCCACTTTTGTCAGATTCCGAGGATCACGAGGCCTTGCAGGCTATCGGGCGGGCTTCTGCACAGATTGTTCATGACCTCAAAAACCAACTTAATGGTCTCAAACTCTATGCCACGTTTCTGCGGAAGCGTTTAGAGAAGAGTGAACGACCCGCGGATGAGTTGGAAACGATTAACAAACTGATCGCCGGTCTGGATCGCACGGCGCGAGATGTTTCGATGATTGCCGAGTATGGAAGACCCCTTCAGTTGAAGAAACAATCGGGAACGGATCTTGAAAAGCTCGTGCGCGACGTCGCCACGAGCTTGAACGTCGAAAACTCGAGTAATCGGCCACCAGTAACGGGTGGCTTGGCGGGTTCGCTTGTCGTAACCGCTGAGCCTGTTCCGCTGTTAGGTGATTTTGATCCGGTGGCGTTGGCCGAGGCGCTTAAATTGATTTCGCTGGGTGCTATGAAGATGCTGTCCGGGAAAGCGCCCGCAGATCCGGTATCTATTAGTTTGAAGAGCGTTGCATCTGATTCCAGAAGCGACGGAGTGATTGAGTGGAGTGTCTTAGATTCGCCGGACCACGATCCGTTTCACTCGTTTGCCGGCAGCAACGAAATTCGACTGTCGCTTGCCGCAAGAATAATAGAGGCACACGGCGGCTCAGCGAAAAACCAAAATGGCGCGTTGTGCGTCAGCCTGCCACTGGCTCCGTTGAGTAGTAACGATCGCGAGACTTAGAACCGCAAGATCGACACAGGGCTTCAAGGAGGAAGATTAGTGCAAAACAAGGACGTTCGTATTCTGGTTGTCGACGACGAACCTACAATGGCGGATTCATTGAAACAGAATCTCGTCGAGGAGGGCTACGTAGTTGATGCTGCAGCCACCGGCGCCGAAGCGATTGAGTTGTTTGATCAGGGCGGTCATCACGTGGCCATCTGCGATTTGCAACTACCCGACATGGATGGCCTCGACGTCGTTCGTCACATCAAGGACGCCAAGCCTCTAACTGAAGTGATTGTTCTGACCGGACATGGCTCGGTGCCAAAATCTTTCGAGGCAAGTAAAGCAGGAGCGTTCGATTTTGTCGAAAAAGACAATTTTGAGTTCGATACGCTTCTGCGAAGAATCAGAAATGCCTTGAATCAGAGCGAGCTGCGCACGGAGAACGATAGCCTACGCCGGCAAATGTCTACTCGCACTGAGTATTACAACATCATCGGCGGCGCCAAATCGATGCAGACGATCTACGAAACTATCACTTCGGTGGCCAAGTCGGATGCAAACGTTCTCATCGTAGGGGAGTCTGGAACGGGCAAGGAACTCATTGCCAATGCGATCCACTATCAATCGCTGCGGGCGCGAAAGCCCTTCATCAAGGTTAACTGCGCCGCGCTGCCCAAGGAGCTCATTGAATCCGAACTGTTCGGCCACACGAAAGGCGCTTTCACCGGCGCCCACGCCGATAAAGAAGGCTTGGTGCAACACGCGGCGTCGGGGTCATTAATGCTCGATGAAATCGCGGAAATGCCGGTTGAATTGCAACCGAAACTGCTGCGCGTGTTGCAGGAGCGAAGCTATCGCAAAATTGGCTCCGAGAAGACTTACGCAGTTGACTTCCGGCTCATCTCGTCGACCAATCGGCCGCCTGCAGATGCTATTCGCGATGGACTGTTACGCGACGATCTTTTCTATCGCATCTCAACTATCACCATTCACGTGCCGCCTTTGCGTGAGCGAAGTGAAGACACTCAACTTTTGACGGAACACTTCCTGCACATGTATGCAAAGAAATACGAACGACCAATCGACGGGGTATCGCAGGCAGCCTATCAGAGACTATTTGGACACTCGTGGCCGGGTAACGTCCGAGAGTTGCAAAACGTGATCGAACGAGCGGTGTTGCTGGCAAAGGGAAATCGCATTGAGCCGTTGGATCTTCCCTTTGACAACGGCTCCCTTCCGGAAGGAACTGCCGCCGGAAGCGGATGGGATGTGCCGGTCAACATGTCGCTCGAAGACATCGAACGCCTGGTGATTGAGAAGACGTTGCAACGCACGGGCGGTAACAAGCAAGCCGCTGCAAATTTGCTCGGTATCTATCGGCCGCGACTCTACAGCAAGATACGCAAGTACAACATCGACGTTTCGACATTGGTCTCCGGTTGATTCCTAATTTCAAATCTCAATTTGAGATGTGAGATTGCTTCCCCTCGATGAAAGTCATCAAGAGCTATCCCCTAGGCGATGGCCGTTTACAAAGCATCGATGCACTGCGGGGCATCGCGGCCCTGGGCGTGGTTTTCTATCACGCTGTGTGGCAGAGCACTAATGCTGTTCCAGCCAACATCTTTCGCTGGCCAGTAAAGTCGCTACAGTTTCTCAGCTCGTTTGGCTACATCGGCGTCTTTCTTTTCTTCGTCATTTCCGGCTTCTGCATTCACCTGCAGTGGGCGAAGAAGCGCGCGAACGGGCGAGTAACGTCAATAGAGTTCGGCACCTTTTGGCGGCGCCGCTTCCGTCGTCTCTATCCGCCTTACCTGATTGCGTTCGGCTTGTTCATGCTGATGGCGGCGCTCTCGACGGGCATCAACGTCACGCACTTTTTTGTCTACGACGTCGTGATGCATCTTTTGATGCTCCACAATCTTGACCCGCACACCTGTTACAGCATCAACGGAGTTTTCTGGACACTCGCAATCGAAGAGCAACTCTATCTCGCTTATTTTCTGCTGCTCTTCCTGCGGCAGCGCCTGGGCTGGGGTCCGACGCTGCTGATCTGCGCGGCGGCCCGCGTTGGCTGGTTTATGTTTGGTCACGCAGTTTGGGTTGTAACCGGTGTTGGCATCCCGGTTCCCGAAGGCGCTGCTTCACATTGGTTCACCTGGGCGCTCGGCGCAATCGCCGTGGAAGCTGCCTTCGGTTTAGTGAAGCTGCCAAAGTGGTGTTTTAACTTATGGCTGGGCGCGGCTGCGATCCTGTTCGCGTCTGCGACGTCAATGATTCTTCCACTCACGAATAAAGACACGCTGCCGCATACGATAGCCTGGCTCTTAATGCACCCTGTGTGGGGTTTCGGTTTCTTCGTTCTGGTAAATCGCGGCGTGCAGGCCGAGCAATCATGGGCAAGCAAACGTCGCCAAGGTAAGAAGACCGCTCGCAGTTTTAACTTCAATAAGCTGGTTCCGCGCCTGGTCGGCGCGACCGCATTTATCGGCGTGTTTTCTTATTCGCTCTACCTGACACACGAACTCGTGATCATGCAGTCGTATTCATTTATCAACCACAAATGGCCGCCGGTAGTAAACACTTTACTAATCGTCGTGCCCGCTACTGTCGCGTTTGCGTGGGTGTTTTACTTATTCTGCGAGAAACCTTATATGGGGAAGCCGGCGGGAAAAGCAGCCGGTATAATTCAGGAGGCAGAATTCAGAAGTCAGAATTCTGAGTTACCGGCCAGCCTGCTCTGAGTCCGAGCCATGAACTACTCCTGAATTCTGTTTTCTGTTTCCTAGTCCACCTGGTAAGTCGCCACGCTGGTCGGCGTTTCAAAGCATCTAACTTTAAAGATCTGCACGCGGTCGTCCCCTACTTTCGCCGCTACACGCTCCAGCACATACTTAGCAAGGTTCTCAGCCGAGGGCTGTAGTTCGACGAATGGTTCGAGCTCGTTGATGTTGCGGTGATCGAGATACTGCACCACTTCATCCGCTGCCACTTTCAATTCCACAAAGTCCACCAGCAAACCAATGTTGTCCAGTTCCCTGCCGCGCGCATAAATTTCGATGCGATAGTTGTGGCCGTGCAGGTTTTCACACTTCCCCTTATAGCCGCGCAGTTGATGCGCGCTCGAGAAGTTGCGCTCGATCATTACTTCAAATTGTCCGGGCATTGTCCGATTCATCTCCCTGGGCTGTTCGTTCGCGTTCCATTTCGTCCATCTTCATACGCAAATTGAGCGGCGCATGTCAGTCCAAACTTCTTTGATGAACGCAAGACACTCCTGCTTCGTCCCGCTCTTGCCCGCAGCTTTCCAGCCGAGCGGATCATCGCGGTCAGCCGGCCAGATCGAATATTGCTCCTCGTGGTTAACAACAACTTTGTAGAAGGTGTTGTCTTCTCTCTCGTTCCAGCTCATCCATTATCCTCCGCTGACGCTGTATTACCCCGCCACGGCTTCACGAGCTTCAAACACTTGCGCCAATTCCCGGATGTCCGAAGTCACGCGACACTGTGGCAAGCTTTTCAAGAACAAGCGGCCATAGCTTTTGGTTGTCAGACGTGGATCCAGAACCGCCAGCACTCCGCGATCGGTTGTACTGCGAATCAGCCGTCCCAGTCCCTGCTTCAAACTAATAATCGCCTGCGGCACGCTGTATTCAAAGAAGCTGGAGCCGCCCTCGTCTTCGATGTAACGCTGCCGCGCAGCAACAATCGGATCCGTGGGCACCGCGAACGGCAGCTTGTCGATGATCACGCACGACAACTGTTCGCCGCGCACGTCAACGCCTTGCCAAAAACTCGACGTGGCAAACAAGACCGCGTTCGGCGTTTGCCGGAACCGTTCGAGCAATCGTCCCTTCGACGCGCTGCCCTGTATAAAACAAGGATACTCAATCTCAGGCATTGCCAAATCATAAAGCGACTGCATGCCGGCCAAACTGGTGGACAGAACAAACGCTCGCCCTTCAGTTGCATTAACAATTTTCACGACTTCCGCTGCCGCCGCTTCAGCCCATTCACGCGAACGCGGATCCGGCATCTTCGCCGGCAGATAAAGCAGGGCCTGGGCTTGATAATCGAAGGTTGACTCGGCAATCAAGTCGCTCGCTGAGTTCAGTCCTAAACGTTCTCGGATAAAGGAAAAGTTACCCGCGCTTGAAAGAGTTGCGGAGGTCAGAACCACCGTATCGACTTTCTCGAAAAGTTTATCTTCCAACAGTCCCGAAACGTCGATCGGCGACGCGCGCAGAAAAAATCCTCGTCCGCGACGCTCAGTCCAATAGACAAACTTCTTGTCGGCGCCGGTTACGATGAACTGTAGATCAAACCTGGTTTGGCGAATGCGACGCACCAGGTTTTCGATTTCAGGTGGTTTCTCGCTGAGCGCGTCGAGCGTTGTTTCCAGCCGACCGAGCGCGCCGTCAAGTGCGACGTAGAGATCACCAAGCGGTGTCGGTTCCAGCCCACCTTCTCTGTTTCTTGCCGCGAAGCTGCCGGGAATTATTGGATAACGACCTTCATCACCGCGGCCGTCGCGAAATCCCATCCAGAAGTCGGCCGCAAAGCGCATCACGCGCGACGACGTCTTCGTGATCTCGCGATCAGCTTCCGCATCTTCATAAGGCACGACGCCGACGTCGCGGATCAGATCGTCGATCTGATAGTTTGAAACCTGCGTGCCGAAGTATTCCGAAGCAACATCCTCAATCAAATGCGCTTCGTCGAGAATCACCGCCGTATAGTCTGGGAGAACACTGCCGTACATGCTGTTGCGCAGCGCCAGGTCTGCAAAAAAAAGATGATGATTGACGACCACGATGTCGGCATCGAGCGCGCGCTGGCGCATGCGCGTGATGAAGCAAGCATCGAAGTCAGTGCATTGCTGGCCGAGACACGTTTCCGAACGCGCATCGATATGCCGCCAGAATGAGAGCGACTCAGGCAGGTTTGAAAGCTCCGCGCGATCGCCTGTCTCGGAACACTTCGCCCAATGCGTGACCTCATCGAAGTAATCAACCTCATCCAGACCGTCCAGCACCGGCGAACTCTCCGCGCGCCCTAATCTCGTCAGGCAGACGTAGTTGTTTCGCCCCTTCATGTAAGCGGTTTTGAAGCTCTTTGGCAACACTCCCTGGAGAAACGGAATGTCTTTCTCCATCAACTGTTCCTGGAGATTCTTCGTGCCAGTCGAAATAATTACGCGACCGCGCCCGCCGAGTGCGGCCGCAATCGCAGGGACCAGATAGGCCAGCGTCTTTCCTGTACCCGTCCCGGCTTCCACGATCAGATGCTTGCGATCTTCAAACGCACGCATCACCGCTCGCGCCATTTCAATCTGGCCGGGACGATGTTCGTATTCAGGATGCGCCTGCGCGATTAGGCCGTCAGGTCCAAAAATTTCATCCATGTTAATGGCTCAATGCGTTGGCAAACTTGATTGAGTTCGTCCTCGTTATATCATCCTGGCAGGGTAATGTTTGCAGCCAGGAACTGTTTACCGGTCCGGCGTGTCGGTCATTATCCTTAGGCCATCCAGTGACTGTATGGCTGTTACTGTCTTTACTCCGTAGTACTCTGCCAGGCACTGATTAACATACCACTTAGGGTCGGCTGTCATTAAGTCCGTCCCGCCAATGTTATACGCAACCGAAACCCGCAACTCCGTCTCTCCTCGAGTTCTTGCCGCGCGTATCTCCTGATCCTGCTTGTCCCAGAGACGGGCGAGCCGGGCGGCCCGCGAGGCGTTGCCGAGAGTGTTTCGCGATGCGATGACCGGCAACAGCGTGAGTCCAAGGGCCAGCGCCAGCGACACAGCCGCGAGCAAGGAGTAACTACTACGGCCGTCCAGAAACGCGTGCTTTAGAAACAGACCTGCCGAGTAACTCCAAATTACGGTCAGCCCGACAAGGACAAACTCGGGAATGATCAGCGCTCGCGGTGGCGGTTGCTTAGACATAGCCCACATTGCGGGCGCGAAACACGCCATGATGAGAGCAAAGGTAACCAGCGGTAACACGGCGAGCGTGAGGACCCCCTTGGGGCGTTGACTAACATGCAACGGCCCCAGGCGCTCGCCGCCGCTACGTGTTACGTATATCGCTGCCAGGCCGGGCAGCAACAGCGCAAGCGCTCGGAAGTAAAAAGTGTTGGGATAATTCTGTTCGAAGAACACAAAATTAAAAGCGCTTGCCGCCGCCGACTTCGTAAGCGGTAACCAGGCGGGGTGCTCGGGAAACTGAGCCTGTCTGACGCTGTTGCCCGGCGCCAACGCGACGATAATCAATGACGCCGCCGCTCCGACAAGGCCCGCGCCTAACAGCGGCGTAAGTTTAGAGACTGCCCGCCACAAACACCACGCCAGCGCAAGTAGCAAAAGGCAAACTTGAAAGACCGCATACGTCTCATTAAAGCCACCAGCAACGAATGTGAGGGCCACAAACAGCGCCAGTTGGCGTTTGCTTGCGCTTGTCTGCTTAGTCTCGTCACTCGCGCGCTTCAGTAATCCTACCCCGGCGACAATCAGGATCAACGGTACCCAGTATGTGAGCATTCCGGTTTGCCAGTACAGCGCCTCATAAACGCCGCCACGGTTGTCGCTGACTGCCACAACGACAACCAGCTCGGCAAGCAAGCACGAGATTAACAATGGACGCCGCTGCGAATCGCGGAGAAACGGATAGATTGCCCAGGTCAACGCCCCGGTGATTAGCGAAAGCGCTAATGCGGGCAGGAACGGAACAATGCGCACACCTACCATGGCAAGAATGCCTGCGACGAATGTGAAAGAAAACCTGCCGGACCAGCCCAGGTAAAAATTCTTCTGGGTCAGCAGCAAGCCACCGGTCCGAATGGAGGCAGCAGTGCAGTAATCATCCGCCATGTAACGCGTGAAGTATCCGACGTAAGCGTGGGCCAACAGGGCCAGAGTAAGACTGAGCCCAATCGCGACGAGTAAAAGGTCAATGAGAGAGACGGGCCACCTAGTAGAAAACGGGGGGTTCGTTTTAGTCATCTGTGCTCTGTGAGAACTGCCAGACGAGGCTCGTTAAGCGCCGATAGCTTCGGGCTGACGCTTCATTCGTTGCGCATAAAGGGGAAATCGTCCGCTCAATTCAGTTACACCGCGCCGCACCTTGGCGCGCACTTCTTCCGACGCCGGGGCGTGTATGACTTCCGCAATCAGACGCCCGATCTCGCGCATCTCGTTTTCTTTCATGCCGCGCGTAGTCACAGCGGGCGTGCCGATGCGCAATCCTGAAGCTACGAAAGGCTTATTCTGATCAAACGGGATCGTGTTCTTGTTAACAGTTATGTTTGCGGCTTCGAGAGCCTTCTCAGCGTCTTTGCCGGTCGTGCCTTTTCCGTCCATCCAAACATCGACGAGCATCAGGTGGTTGTCTGTGCCGCCGGAAACGAGACGCAGTCCCTGCGCCTGCAACTCGCCCGCAAGAGCTTTCGCATTCGCCAGCACCTGACGCTGGTATTCTTTAAAATCGTCACGCAGCGCTTCACCGAAGGCGACCGCTTTCGCTGCAATGATGTGCACAAGTGGACCGCCCTGGACGCCGGGAAATACTTTCCGATCGATCTCTTTCGCGTGTTCTTCCTTGCACAAGATCAAGCCGCCACGAGGACCGCGCAGCGTTTTATGCGTTGTCGTGGTCACGTAATCGGCATGCGGAACGGGTGAGGGATGAAGACCAGCGGCAACCGGTCCGGCAATGTGCGCAATGTCGGCAAACATGCGGGCCCCAACACTTCTCGCGATCTCGCCGATGCGTTGGAAGTCGATGATGCGCGGGTAAGCTGAAGCGCCGCACACTAGTAACTTTGGCTTATGCTCATCGGCGATTCGCTGGAGTTCGTCGTAATCAATCTGCTCGGTTTCGCGAGAGACGCCATAGTCAGCCACTTTGTAACTGAAGCCGGAAAAATTCAGCGGATGGCCATGAGTGAGATGGCCGCCGTGCGAGAGGTTCATGCCGAGAATCTGATCGCCATACTGAATTGCCGCGAGATAGACGGCCATGTTTGCCTGCGCGCCGCTGTGGGGCTGCACGTTGGCGTGTGCAGCACCGAATATTTGTTTGGCGCGATCGATCGCCGCCTGCTCAACTACATCGCTCCATTCGCAGCCGCCGTAGTATCGTTTCCCCGGATAGCCTTCGGCGTATTTATTGGTGAAGACAGAGCCGGCCGCTTCCAGCACTGCTTCGCTAACGAAATTTTCGCTTGCGATTAACTCCAGGCCATTAGCCTGACGCGCGACTTCGTTATCAACGGCTTCCGAAATCACTGGATCAACTTCGGCGAGTGGTGCGTTTCTCAAATCGGTCATATCAAAACTGTCCTTTTGAACTTTGTACTTTTGACTTGGGTCTTTGGTCTTTGGTCTTTGATCTTACTGCTCACTGCCCGCTATTCTCTATCTTTGCCACGCGCTCCGCATGGCGGCCACCCTCAAATTCTGCGCCGAACCACGCGCGCACAATCCCAGGAATTTGTCCCTCCGGTGTTGTGCGCGCGCCGATCGCCATCACATTCGCATCGTTGTGTTGACGCGCGAGTCGCGCCGTTTCCTCTGACCACGCCACCGCCGCGCGCACGCCGGCTACTTTGTTCGCGGTGATTGCCATGCCGGTTCCGGATCCGCACACAAGTACGCCTTGATCCGCGCGACCTTGCGCAACTTCGTCCGCAACCCGGCGGGCATAGTCGGGGTAATCAACTGATGCCTCCGACGTAGTTCCCAGATCGTCGACGTCAAACCCTAGTTCGATCAGCAGAGGTTTGAGGCGTTCCTTTTCAGCGTAACCTGCATGATCGCTTGCGAGCGCGATTTTCATTGTTGGATCTCCGCGACGTCAGAAATATGAAGGGGTCGATGGTACATCACGCTTCCAGTGGTCGCAATGAAGTAGGACAATCTTACCTTGCAGTAGCTCTTGATGGTCTCTGGACTTTGGTCTTAGGCCTTTGATTGTTGAGTACACTCGAGTGCAAAGGCCAAAGACCAAAGTCCGAAGACCGATTCCCTACCCGTCCTACATTGCGTTAACCTTTTTGCTAAGCGAGAATGACTGCTTGTCGTAATCCCGAGGAAAGTTAAAGTAAAAACCTGATGCGCTGGTCACAATATTTCATCCCCACACTTCGCGAAGATCCGGCTGATGCGGAAGTCGTTTCGCACAAACTTCTTTTGCGCGCTGGTCTAATTCGCCAACTCGGCGCCGGAATCTATTCGTATCTGCCGCTGGCGCAGCGGGTGGCGCTGAAGGTGATGGCAATTTTGCGTGAAGAAATGAATCGCGTCGGCGGCCAGGAATTTTTCTTGCCGGCGCTGCATCCGGCGGAGATTTGGAAAGAGTCGGGACGTTGGGACGCCATCGGCGAGGAGATGTTTCGCCTCAAGGATCGCAAAGACGGCGACATGTGCCTCGGGATGACGCACGAAGAGGTCTTTACGGCGATCGCGCGCAACGAACTCCGTTCTTACAAACAACTGCCGCAGGTTTGGTATCAAATTCAGGTGAAGTTTCGCGATGAGGCGCGTCCGAAATCGGGGCTGATGCGCCTGCGCACTTTCATCATGAAAGACGCTTACTCGTTTGACATCGACCTGGCTGGGCTCGATAAATCATTTATCGCTCAGCGTGAAGCGTACAAACAGATCTTCACGCGTTGCGGTATTCAGTTTTCGATTGTTGAGGCGTCATCGGGATCGATGGGCGGTTCGGAGTCGAACGAATTTGTGGCGAAGACCGACGCCGGCGAAGACTTCATTGCGAGCTGCACAAACTGCGGTTACGCAGCGAATTTGGAGAAAGCAACTTCGCGTCTCGCGCCAATCAAAGATTTAGTCGGGCCCGATGCGCCGGAAGAGTTTCTGACGCCCGGCGTGCGGACGATCGAGGGCTTGGAAAATTTTCCGGGCGGTGCAAAAGCGAACGCCCAGATCAAGTCACTAGTCTACGTCGCGACCATCAACAACGAGCCGCGACCGGTGCTAGCCCTGGTCCGCGGCGATCATCAACTGCACGAGACAAAACTGTCAGACATGCTGGCTGCAACGGATGTGCGTGCTGCACATCCGGAAGAAATTCGCGAACTACTTGGCGCTAATGCGGGAAGCCTCGGCGGAGTGGGCGCCAAGGCGAGCGCTAAGGAAGCTAACTTTGACCTTTTGATTGTGGCGGATCTCGCGCTGAAAGACCGCAACAACATGACGACCGGCGCCAACAAAGACGACCATCACTTGCGCGGCGTCGAGATTGAACGCGACATCAAGCCCGATCAGTGGGCTGACTTGCGCGGTGTTGTTGCCGGCGAAGGTTGTCCCCGCTGTGACGAAGGCACGCTTGAAGTTTTCAAAGCGATGGAGATTGGTCACATCTTCAAGCTCGGAACGAAGTATTCCAAATCAATGGGCGCAACGGTGCTGACGGTTGAAGGAAAACCGGCGCCGATCGTCATGGGCAGTTACGGTATCGGTGTTGAGCGCATCATTACTGCCGCGATCGAGCAGCATCACGATGCCGACGGAATTATCTGGCCCAAGAGCATTGCGCCGTTCGATGTCGTGGTCACGATAACAAATACGAAAGATGAGAAGTTGCGCGAGGCAGCGGAGAAACTCTACACGGACTTGCAGCGTGCGGGACTCGAGACACTACTTGACGATCGCGACGAACGCGCAGGTGTGAAGTTTAAGGACGCGGACTTGATCGGAATTCCCTATCGCATCACGCTGGGCAAGAAAGCGGCGGAAGGTATCGTCGAACTCTTCGAGCGACAAACGAAGACGAGCGAGGACGTCAAACTGAGCGAGATAGTTTCGCGTGTTCAGAAACTCGCGCTTGCCGGGCATTAAGAACGTTCCGTCGCTGAACTGGAAACAATCCTCTGTGCAACCTCAGTGTTCTCTGTGCCTCTGTGGAAAGGTTTTTCGGAGCGCTAAGCCATGAACAACGACGACGCCCAAATGATCGTAGCAGTAGTCATACTGATAGCACTCCTTGCGATAGTCTTCGTTCCCTTTATCGCTTTTATCGGCTACACAATCTTTCAAAACAGCAAACGAACCAGCATCAGGCAGAAACTGCTGAGCGAACACCAACAACTGATTGGCAGCAACCGCTGGTTTCCAGTCCGCTACGCCTCTGAGCCACGCTTCAAATCGTTTTGGAAGATCTTCCCGTGGGAAGGCGCCGGATATATCGTGATTGCGCCCGGCAGCGTCCTCTTCCTGGGTCAAACAAATTCCGGATCGCCCTTGATGCTGCAATTCGCGCCTGGCAATGCCACGCTTACCTGGCTCGGCAAAGCTCCATTTCCCAATGGCGCAGTCTCCTGGTTTTACTTCACGGCCACATACCTGAATTACTACTTCAGCTCAGAAACCGGAATCCTGATTTTCGGATCGCACAAGTCGACGAAGGCAATTTACGACGAAGCTGCTTCCAGCTTTCAAGCACACTCCGCTCCTCGGGTTTGAAACTGGTAGGATAGACCCAGCCATGAAAGCAATGAGCAACTCGCCGCGTATGAGTAGTCGACACGCAGCCATCCTCGGTACGGTTGCCTTCATGCTCGGCTCCGCGCTCAGCGTTCAATCGCAGGATTTGCTTCCGGAACTGGTGCGCCGGATCAAACCCTCTGCGGTAGCGATCGAAACCTTCGATGCGCGGGGCGAGAAACTTTCGCGTGGCAGCGGTTTCTTCATCGACGTCGATCGCGTCGTAACCAATCGCCACGTGATCGACAACGCCTTCCGCGCTGAAGTTCATTCTTACAACGGCAGTGTCTACCAGGTTAAGGGCGTGATTGCCGTCGATGCCGAAGGTGATCTGGCGCTGCTGCGAGTTGATGCGCCAGCCAATCAGGTTCGTCCGCTTCCGCTTGATAAAACTTCGCCGCAGGAAGGTGAAAGCGTAGTCGTCATTGGTAATCCTTTTGGACTTGAAGGGAGCGTGACTAACGGCATCGTATCGGCGGTGCGGGACATTCCGACGTTCGGACGAATCATTCAGATCACCGCGCCGATTTCGCCGGGCTCGAGCGGCAGCCCTGTAGTCAACATGCAGGGACAAGTGATCGGCGTCGCGACCTTGCAGATCACCGGCGGCCAAAGCGTCAACTTCGCGATACCTTCAGAGAGAATTTCGCAACTGCAAGGCGGAGCGCTCTTGCCGCTGTCTGATTTGGTTGCGGCCAGCGGCAGAAACAAGCGCGCGAAGGCGGTGCAGGCTTTTCGCGATGGTCTTAGTTTCCTTTCGCAGGACGACTGCGAGAAGGCCCTGCCATATTTTGAAAAGGCGATCGAGTCGGACGTGAATTACGCCGAGGCTTGGGCGCAAACGGGTTTTTGTCGGGAGAAATTGGGGCGTCACGCCGAAGCAGTCGACGCGTCGAAGAGAGCTGTGAGCCTGCGACCCTCAGCCGAGTCGTACTTCAACATTGGTTTGGCTAGTTACTACTTGAAGAACTATCGTGAGGCTGCAGAGAACTATCGTCAGGCAATTCGCCTTGATCCCTACAACGCTGCGGATGCTCATTACGCGCTCGGCTTAGTCTATCGCGATTGGGGTCGGCCCGAGGAAGAGATTCAAGCTTACAAGCAAGCGATTAAGTTAAAGCCCGATTATGCCAGCGCCTACGAACGCCTCGGCTCAAGATATCTGAAGTCCAAAAAATACCCGGAAGCAGTTGAGACGTTTAAGCAGCTGGTAGCTTTGAAACCCGGCGACGCAAACGTGCCGAATAACATGGGCGAGGCATATTCCGAAATGGGCCTCATGTCGGATGCGGTTGAATCATTCAAACAGGCAATCCGGCTGAAGCCTGACTTTGGCAAAGCCTATTACAATCTCGGCAAGTCGTTTTTGGCGACCGGTAATCGCGAAGCCGCGGTTCAGCAGTACAACATTTTGCAGAACCTCGACCAGGACTGGGCAGAACGACTGAATAATCTGATCAACCCATGAATCAGGAGCAGGAGGCAGGAGC
>JBDUDV010000014.1:0-45162 GCA_040002755.1 Acidobacteriota bacterium | reverse complement strand
TGAATACGTTCATGCTCATGTAATAGCCATCGGGCCACACGCTCAGGTGGGGATAGTCAAAGAAATTAGACCCGAGGTGAAAGTCGTAGCGGTTGTAGCTGCCAGTAGCGTCGCTGCTGGTCGAAACAGCGATACATTCATCTGTCGGAACACTGACGCCGGCAAACTGCGTGATGACCCAGCGGTTGGCGATCTGATCGTAAAGTACGACCGGATCACCACTGCCATTGTTTTGGCAAACGCCACCAAAGCCGCTCCAAAGGGTGGTTATGCCTGACGGTCCTAAGACTGAAGCGCCGGTGGTCTTGTTAAAAACCTGATAGCCTTCGTTGACCATCTGCACATATTGAGTCGCGCCCACCTCGCCGTTGGTATCGGGCGGTGCGCAGTTGCAAGAGACACCGGGGAATCCGATGCCGTCAAAATTCAGCGACGGACTCGGCATGTTGATCCCCGCGAAGGCCAGCACGGAACTGGCCGATTGAACCACGGGGTCCGCGCTGTCTTTGTGGTTGACGGCGCTCGGAATCTTCGGGTTCTCGTTAGCTTCGCGCTCAAACTTTCCGCCAATGGGCTTCTGTTTCATATCGCGCAACGGGGGTGACGTGTCATTTCGATTGAGGCGCCAACAGTCACGTTGCCGCCTTTCTGGTTCTGAGTGATGCTTGTCGTGAGCACGGGTGAAACTGTCAAACTCTTTTCGCTATTCGTCTCATTGTTTGCGTTGAGTCGTTTGGCTTCAATTATCCCGGGAAGCGCGATCACCATCGTGAGTATTGACGCCGCCAGAATAAGAAGGACCACTTTTGTCCGCATCTTCATTTCTTCTCCTCTACTTAATCAAGAATTTAGGTTGAAACGGGACCTGCGGTCGGCCCGATGAAATGAAAAAACGAGTTGAAGGAGATTATGGGCTCGACGCCACCAGCAAATTTACACGCATGATGATCCCTTTCCAAATTAGAAGGGCTGGTTAATACAAACCTCTCGTGAGGGAGGGGTTCTTTCGGGAGGGAAAAAATGAAAACACCGCATACCGAGGCGGCGACGATCTAAAAGTCTGGGCGACTGTGACGTAACTTTTGAGAAATTCTCAGGTCGAAATGGTGGAGCGGGGGAGTATATTACTTTTCTACGGCCAGCGGTAGTAGTTCTTGTAGGCCAAATCTTCTGATTGTGTTGCAACGGTGGCGGGCACTCAGGACGGACAATCGCCAGACAGGCCGCGGATCGAGGGACGGTGTTATTTCCGCGAGCCGAATAGACGTCGCATCATCTGCGGCAGTAGCAACGAAGTTTTGAGAAGAGAGCCGGTGGTAAAATTACTGGCGAGCCCTCCAAAAAGCTTCCCAGCGCGTGGCGAATAGCGAAACCACCACAGATCCGGCAGGAAAGAAAGCCGATTCACATGAATGTGCTGCGGGTGGACCAGCTCCAGCAAACCCATCCGCCCATGGGTTGTGCCGTAGCCGCTTTGCTTAACTCCGCCCCAGGGCGTCTGCGCGATGCCGTGGGTGTAGACGACCTCGTTGACCATCACCGTTCCCGCCTCAATCCTCTGGGCAATCCGCTTTCCTTTGGCAATGTCTTTCGTCCATACACTGGCGGTCAATCCGTAAATACTGTCATTTGCGAGCTCGATGGCTTCAGCTTCGGTCCTGAAGGTCATGACCGGAAGCACCGGTCCAAATGTTTCATCACGCATTATTGTCATGCTGTGATTCACGTTAGTTAGCACGGTCGGTTCGTAGAAGTAGCCTGCCAGGTTCGACCCGCGGCGTCCGCCGGTAAGCACTTGAGCGCCGTGCTGGGTCGCATCGTTAACGTGATCGGCGACGATCTGAAGTTGGTGTTCATTCGACATGGCGCCGACATCGATATCGGTTCCAATCCCAAGCCCCTGCTTTAGTGCGCGAGTTTCTGCGACTACCTGATCAATAAACTTCGGCGCGATCGACTCCTCAACGTAGCAGCGTTCAACGGACGCACAGGCCTGTCCGGAGTTTGCAAACGCACCCCAAACGGCGCCTCGCGCGGCGTTTTCAAGATCCGCGTCTGCCAAAACGATCATCGGATCTTTGCCGCCAAGCTCGAGTACAACCGGCATGAGATATTTCGCCGCAGCTTCCGCGACGCGCTTCCCGGTGGCAACGCTGCCGGTGAACATTATTTTGTCGACCCGCGCATCGATGAGCGCGGCACCAGTCGAGCCATCGCCAGTCACAACGTTCAACAAGCCCGGCGGCAAGCCGGCGCGCTTGAAGATGTCTCCGAGTTTCAAAGCGATTAGCGGCGTAAGTTCGCTTGGCTTGAGTACAACAGCGTTCCCGGCCATCAGCGCCATCACTACTTCATCAGCCGGCGTAGCGAGCGGAAAATTCCAGGGAGAGATAATTCCGATCACTCCCAGGGGACTGAACATAATCGTTGACGAACGACCCATCAAGCCGTATTGGCCGATATCGATCTTTTGCGGGCGCAACAGACTCTCGCTGGAGTGCGCAAAATAGTGCATCGCATCGAGCGTCGGCACTATCTCCATCGAGAGCGCCTCGGCGACCGGCTTGCCGGTCTCTCTTGAAATGAGCACGGCAAATTCGTCACGTTCGGCCACCATGAGTTCGCGCGCCTTGAGAATTATGCGAGCACGTTGCTGGAAAGAAAGACTGGCCCAGGCCGGCTGCGCGCCGCGCGCTGCCGTTACCGCGCGTTTGACGTCATCAAAGGAAGCCAATGGAGCACGGCCGATCTCTTCGCCGGTTCCCGGATCGTAAGAAATCACTACGGCCGTTTTCTTGTCATGTGCCGGTAGAGTTTGTGCGCTCATTGCGAGTTGATTATCCAACAAAGCGTCTTCCGCTGCATAGCTACCACCGAGAGAGTCGCCGAGTCCCGTAGGGACCTCATCCTTTGGAGCAGTTAGTAAGGGTTGATTTCTTGAGTTCTGGTGCGCTCAGTTACAATAGTCACCCTCAAATCCAGAGAGTCCCCAGAGGAGTAGCTTTCATGATCAGACCCCAGCTTCAGGAATTCATGCGCCGCATGGATCAAAAATCAGTCGCCATCATTCCCAGCGCCCGCGAAGCGACCCGTTCCAACGATACGCAGTATCGCTTTCGTCAGGACTCTGATTTTTACTACCTTACGGGCTTCGAAGAGCCTGATTCAATCGCCGTAGTGGCGCCCGGCAGAGAACAGAAATACACGCTATTCGTTCGGCCGCGCGATCCGGAGCAGGAAATTTGGGTGGGCCGCCGCGCCGGCGTTGAAGGCGCCAAGGGGGAGTTCGGAGCCGCAGAGGCGTTTCCGGTTGCGGAGTTTGACGAACAACTTCAGGGCATACTCGACGGTGCTGAGAAACTCTACTATCGTCTGGGCGCCTACCCCGATATTGACAACAAAATCATTCGCCGCATCGCAGACATGCGTGCCGTTAATCGCAAGCCGATTCATCCGCCGCGAACGATTGTCGATCCCGCCACAATCGTTCATGAGATGCGCGTTATTAAGTCGCCGGAAGAGATCGACCTGATGCAGAAGGCAGCAGACATCGCGGCCGAAGCTCACGTCGAAGCGATGAAGGCAGTGCGGCCGGGGATGAAGGAATACGAGGTCGAGGCGCTCATCGAACAAGTGTTTCGGCGACACGGAGCCTGCGCTTCATACACTTCCATCGTTGGCGCCGGAGCTAACGCGACCGTGCTCCATTACATAAACAACGACGGCGAACTGCACGACGGCGACTTGTTGTTGGTCGATGCCGGAGCTGAATACAAAGGCTACGCTTCCGACATCACCCGCACGTTCCCGATCAACGGACGCTTCTCGAAAGCCCAGCGCGAAATCTACGATCTGGTGCTGGCGACGCAGGTGGCGTGCGTGGAGATGGTGCGGCCCGGCGTTACGCACGACGAGATCAAAGCGCGTTCCGTCGAAATGCTAACGGAAGGCATGGTCAAACTCGGTCTGCTAAAGGGAGAACCTGCGCAGCTCATCAAGGAAGAAAAGTACAAGCAGTTTTATATGCATGGCCTGGGACATTTGCTCGGCATCGATGTGCACGACGTGGGAATTTACTACTACGGCAAAGAGTCGCGCGCGCTCGAGCCGGGTGTCGTGATGACGGTCGAGCCGGGAATCTATGTCGCGCCGGAAACGAAAGACATTCCCAAACAGTATCTGGGAATCGGCGTGCGCATTGAAGACGACGTGCTGTGCACGTCAAACGGCCCGCGCGTGTTGACTACGAAAGTGCCGAAGGATGCGGGTGAGATCGAAGCACTGATGGCGAAGTAGGGCCGGCATACGCCGCTCTTTCTCTTAGCAGGATTAATTCAGATCTAAAAAGAACTGGTAGGAATGCCTGTCCTACGACGACAACTCTGCGACAATCTCTTTCACGATCGCCCTTCCATTTTCAACTTCATCTGTTCCCAGCGAAATCGCGCCAACAACCGCATGGCCGCCGCCGCCGTAACGTTCGCAGATCTTCGCGATGTTGTGAGTACGCGGACGCGGCGCCCAGGGATTTGAGCCGACGGAAATCTTGGTGCGTTGCGAGCCGCGTGTTAAGGCGACCGTGTAGGTAGTTTCCGGGTAGAGGTAGTAAGGGATGAACTTGTTGAAACCTTCGTAACCCTCGTCTACCAGGTCAAACTGGACAACTCCCTTTGCCGAGATCGCCTTGCGCCGAATCGCTTCGAGTGTTTCCAGATGCTGTTTCAGAATCGGCTGGAAACGCCTTTGTACTTCTTCGCAGGTAGCAACTTCGTCGAGCGGTTTCACCGTAAGCTCGCGAATAATCTGCTCGATAAACTTGTCGTCGGGATCGGATTCAATTACCTGCATTAGTTGCAATGCAGGTTCTTTCAGTTCCACGCACTGGGCGGCGTTTTCGTAGAGCGCGCCGTCGATGATGTGGGCCCAGTGAATCAGGTCCTGCAGCGGTTCGTCGTTAAACCCAAACTGCTTGTGCGCGACGTCGGCGATGAATTCAGTGCACGATTTGCGTGTCGGATCGAGGAACTTCTTGCTGGAATTCTCGGCGCGAAAATGTGCTTCATCCTCGGGCGTCAGAAACGCCGACTGGTGATGATCAAACCACCAGGTCAGTTTTTCCGTCGCCGCATATTTGAAATCCACGATCGCGTTTTCGTCGCCGTCCAACAACGCTGGATCAAACAGGTTTCCTGGACGATGCAAGAGACCACCATAGTTAACTTCCGCTTCCGGATGAACGCGTTCCTTGTAAAAGCGCGTGAAGGTTGCGGCCGAGGCGACACCGTCGAAGCAGTGGCCGTGATAAAGCAAACGAAGTTTCATAGCAAAAGGATACTCACGTCGAGCAAAAATAAGTCGGCAATATTAGCACTAACTCGCAAAAAAGTAGGGGCCCGGCGTGCCGAGCCCTTGGGAAATGTGATTTCCGGATTGTTCAGCGAATTATTCTTTGCACGGCGTGATTGCAGTAGCGGTGGCTGCCTTCAAATGGTCTGCAATGAACCTGTCGACGTCAGCTTCAATCAACTCACCATTCACGACCCAGGCTTTCTCCGTCAGCACGTCGCCGGTTTTCGCGAGCGTCGCAGGCTCGAGAAAAATATTCCACGGTGAGCCCCACTTGCGCGTATCGCCGGTCAGTTGCCGGTAGCCGAAATGTGGAGTCTTTTCCCGCTCCTCACGCAATTCCGATTCGCTGACCACCGGGAAGGTCGGGCCATTGGGCGCGAAGAAATTGGTAGCATCAGCACGCGGGCCGTATTCGCCAACACCAATTACTGCGAAGCCCTGCTCTTTGTATTTCTCATAAAGTTTCGCCGCGACCGGCGCTTCGTTGCGCCAATTCGGACACCAAGGCGCAAAGTAAACCACCATGACGAGTTTCTTGCCCTGCATCAGCGAGCGCAGGTCGACTGGCTTGTTGTCTTTCAGATCGTTGAGGGTCCAGTTTTTATAATTGACAGTTTTTTCAACGAGTGGCGAATATTCATGCCCGTCCTGAGCGTAAGTCGCGGCCGGTATCAGGGCCAGCGCCAAAACTATCAGGGCGAATAATCTTTTCATGTTCACACTCCTGGTGATCCGGACTTAGTTAGTCTTCTGCGCCGTTGCCGGCGTTTCATCGAGCAACGGTTTCACCGCGGCTTCCCAACCAGCGCGGTCACGGGCGCCGATGATCTTCTGGCGAATGCGCCCGTCGCGATCTATCAGATACGTGGTTGGCAAGACAGTGCCGCCAAACTTAGCTTTTGCGGCGTCTCCACCGACGAGCACCTGATACTCAAACTTCCGTACGTCTTTCTGGTACGACTCGATGTCAGCGACATTGTCTTCCAACGAAGCGCCAATAATCTTCAAGCCACGGGACTCCAGTTCATACTGCATGGCATTGAGCACCGGAATTTCTTCGCGGCAGGGAATACAGTAAGTCGCCCAAAAATTCAGCAGCACGACATTGCCGCGCAGTTGGCCCAGGGTGAACTGTTGCCCGGCCAGAGTTTGAAACTGAACCTCGGGCGCCAGCTCGAAGTTGCCACCCGGAACCGTCCCAGTGGTTGGTGCGGTCGGGGCCGGGTTCACTTTTATCCAGGCTTCGGCGTTGGGCAGATATTTCGCGAGCCATGAGCTCGTAAGCAGAGTCGATTTTCCGGTCATCACCAACAGGCCAACGAGAATCAGCACCACGCCCGAAACAACCTCCACCTTGTGCAGGTGCCTGCGAAACTTTGAATAAAAGCTAAGGAACTTATTGATGCCCAGACCGGTCGCCAGAAAGGGAATTGACAGGCCTGCCGAATAAAAGGCAGAGAGAACCAATCCACTGCGCCAACCACCGCTGGCAGCCGCGAGTCCGAGGATGCCGCCGAGGATTGGGCCAATGCACGGCGTCCAACCGGCGGCGAAGGCAATACCCAGAGTGAACGAGCCGAGTGGCCCGCGCGGCTTTTCGTTTGAAAAGAAACGCGTGTCTTTGTAGAGCGTCGATATTTTCAGCAGACCGATCAACTGCAAGCCGAAGAGGATGATGATGACGCCGCCAATACCTCTAACCCATGGATTCGAGATAATCGAAGCACCAACGAAACCAGCCGTCGTGCCCAGCGCCAGAAAAATCACTGAGAGTCCGGCATTGAAGGCCAGCGAATTCAGAATCACGGCGCGGCGCGCGTTTCCGCCGGAACCATCTTCTTTGAGTCTGTCGATACTCACCCCCGACATCAGCGAGATATATCCGGGAACGAGCGGCAAGACGCACGGAGAAAGAAACGAAAGAATTCCGGCCGCGAAAGCGATACCTATGGTTATGTTTTGGTTTTCCATTAAGCTAATTACTTAAACCAAGCTGATTGCACTTGCCGCGATCAGAGACGTTGCGATCGTCATTGCGTCGTCAATTTCTCTACCTTTGCTTCGTTTCTGGACGAAGTACCAACTGCTCCAACCCCACCCGGCGGCGCGCGCGTTCGTTAAAAACAAGATACCAGTTGATACCGCCTATCCCGAATAGTACAACCGGAAAGAAAAACAAGTCTTTACTCCTCCTGCTGCGTGACGGCAACTGGAGTATTGCCCTTGTCAATCTCTTCGCCTATTACTTTTTCGATCATTTTGCCCAGTCCCGCAATTTCCGCTTCGCCGGCGCCCATAGCGATGAAGCGCACGTTTCCGCGCCGGTCGATCAGGAAAGACATCGGAATGGAAAACACGCCGTAGTTCATTTCGTTGATAGATGAATCAGCGACCACGAATCCATAAGGCAGTCGCTGTTGTTTCTTGAAGGTACGCAGGTACGCCAGCTCTTCAGGATGCGTGGCGCGACGACCGTCAATGTCGCCGGTGTAATTGGTAACACCGAGTATCACCAGGCCTTTGCTTTTATAGCTCTCGTGCCAACGCTGCAGGCGCGGGAAGGTGTAACGACAGGGACCGCACCATGGCGCCCAAAAGTCGAGCAACACAACCCGGCCGCGCAGATCAGATAACTTCACCGGCGCTTGATCGATCCACTGCATAGCAACCAACTCCGGAAGCGGAGTCGCGCTTGCCGGTAGTGCTTCGTTGAATATTCCTCTTAGATCAATTGAACCATCCAGCGCTGCCATTTGAATGTTTGCTAACCTCAACAGACCGCCCGAAGGTATCGCAATCGCCAGTTTGCGCAATTCAGTAATGGCAGCCAAAGCTTCACTCTTCTTGCCGGACTGCACATAAGCATCCGACATGAATGCGATCGCTTTGAAGAGCAGGTCGTCACGACGGAAAGAGTTAATGGTTTTATCAGCCAGGATCAGCTTCGCAACTTTGAGCATCTCCTGCGAATGCCGCAACACACCGGCGTAGTTCTTCGCCTTTTGCAGCGACTCAGCTATCAGTGTCTCCATGCTGAACCATTCCACCAGGTTCTGCGGCTGGTTTTGCGCATAATCTGCAACAGCATGCTCGGCCTCGGGGATGAGATTCTGTCGAGTTCCATGGAGGACGACAACCGCGCGAGCGAGTTGCGCGTTTTCACCGGTTGCTGGCCCCGCAAGATAGCGACGCATCGCGGCGAGTGCGCCAGCGGCATTGCCGGCCAGATGATGAAGCATGCCGAGGTAGTAAACATCCGTGTCTGGCAGAGACTGGCGCTTTTCGAGGATGGCCGCATAATTCGCCGCCAGATCTTTCTGTTCCTGTTTTGTCTTGGCTTCGAGTTTTTGGTCGTAGGGAATCTTCTGCTTGTTGAATTCCGCAAATGCTGTGTTGACGTAGAAGTTTGCCTCTGCAAACAAGGCATACGCGGAACGCTTCTCGATTGCCGGCGTTTGCGCGTTCTTTGGTTCTTTCTGCTGCGCCCAGACGAGACCACCGTAAGCCGTCACCAGCAACAGGAAGACTGCAAGTCGCCGAAGTTTTCCATCAATATGAAGCATTGTTTAAGTAATACTAGCCGACAGCTACCAACCCAAATCGATCCGGCGAAAAAATCCCGAGCGTCGCCGGAAAGATTCCATCAACAATTGCCGTCGCGATTAACTCTCCGGTTATTGGCGCCAACAGGATGCCATTCCGGTAATGACCAGTCGCATAGTAGACGCCTGCAATTTCAGCACATGGCCCCAGCACAGGCAAAGTGTCGGCAGCTCGCGGCCGTAATCCGGACCAGGAGTTAGTCAACGGAATAGACGCAATTCGCGGCGAAATCTCCAGCGCCGCAGACAATATCGATTGCACGCCCGCCGCCGTCACCTGTTTCTCAAAACCAACCTGCTCGGTAGTTGACCCCGCCAGCAGGCGGCCGTCGCGCCGGGGAACGACATATCCTCGGGGACTATAAACAACGTGCTTCGCAATCTGGGGCTTAGGTTCAAAGCAGAGCATCTGGCCGCGAACGGGTTTGATGCGCAAATTCGGCAATGCTTTGTCCCCGGCTCCCAACAGTGAACTCCAGGCGCCGCCGGCGATGACGACCGCACCAGCAGCGACGAACCCACGCGACGTTTCAACGCCGCTGACGCGATCGCGCTCAATTCTCAGCGAAGCGACTGCCGTTCCGGTTTCGAGGCGCACGCCGAGTTTTTCATTTGCAGCGGTGAGCGCACTTATCAGCCGCCGGTTTTCCACCTGCGTGTCGAGCGGAAACTTGAGAGCGGCGCGCACCTCTTCGTTAATTGACGGCTCAAGCTCACGCACTGCAGCGCTGCTTAGTCTCTCGATCGGAAGTCCCGCTTTGGTTTGCCAGTCATAACGCTTTTCAAGTTCGTTCTCATCGGGTTCCGTGAACGCCAGGTAAAGTGTTCCAGTCGTTTCGAGTTCAACGTCGATGCCGGTTTCAGCCAACAGTGCTGCGGCAAACTCCGGATACATGTCGCGGCTCCGGCAAGTAAGGTAAAAAAATTCATGCGCGCGATTAGCTTCTGCTTGTGGCGCCAACATCCCGCCGGCCGCACCGGAGGCTTCAGCTCCCAAACTACCGCGTTCGATCAGGAGCACATCGCGAACGCCGCGAAACGCCAGCGCTCGAGCCACGGCCAAACCGATGATTCCACCACCGATAATTACCACTTCCGCGCTGTCGCTTGTTTGAATCATTTCGTTGGGGAGGGAACTTCGGTCCTCGATCTTTGGTCTTTGGGCCTTGACCTCTGTATCCTTAGTTCTTTCGGAACAAAAAGTCTAAGGCCAAGACCAGAGTACAAAGACCAATTCGATTATGAAACATCGTATCACACTGATTCCCGGCGACGGCATCGGTCCAGAAATCGCCGCAAACGTAGTGCGCATCATTGAGGCCTCGGGCGTAGACATTGAGTGGGAAACTCACTACGCAGGCGCCCAGGCGCTGGAAAAATTTGGCGAGACGCTGCCGCAGGCTTTGCTTGATTCGATGTTGCGAAACAAAGTTGCGCTCAAGGGTCCGGTCACAACGCCCATCGGCAAAGGTTTCACCTCCGTCAACGTGGGCCTGCGCAAAGCGCTCGATCTGTACGCGAACCTGCGACCGATCCGCGCGTTGCCGAATGTTCCCTGCCGCTATCCGGAACTCAATTTGGTTATTGTTCGCGAGAACACAGAAAGTTTGTATGCGGGCCTTGAGCACATCGTGGTTCCGGGAGTAGTTGAGAGTCTGAAGATCATTACGGAAAAAGCCTCCACGCGGATTGCGCGCTTTGCATTCGAGTATTCGCGCCGCGAAAACCGCAAGAAGATCACCTGCGGTCACAAAGCCAACATCATGAAATTGTCTGACGGACTTTTCCTCGATTGCTTCCGTAAAGTAGCGACGGAGTATCCCGAGATCGAAGCTGACGACAAGATCATCGACAACGCCTGCATGCAACTCGTCATGCGCCCGGAACAGTTTGACGTCATGCTCCTGGAGAATCTTTACGGAGACATCGTGTCGGATTTATGCGCCGGTTTGATCGGCGGGTTGGGCCTCGTGCCGGGCGCAAACATCGGCGAGAAGGGCGCGATGTTTGAAGCAGTACATGGTTCGGCGCCGGACATTGCCGGACAAGGAATCGCAAATCCGACCGCGCTGCTGCAGTCAGGCATTCTGATGCTGCGTCACCTCGGTGAGCGCGAAGCGGCGGACAAAACGGAAAACGCACTGCTGCAAGTTTTCGCCGAAGGCACAGTGCGCACGAAAGATATCGGCGGCACAGCGAGGACCGCTGAATTTGCCGACGCGATTATCCAGAAGATAAACGCGTAAAGGAAGTGCATGAAGAAAAACGCTCGGGTGCGATTTTTCAGTATCAAGCGCCTGGCTTTGTCGATCGTTCTCGGCTTTTTGCTACCCCTCGGTTACGCCGTCATGCTTTCGGTGACCGCCGATGTCACTGGAAGAATTCCTATGGACTTCACAGTGATGCCAATAGGATGGCCACGTCCGCTGTGGATTCTTTTAATCGGAAGGCAGCCTTCGGACCGCGATTTGGTTGCCGGAATTGCTTTCATGACTGTCGCCAATATCGCGCTATATGGAACGATGGTCTACTCGGCGCTTCTGGCGCTGGCGTTGGTTAGGCGTCAGAGTCTGGTTCTTGAGCCGCCTCCTGCACCAGAACGCTTTCACTCCCGCGCGACTACTTCCGACTAACACCACCTGCCTCGAGCGCCGTGTAAACCTCCGGCGAAAACAAGCCCAGCCACGATCAGTCGCGGGTGTCAATAACTCGGCGTAGACCTTCTGATTCAACTTAGTGACATCGTCAACAGTCGAGACAGAATGGACCAGCTTGGGAGCTGTGGACTTTTGCAGTCAGGAAAGGCTGAAGGGGTTGTCTCAGCTCACGGCTTTGACGAAACCAGCAATAGTCTCTGCGAGCCCAGGCGGAATGGCTCTTCTGTTAACGAGGCGAATGCGGCAACGGGCTCAAGGCCCGTTGAACGGAGCAACTCGGTAAGCTCGCGATAGCTGTAGACCCGTTGAGACGACGGTCGCCGGTCCACAACGCCGCTACGTGTGAACGTGAAATCGTTGAACATTCGGCCTTGCTCGTGATCGTAGCGGTGTTCGATGTCGACTTTAATACCAGCAATCTCAATCGAGCGGCTTGATTGAAAATTTGGCAGGACGCATTCAGCAATTGCCGGCGCATCGAGGATGAAACGGCTCCCGGGCTTTAATGTTTTTGAAAGCGCTTTGAGGAAGTCGGCGTTTGCATCGTCGTCGAGGTAACCAAAGCTGTTGCCAAAGCAGAACGCGCCGTCAAACTCACCAGCCCACGGCAGGTCGCGCATATCTCGATGGTGCCAATCAACCTTCATGCCGGCTTGATTCGACTTGTGCTTCGCCTCCGCTATGAATTCCGCGGCGATATCAACTGCGGTCAACTCAAAGCCGCGTTTCGCCAGCTCGATCGCGATGCGACCGTTGCCGCAGGGTACATCAAGCACTTTAGTAGAGTTGCTCAGTTGCAATTGCGCCGCGATGAAGTCAGCCTCCGCGCGCGTTTGTTCGACGCTGACCGCGGCGCGCCAGAAATCCAGGGCGACGCCGTGAAAAAAGTTTTCCCACCAGTTTTCCATCTTTAGCCGTAGATCTTCGCGGATAAGGGCTGATCTGAAAAGCTCTTCTGCGATTCTTTCATGGTCTGATCCGCGTTTGTTCGCCAAAAAACGCCGCCAATTACTTTCGCCCGGTTGTTATTCGATTTCGAAAGTGGCTTCCGGCTGGCAAAGGCTTTGGCCCCAAGTTCTATGACCGTCACGCGGATCCGATAACGGCCTTTGGCCAACGCAGCAATGTTGAGTTCGCCGGCATAGGGATGCGAGTCGTGTCCTCGAGGCCTTTTGTTTCGATCGCACACTAGCGGCGTTTCCTCGGTCTCGCCGGCTTGGAGATCCTGGTAGTTGTTTCACCCAGTGCTGTTCGCATTTTTTTAGGAAGTTTCTTTAGCACCATTTGATAAGCGTTGGCCAGCAGCGGTTTCAGCTCGCGATCCGGCAAAGCGTCGAAGCGCTCGAGCCCGACCCAATAATGTCGGGCCATGTAGGGCGCGGGAATGACGCCCGCTTGTTCCACCAGTTCGGCAAACTTTTCGGGCGTGCACTTAAACGACAGCGCCACGCCATGACCCGGTTCCAACGCCGCGACGGCAAACATCTTTTCACCGATCCGAAAAAGCAGATCGTTGCCCCACTGAACTTTTTCATCCGCGTGTGGCAGCGATAGACAGAAGCTGCGAATCGATTCGATGTCCATAAATGTGGGAATAGTAATTCGTGAATCGTGAATAGTAAATCTTAATGAGGTCTTGAGAGGAATACGGTTTCAGCCTGTTCGGCCCAACGCCAAAGGTCACGGCTTCCCTTGAGATGCACGCCGCCAAGCCAATAGTCGATGTGGGCAAGGAATACGAAATCAGCTTCGTCTCTCAGTACTGCATGGCCCAGCTCAGTCAACTTGAAGCCGGCTTTGCTTACAATCTCTGGCGTTAGCGTTTGCCGGTCCGGGCGTTCGTTTTCCAACCCTGCGACCATGAGTAAAGGTGATTCGGCCGCGATCATTCTTCGTATGGCGGCCCAGAGCTGCGCGTCGCCCAGTCCGTAGACAGGTTCAGCTTCTGCAAACTTTGGAAAGAGATCAGTGAAACGATGGTGTCCCTGGTATATGAGCTCGAGTGCACGATCTTCGATACGCCCCAGTCCGTTTTTGTTGGACGGGAAACGTCGGAGATGAGCTCGAAGCGACGCCTCGAGGAAAGGCAGAGCTAACGTATCTGTCTGTAGAAACTTTTCAATGTCGGTGGGGTCAGCCGAGCAGTAAGCTTGCCACGCTGCCGTCGCCAGATCCAGCTGGGCTTGCGTTACCTGTTGTCGTCTTGGAAATAGCGACGCGAGTTCTTCAGCCGTCAACTCCCCCAGGCCGCGAAAGTTTTCTTTGCCGGAGAATTCACCGATGCAAATCAGGCTGAGTCTTGTGTGTTCAAGCTGCTGTCTGCCGTACCAATCAAGCAAGTAGATTAAATGTATCTGACAGAACAAGTCGTACTCAAACCAGAGCACGACTTCGTCGTGTTCGCGAAACGATGCCAGTTTCGCTTCCTGGGCCGTCAGGTCCCGCAGGCCTTGTTTCGGATCGACACCATATGCATCCGAAAGGTGGCGGGCTCTGATTAGCTTGAAGGCGTTGACATCCTTGACCTCAGCCGGGATGGGCCCGTCAATCAAAGCTTCGCGAAAAGCGAAATGCTCGCCCGGCAGCGATGATTGCTTAGCGATGTTTGCCGAAGCGTCGCCGTTATGAATGTGAAGCATGAATCACAAACAGGGGAATTGGGAAACCGGGATAGGGAAAAGGGACGCCCGTGATGTTCAATTGCTCGTTGCCCGCACTTTTCCCCCTTTCCATTTTCCCCTTACTTCTTCATTAAATCCAGCACCACGGAAGTCATCGCCTTGACGCCGGTCCTCAGGGTTGGCTCGGGCAATGGCTCAAACAAGGCTGAATGCAGCGATGGCAGTGGCATTCCGATTTCTTTGCTACGTTTGACCTTCTCCGGATCGACCGCACCGAGCGTGAACTGAACCGCAGGGATCTTCTGTTCCAAACTAAGATAACCAAAATCTTCGCTCGCCATTGCCGGCGGAAGCTTCACGACGTTGTCCTGACCGAGTCCTCTTACAAAGGCTGCAGCCATGCGCTCGGTCAACTGCGGATCGTTGTAAGTGGCGGCGGTATATTCAGTCTCGCTTACCTTAACTATCGGGGCGCGATCATCCGGAATGCCCGCCGCGATGGCCATACCTTTGGTGATCCGCTCGATTGCCGCAAGCAGTTTTTGCCGTACTTCTTCTCGATAAGCGCGAACCGTTAACTGCATGTTCACTTCATCGGGAATGATGTTCGGCCGCGTGCCGCCATGAATCGAGCCCACTGTTACGACTGCCGGGTCGAGCGGCGAGTTTTCGCGACTCACGATCGTTTGCAGCGCCATGATTACCTGCGCAGCGACCACGATTGGATCTTTCGTGGCATCCGGTTTTGAACCGTGACCGCCGAGGCCGCGAATTTTGATATCGACGGTGTTGGAACTCGCGAGCGTGAAGCCGGGTGTGTAACCAACTTTCCCGGCCTCCAGCTCACCGCTGTCATGGAGTGCGATGGCGAAATCGGGTTTGGGAAACTTATCGTAGAGGCCATCACGCAGCACCGCTCGCGCGCCATCGATGGTTTCTTCAGCCGGCTGTCCCAGAATCACAAGCGTCCCGTGCCACTGGTCCTTTAGTTCAGAAAGCATTTTGGCGGTGCCGAGCATGCTAGTGATGTGAACGTCGTGCCCGCAGGCATGCATGACACTTACTTCCTGACCGGCATCGTTCTTCGTTTTCACTTTGCTCGCGTAGGGCAATCCGGTTTTCTCGTCAACCGGCAAGGCATCGAGTTCGGTACGCAGCAATACCGTCGGGCCGGCGCCGTTTTTCATTACTGCGACAACGCCGTAACCCGTCCACTGAGGCCGTTCGTATTTACCGACATGCTCGGTGACGGTGTAGCCCATTGCCCGCAATTGCGTCGCAAAGAAGCTTGCGGTCTTTTCTTCGTAATGAGACAGCTCCGGAGCAGCATGCAACAACTTGTAGGTGGCTACGAGCGATGCGATGTCACGGTCGATCATGGCGTCGAGCGACTGCTGCGCGAAAGCCGTTGTCGCTAAGAAAGCGTAAACGAAAACTACCAAACACATTCTAGTTCGCATTGAGTTGCTCCCGGGTTGTCAGAATAATCTTATAGTTCACTTATCAGTGCCAGATGATAATCGTCATGTTCGGCCTGAAAAAAATAACATGTCCACGAGACGCACCGGCACGTTAGAGCCGCGGCTGATGCGCAACAGCGCAAAAATAGAAACGGGAGGAGTCCGGTAGACTAATGCGCGCGAGGTTTTTGCCCGGCGGTATAGTCGCGATAGTAGTCGTGAATGTAGTCTTTCATGCCCGACTCCCAGAGATGCATCCCGTGACTGTTGGCTTCCGCCTTCGCTTGTTCGCTGGTCCAGCCATCGTGCGTGATTCGGTAGATTGCGATTACCGTCCCGGTTCGGTCGGCCCCTTGTTTACAGTGAACAAAAACGGGTTGGTACCGGCGTGTCGATAATTTCCAGGACCCGTTTCATGTCGTCATCGCGCGGACGTCCGGCGCGTTCAAAGGGTACCTGGAAAAACCGCAGCCCCAGGGCACGAGTTTCCTCCGCTTCCTTATTAATGCCTTCTCCCTCGCCGCGTAAATTCACGATTGTCTTGATTTTTAGATCGACAAGTTGTTGCAGGCCACCGGGACCCGGTTGTCCACCGCGATAAAGCTTGGCATTAACCTCGTGGAAGTTTGGCAGCTCCTTACGATTGGGTGACTGTTGCGGCAGACCGACAGACGTAATCACCGTCAGAGTTACCAGCAACGTGCAGAGACAAAAGAACCGGGTTAACAATCTGAGCGCACCTGTAAAATAGGAATAGGAAGAACTCGGGGGGGTTGCATCATCATAGAGCCACAACGCGCAGGATGCACGCCCGCATTAGTCTGCGCTAGTCGGAAGGAATGTTCCCCGATGGCTTGGCGGAGAGAACACCGGGCTCCCACAGTTCAACGCGGTTGCCCTCCGGATCCATGATCCAGCCAAACTTTCCGAACTCGTATTCTTCGGTGCGCCCGTCTACCGCGACGCCCTCGTCCTTCAGCGCCGCGAGGAGTTCGGGAGTTTCTGAACGCGATAGTTGATCATGAAAGGAGCGCTGCTGGGGTTAAAGTATTTCGTATCGCCTGGAAACAAGGACCAAACGGTCTGCGCTGTCTTTTGCCCAGCTTCACTTGCGGGACAATCGAAAACAACGCCGCCATAAGGGTCAGGCTCGAGTCCGGATGTTTCTGATATCAGGCGCGAAGTGTTTCCGATCCGTCGCCTTGAAAAAAAGCCGCCGATTCCTATCACCCGTCTTATGATTGTTCTCCTACGATCGGAGCGGCCTTGGATGCGAGTAAGGCAGCAGCCCTCGCCACGTCTGAATGAGCCGCAGATTTGGATTTGTTTGCATCGTATCCACCAACGAACGCATCGGGATTCGCGGCGAGCCTGGGTCTTGCAAAAGCTTTTCAAACTCGGCGCGATCGCCACGCTCCGCGCTTCGCGTGTACGCTTCAATTAGCGCCGAGGCTGTGCGAATACCTTGCAGCCGCAATGTCTCTCTGCGCGTATCGGTCTCCTTCTTTTTACCAGTCTGGGCGCCCAGGTGAGTGTAAAGAATCGCCTGGTCAACCCAGTCGATAATTCGATCGGGAGGAAAGCGCGTATTCAGGAACATATCAACCAGCTCAGCAGTGGCCATGTTGGGTACGTTCTCGATGTCTTCCTCTTCAAGCCGAGATTCGTGCCAAACTGTCAGGCCATCAAGATCGCTGATCGGGAGTTGCGTCTGTAAGCTTGGCAGCCGCAGCATCGAGCCACCAATCGACTTCGCCGCCGCCCCAACGATCTGCCAGGCAACGCGCGGGAAGACACCAATAACGAAGCCTATCACCAGCAATTGGTTTGTCGCTTCCGGAGTGATCGGGCTTACGTTGAACCGATGGAACATGGCCGACATGGCTGCGACGGAAACCCAGGTCCCAATCACCGCCAGGATTACTCGCAAAGAAACTGCGACGTATGCACTCGCGCGCAAGTCTCGTCGCACATAACGGCGGAAGAGCATCTGCAGAGAGAAGAAGTAGGCGCCGATAAAAGCGAAATGAACCGGCGATTGTTCAGGTATGAAGGTGCCCAACCAGTTTAGCGGCGGCAATCCTACTTCCGAATGTGGGATTGTTCCTTGCCAGGGCGGTAGCGTGATTAGCCAGCCGAGCGCAAAAAGGACGGTCGCCAAAATTACCGGTACAGTCGTCTCGGCGGTGAAGATGCTCGCGAAAGTTGAACCGTCAGACTTGGTCAGGCGCCGATCATAAAGCACGCGGCTGAGATCGGTTGCTTGTAGCACAATACCGCCGAGGTCAGTGGGAAACGCGCCATAGACCGCCTCGAATTTCTGCAGGTAAGTTAGAACCCGATTCTTGCGCTCGGCTTCAGTCTCGACGACATTGGGATTGCCTTGAACAGTCGGTGTTGGTCCCGAGGCGTCCAGAAGTCCGAGGCGATCAAGGTTGATAATGAACTCATTCAGAATGCTGTATTTCTTGGTCGCAATGAACAGGTAATACATGACCGCCGGCAGCAGACAGACGCACAAAAGAAAAATCATTCTCAATGCTGCTGCCCGAAAGGCGACCGGCAGCAGGATCACCACGATTACCGCCAACACAACCGCAGGGATCACCACAAAGATGATCATCCCGATACGTCGTTGCGCGGTAGTGTGCTGGAACCACTGCTTGGTGGCGCCAATCGCCGACACCAGGACCGTCAGCACCGCAGCCACCACAATCCACTTCCATTTCGCCGCGATAAATGCCCGGGCCCGCAAATTAATCGCGAGGAGAGACAGCCCGATCGCCATATAGAAAAGGACAACGCAACCCATCAGGAAAGGATTCCCTTTTGCCGGCCCTTCTAAGCTCTCAGTTCTAGCAGCGGCAGTAGACTGCGGCGGCAAGACCTGTGCTTTCGAATCAGCATGAGCGCCTTCGACGACGATGTTACCCTGCACCAGTTGAGTCTGAGGCGTTTGAACTGGAACGCCCAGGTCCTCCGCTGTGAGCCCAAGCTTTCCGGCAGTCGATTCAACTACTGTTACCGGCGCCGGCGTTTCGACTGCTTGTTTGGCTGCGTCCGCCGCCCGGGCAGAACTCAAAGTTTCGTTGTCAGGAGTGGTATTGGAAGGATCTGTGGCGTGGGTGTCAGGGTCTGTCGTTTGGTTGTCCACGGTAATTCTCCTTTGAGAAAAGTAGGAGTGAAGTATGAGGCTGACCTGACTCAAGAGGCGTCCGTCAGCTAATGGACTCCGCGGCAGGCAGGAACTTATACCGCTGCGAGGTAGCTTGTCAATCAATTCCGGGGAAGCACCGTGAAGGGGTGACAAGCGAGTTTGCTGCTAGAGCCTCGACTAAGTGTTTTCAGTCAACAAGGTTATAATTTCTCGCCAAGAGTACCAGCTAGTTTTACAAAGGGTTGACCAAATGACTGCGGACAAAGCCAGCAAGAGATCTGCTTCTATCAAGTTTTCCGGCCGAATATTGTTTTTGACCGACGATACTTCGCTCATTCGCGCGCAACTCGAAGCCGAGGGCGCAGAGCGCGAGCGGCTCGAGGCAGAACTGGCGCAGCGTCTTCGGAATGGAGGCTTGCCATTGATGAGCAACATCTCGACCGACGAGATCACGCCCGGCTGGGTTTGTTTCTACTATGACGAGACTCTCGGCCAATTCGTCTTTGTCGGCATGCGCGAGGGGGCGGTCAAGAAAGATGAAGTGAAGCTGGGCGGCTTTGCGGTGGTCGTCTCCGGACTTTCTAAAGGCTGCGGGTCATCGAGAGAAACTGCGCCTTACGCAGAAAAAGCGGCGGGCGTCCAACTCGTCATCGCCAAGAGCATTGAAAAAATCTACGGACAAAACTCACAGAACATCGGCTTGTTGACGTCGACGGATTTTAATTTGATAGCACGCATCCGTCGCGGCGAAGCGATTCCGCTGGCCGAGTTCACCGCTGGTCTCGATCCAATTTCCCGCGACATCGTCGAACATGGCGGACTCTTCAACTACAACAAAGCGCGCGTGGCTGGCGAAGTGACGCCGCCGCCGGTGGAGACCCCTTTTGAACAGCCGTCGCGGCCGATGACCATCGTTGAAAAGATCATCGCGCGTCACGCGTTTGTGCGCGCCGGTGAAGTTGGCGTGGCGGCGGTGAAGCCCGGCGACGCGTTGTTTGCAGTTGCTGATGTGCGCTTCTCACACGAGTATGTGACGCCGATGGCGGAGTCGCTTTTGAAACAGGCGTTAGGACCGGATGCGCGTGTGACGGAACCCGAATCAGTGTTCGCGTTTCGTGATCACTTGACGTTCTTAAGCAAGGTCATGCCGGCGAAGCATCGCGAGATGGGATTGTTGGAAAGGGCTGATGGACTAGCGACGACGCAGGCAGAGTTTACCGCGAAGCAGGGAATACGGCTCTACGGTGAGAATCCTGAAGGCGGTTCAGAAGCGATCTGTCACAACGCGGTAGTCGAAGATCTGGCGTTGCCGGGGCAGATCGTTATTGGCACCGATTCGCACACCTGCATGGCCGGTGTGCTGGGCTGCTTTGCGTTCGGGGTTGGCTCCACCGACATGGCAAACGCCTGGTTCGCAAAAGACATTCGGATCAAAGTTCCGGAGACGGTGCGCTATGTCTTGAAGGGACGTAAGCGCGCCGACGTTGCGGCGAAAGACGTCATGCTGGTAATACTCGCGAGCGAGTACATGAAGACGAGCAAAGGCATCGGCAAAGTTTTGGAATTCGCGGGCGACGATCTTAAGAATTGGGCGATGGACGAGAGAGCAACGCTGACTAACATGTCAGTCGAGGCTGGCGGCACGACCGGAATCATCGAGCCTGACGAACGCACGCTGGAGTACATCGTGAAGATGCGCGGGCTGGATGCGGAAGAAGTGCGCCGTGGATTTACGTACAGCGATCCGGATGCCGAATACGCTGCTGTGTTTGAGATCGATCTCGATGAGATTAGACCGATGGTGGCGTTGCCGGGCGATCCGCGCAACGGCATTCCGATTGCCGAGCTAACCGAGGAAGTTCGCATTGATGCTGCGTACGGCGGTTCGTGTACCGGCGGCAAGATGGCTGACATGGACATGTACGCTGAAGTTTTGCAGAACGCTTTGAATCAAGGTAAGCGTGTTGCGCCCGGGGTTCATCTTTATCTCCAGTTTGGGTCGCAAAAAATCAAGCAGTACGCGCGCGAGCGTGGCTACATGGAGATTTTCGAGCGCGCGGGCGCCGAGCTGATCGATCCATCATGTGGTGCGTGCATTAATGCGGGCCCTGGAGCTTCTCCATCTGCCGAGACGGTTACGGTGAGTGCGCAAAATAGAAACTTTCCCGGTCGCAGCGGTCCCGGCAAACTCTATCTCGCATCGCCATACGTAGTCGCTGCCTCCGCGATC
Organism: Acidobacteriota bacterium; assembly: GCA_040002755.1. Taxonomy (GTDB): domain Bacteria; phylum Acidobacteriota; class Blastocatellia; order Pyrinomonadales; family Pyrinomonadaceae; genus PSRF01. The sequence continues at coordinate 24,086 of JBDUDV010000014.1, read as the reverse complement.
GCAGGCAAGATCGTTGAACCGTTTGAGTTTCTGCACCAGCGCGAAGAGGAGCTGGCACCCGCTTAGATCCCCGCCAGGGTGAACTTTCAAATTTTCGCATGGCAGTAACATCGATAGTTGAGTATCCGGCCGCCGTCCTTCTGACACCGGGAGAGCCTGTGGTCGATTTTGCTGCCGAGTTCAAGTTACTGGTCACGGACATGTTTGAAACGATGTACGACGCAGGCGGCGTCGGGTTGGCAGCGCAGCAGATTGGTTTATCACTTCGCTTGTTTGTCATGGACTGCGAAGGCATCAGGCTGGTGGCGGCGAATCCGGAAATCATTTCTGTTGAAGGAGAACAGAAAGGCGAGGAAGGCTGCCTCTCCGTTGGCAAAGTTCACGCGGACCTTAAGCGACCTGAGCGCGTTGTCCTGCGAGCGCAGGACGCGGACGGAAACACTTTCGAGCGCGCGGCGACTGGTCTTGCAGCGCGTTGCTTCCTGCATGAGACTGACCACTGCGACGGCACCCTGTTTATTCGCCACCTAAGTCCGTTGCGGCGGGACCTCGTTATAAGGAAATTCCGAAAGCTGCAGAAGAGCAAGTGAAGTCCCATAGTGACGGAATGTTTATGGCATGGCCGATTGTCAGCAGAAACAAGCCGGGTATTTGGAGACATCGTGGAAGTTTGTAGTCGGCGGGCTTGCCCGGGGCCCAATAATAGAAGCCCGGGATTAAGGGAAATGGACGGTCGGCGAATGCGCGCCAAGTTGCGCCGAGTCGCTCACTCGACGAAACTAATTCCCTTCGTTCGCGTATTAATGAAAATCTTGAACGACCTCGGATTTGAGCTGTCACAGAAGTTTGCTGTTCTAATCTTGCAATTCACCAGTCTTAACAACCACGCTTAACGAAGAAATAAGGGGAGCACTTTATGAAGAACTTGAAATCTCTGACTGCCACTTTCTTGCTTTTGGCTTTCAGCGTTGCCACCATCTTTGGCCAGACCGGTCATGGCTACGATCGCGCCAGCCTCGACCCAAACGCTGCCGCCTGCACTGATTTTTATCAATACGCCAACGGCGGCTGGATGGCTGCGAATTCCATCCCGCCGGCCTATTCAAGTTGGGGAGTAGCAAATCTCCTCGATGAAAGAAACCGCGAGGTGCTGCATGAAATCCTTGAGACCGCCGCAAAGAATACTAAGGCGCCGAAAGGCAGCAGCGAGCAGAAGGTTGGCGATTACTATGCGACCTGTATGGATGAAGCGGCGATCGAAGGCGAGGGACTACAGCCGCTCGCGAGTGAGCTTAATCGCATCGCGAAGATCAAAGATCAGAAAACATTGCAGGACGAAATCACTCATCTCCACTTAATGGCCGTCAACGTTCTTTTCGGATCTGGCTCGACTCAGGACTTCAAGAACAGCGCCGAGGTAACCGCCGAAGTTGATCAGGGCGGCCTGGGCTTGCCGGATCGGGACTACTACCTGAAGACCGATGAGAAATCGAGCCACATCAAAGAAGAATACGTTAAGCACGTGGCGAAGATGTTCGAGTTGACGGGAGACGATGCAGCGAAGGCGGCGGCTGAAACGCAAACGATCGTGGCGCTGGAAACAAAACTCGCTCAAGCCTCCATGACGAGAGTTGCAAGGCGAGAGCCGGCAAACATTTATCACCGCATGACCGTTGCGCAGTTACACGAACTCGCCAACGGGTTCGACTGGCCAACCTATTTTCAAAAGATGGGCGTTCCGCCAAATACCGACGTGAACGTGGCAACCCCCGAATTCTTCAAGGCGATGAATCAACAGCTGACCAGCGTGCCTCTCTCAGACTGGCAGACGTATCTGCGCTGGCACTTGATCAACAATACTGCCGGGGCGTTGTCAGCAAAGGTTGTGGATGAGGATTTTAATTTCAAGGGGAAGACTCTGCAGGGTTCGAAGGAGAACTTGCCCCGTTGGAAACGCTGCGTAGCCGGTACCGATCGTGTGTTGGGAGAAGCGCTCGGCGAAGTCTATGTGAAGAAAGCGTTCCCGCCCGCGGCGAAAGCGCGGGCGTTGGAAATGGTGCGCAATTTGGAAGCGGCCCTCAAGACCGACATCACGACGCTAAGCTGGATGAGCGATCCCACGCGCAAACAAGCCATCGTCAAGCTCGATGCTTTTCTCAATAAGATTGGTTATCCCGACAAGTGGCGCGACTACTCGGCGTTGCAAATTGATCGCAGTTCGTATGTTAGCAATCGTTTTCGCGCGGGCGCTTTTGCTAAACATCGTGACTTGAACAAGATTGGCAAGCCGGTGGACAAAACGGAGTGGGGCATGTCGCCGCCGACCGTCAACGCTTATTACAATCCGCAGATTAACGAAATAGTTTTTCCCGCCGGCATTCTGCAGCCACCATTCTTCGATGCGGAAGCTGACGACGCTTTTAACTACGGCGGCATGGGCTCCGTTATTGGTCACGAGATGACGCATGGCTTCGACGACCAAGGCAGCCAGTTTGATTCCACCGGGAACCTGGCCAACTGGTGGACCGACGCCGACAAGAAAGAGTTCACCGGGCGTGCCCAGTGCGTTATTGATCAGTTTAATAAGTTTGAAGTTGAGAAAGGCATCAATGAAAACGGCAAGCTCGTTGCCGGTGAATCAATCGCGGACCTCGGCGGTCTCGTGGTTGCCTACGCCGCATTCCAGAAAGCGACGGAAGGCAAGCCGCGTGTGACTGTTGACGGCTTTACGCCGGAGCAGCGGTTTTTCCTCGGCTATGCGCGCGGATGGGCGACCAACATGCGACCTGAATTGCAGCGTTTGCTGGTGAACATCGACCCGCACCCGCTGGCGAAGTTCAGAGTCAATGGACCACTTGCGAACATGCCGCAGTTTGCCGCCGCGTTTCAATGCAAAGCGAGCGATGCGATGGTGCGTGAAGAAGCAAAGCGCTGCGTCATTTGGTAAAAACTGGCAACTGACATGTATCTTGGCTTCAGGTGGTCTTACCGATCATCTGAAGCCGATTTCTTTACGCTTTGCATGAAGAACTCGCCCATTCAACCCCAGCGCTCGATGCTTCGGACTTCGTAAGAAGAACGCGGCTCCGCAATAGCGCCACATTAGTTAACTGCTTCCCGGCAACTCGTTCTCCCGCAGTCTTAATACAGTTCAAGCTAAAAGGTCAGCCGGTTATCGGGGTCGTTGCCCCCACGTCGGTGGCGGCGGTTCCTTCACCGCACGGTCAACTGGCCGTTCCTTCAACAGTCGCATCGCTTCCGCAATCGCGCGTTCGAGTTGTGGATCCTTGCCTGCGATAACATCCTTTGGCCAGTTCTCAACATCGACGTCTGGTCCAACACCTTCGTTCTCGACTGCCCACTTGTTATCGCGCCCAAAGAAGCCGCCGCGCGGTGCGATCATCGAGCCGCCGTCAACAAACGTTGGCGTGTCGGCTGTGTGAACCAGTCCGCCCCAGGTTCGTTTTCCAACCAACACGCCCAGCTTGCGACGCTTGAACATGTAGGGCATGAGATCGCCGCCGGAGCCGGCCATCTCGTTAATGATCATCACCTTTGGTCCCCAGATGCCGGCGGCGGGACTCGTGAACGGAAAACGATCGCCGGCGACGTTATTGAAGTAGCCGTCGAAATCGCGCCCGAGCACGTCGATGATGTAATCAGCCGCAGAGCCGCCGCCATTGAAGCGCTCATCAACGACCACGCCTTTTTTGTCCTGCTGCGAAAAATAGTAACGATTGAAACTGGTGTAGCCCGGCTGACCTGTATTTGGCAGATAGACGTAAGCAAGCTGGCCGTCTGAAAGTTTCTCAACCAACCTACGGTTCGACTCGACCCACGCGCGGGTGCGCAAACCCTGCTCGCTGGCAACGGGCACAACGGTGACGCTGCGGGCGCCTTCCATAGAGGGCGTGCTGTTCACGGTCAGGGATGTTTGTCGATTGGCGGTGCCGTCGAGCAGTCGATGAATATTATCGGGCGCTTTCAATTCGACGCCGTTGATCGCGACGATGTAGTCACCGACCGCGACCTTTGCGCCGGGCGCTGCCAACGGCGCGCGCAGGTCCGGGTTCCAACTCTCGTTGTCGTAGATTCTCGTTACCCGGTAGTGTCCGCCCTCTAACGCGAAGTCAGCGCCCAGCAGTCCGCCCATGACCGTCGGCACTTCCGGCAGGTCGCCGCCGCGCACATAGGAATGTCCGATTGCAATCTCAGCGCCCATCATGTCGAGCAGGTAATTGAGATCCGCGCGATGGTTTACGAACGGAAGTAATTGCCCGTACATCTGCTTCATCTTTGGCCAGTCAGCGCCGTGCATGTTGGGCACGTAGAGATAGTCGCGCTCGTTGCGCCAGCCTTCGTTGAAGATTTGTTGAAATTCCTGCTTTGGATCGAGATACATGCGCAGCCGCACGTTGAGCTTTCCCTGTGCAGCTGCCGGCGGATTTTTATCAGCGTCGACTAAGAAAAGTGACGGCGGTAGCGGCGGGCCAGCTTGCGCCTGACCGAAACCGCCGGCGACCGGTGTGCGATAGACGAGCTTATGTCCGTCGGCGCTGACATCATAGGCGGCCACGCCGGTTGCGAATGAGGCGGCCTTGCGATCGCTCAAGCGATAGCGCCACAGCTCGTTTCCTCTTGGACCACCCGTGCCTTCCTGTCCTCGTAGCGAACTCGCTTCCAGAAAAAACACGTTGCCCTCAGCACCGGCGTGCAAATCCGAATACTGCCGCTCCGGCACGCCCGGCACCGAAACAATTCGTTGCTGCAAACCGTCGAAGTCGATCTGAACTGTAACCGGCGCGCGGGGACGTCGTGGAGTTGTCGCAGGTTGATCGCTTTGCGAGTTGTCGTTCGACGAAGATGAACCAGCGCTTCCCGCATCCGTGCGATTTCCGCGACCACCGCCGGTCTCCGGACTCGGCGAGGCGCTGCCCACGCCTTTGTCTTCATCGCTCTCCGGCAGCAAGGGACTCGGCTCAGTTTTCTTCAACACTGCGACGTACAACCCGAAGTCTTCGTTGTGATCGTAGGACGTCATGTCGAGCCACTGCGAACCCAGGCCAAAATCGGTCGATGCCAGAAACCAAAGGTACTTGCCGCTCGCATCCCACGCGGGCGACAACGCATCCGCGAGTCCATCGGTAACCTGCTTCGTCTCGCCTGTCTCGACATTGCTCACAAAGATCGCGTGATACATCGAGCGCAGGCGGCTGGCGTAGGCGACCCACTTTGAATCCGGACTCCAAACGGGATCGAGCGTGCGGTTTGGCACCATCCACGGATCGTTGCCGACAATCTTTGCCTGCCCGCTTGCCACATCCAGCACCCAGACCTTCAGGTTTGTATCGCTAAACAGAATCTTCTTTGAATCAGGTGACCATGAGGCAGTGTAGTAATGCGTCGGATTCTGGAGCACGAATTCCCGCGGCGGCGTCAGGCCGTCTTGCGCTTCGATGTAGAGGCGATACTCCCCGGACTTGTCGCTGAAGTAGGAAATAAATCTTCCATCAGGAGACCAGGCCGGATCGCGTTCAGCCGACGCACTCGAATTTGTCAGGTTGCGGATGTCGCCCTTCTCAGCCGGGATGGTGAAAATTTCACCGCGCGCCTCAACTACGACGCGCTTGCCGGTTGGCGAGAGCGCCATGTTTGTCATGCGACTGGTAACGTCTTTCCAGTTTGGCATCATCCAGGGGAAGTCTCCTGCGGCGGTTATTTCCACCACATGTTCTTTCCCGTTGCCTGGATCAAATTCGTGAACGTAGCCAGCCTGCTCGAATACCAATGAGCCTGCGCCCGCATCCAGCGCCTTGACGTCGAAATCTGTGAACTTAGTAAGTTGCGTCAACTTCTTGGTCTTCGTTTGATATTCCCAAACGTTGGCAACGCCGTCGCGATCGGAAATGAAATAGACGGCGTCGTCAATCCAAACAGGATCGACGTCTTTTGAGTCGGTCCAGGGCGGCGAGATCAGATCGTAGCTTTTCAGATCGACAATCCAGATGGGCCGGTTCTGACCGCCGCGATAGTTGCGACGCTCTTCGTCCCAGGAATTATTCATGCGGTAAGCGACGCGCGCGCCGTCGGCGGAGATCTTGCCCTGGTAGGCGCGCGGCAGTGGAAACGGTTCTTCGATTCCGCCCGTGGCGGGCACAGTCCAGAAGCGTGGCGCGGCGGCCGGCGTCCAGGTGGCCCGCGATGATGAAAATAGAACTGACTTGCCATCTGCGGTCCAGCCCTGAACCAGATCTGCGCCGGGATGCCAGGTAAGCCGGCGCGGCTCGCCACCTTCCGCCGGCGCTACGTAGACGTCCATGTTTCCGGCGTACTCGCCACTAAACGCAATCCATTTTCCGTCCGGTGAAAAATGCGGATTCGACGTTTGACCCTGGAAGCTGGTGAGCCGGCGGGCGCTGCCGCCCGAGCGCGGCACGGTCCAAATGTTATTTGCGTAAGCGAAGGCGATCTGCGACGCGCTCACCGTGGGCGTGCGCAGCAGGCGAGTTTGAGCGCTCGCCGTTTGTGTCTTGGCGGCAAACCCGAATACAAGTCCACCGATCATGAGAGCCGCGAACAATTTGAAACTGTGACAGGTCAGGCGATTGCAGAAAACTGGATAGCAGCGGGACTCCCCCGCCGAAACTGGCTTGGGCATTTGGTGGTTCCTCCAGACGGGTCGGATGATTGCGCGAACCTTTTAGCATGAACGTGCATACGTGAGCCAGCCGAAAAGTATCAGCGATGGCAAGCCAAAATAAGAACCGGGAGCGAGAGCGACCGGGTCCACCTAAGCAGGCACCGGCCGTCCTCGGCGACTGTCGCTGTTCGCGCTTTGCGCTCATTTGCGCGTGCGCCGCCCGCGTCCCAGTAAAGCACTTGTCGCATTTCTTCCGAGAATTCGGAAATGAAACGAGACTTCGGTCATCAGAATCGTTAAAAGTTTTTCGCGTGATTTACCGAAACTAAATAATGTGGTTGACGTAGTAACCGAACACGGCGCAGACCTATTGGGCTCTATTATTCTGGTCTCCTGTTCGACGCACCAAGCGCACTATTCCTATAAAATTACGGAGAATCGCAATGACGAACTCGCAAAAATCTTCGGTGGCCTGCGGACTTTTGCTGGCGCTAAGCATGGCAACTGCATTCGGCCAAAACCATCGAGGTTATGATCCGGCGAACATGGACAAGGACGCGGTGGCATGTGCCGACTTTTATCAGTACGCCAACGGCGCGTGGCTCAAGAACACTGAAATCCCGGGCGCCTATTCATCGTGGGGCGCTTTCAATGTGCTGGCCGAAAACAATCGCAAGGCCCTGCACGACATTTTGGAAGAGGCGGCCAAAAAGACTAACGCTACCAAAGGCAGCAACGAACAAAAGATCGGCGACTACTACGCGAGTTGTCTGGACGAAACCAAGCGGGAAGCCGAAGGTATGAAACCGCTGGTCCCAGAGCTAGCCCGCATTGACAAAATCCAGGACATCAAAGGCGTGCAGGAGCAGATTGCTTACCTGCACCGCCATGGTGTGCCCACGTTGTTTGGTTACGGCTCACTGCCTGACTTGAAAAACAGTGCGATGGTCCTGGGCGCGGCCGGTCAGGGCGGCCTCAGCCTTCCCAACCGCGATTACTACTCGAAGACCGACGAGAACTCCGTGAAGCTGCGCGCAGATTTTGTGAAGCACGTCGCTAACATGTTTCAGCTTGTTGGAGACACACCGGAGCAAGCAGCGAAGAATGCGCAGACTGTCATGGCCTTGCAAACGCGGCTCGCGCAAAACTCCCGCACGCCTATCCAGCTGCGCGACGTGACCACGCAATACCATCTGATGAACCCGGCGCAGCTGAAGGAGCTAACGCCAAATTTTTCCTGGGAAGATTATCGCCGCAACGCGGGCGCGCCAACCGCTGGCGATATCAACGTCGCACATCCGGAGTTCTTCGCTGCCCTCAACAAGATGTTGGTTGAAGTGCCGGTCGCCGATTGGAAGACTTACCTGCACTGGCATTTGATCACCGCTGCTGCGCCCAGCCTTTCGTCACAGTTTGAGACGGAGAACTTTAATTTCTTCGGCAAGACTCTCGAGGGTCGAAAAGAACAACTGCCGCGCTGGCGTCGCTGCGTCTCGGCTACCGACGCGAGTCTCGGCGAAGCTTTGGGGCAGGTTTACGTTGCTCGCACGTTCACGCCCGAATCGAAGGCACGCATGCAGGCGATGGTCAATAACTTGATCGCTTCATTTCGTGAGCACCTGCTGAAACTTGACTGGATGGGCGAGGAGACGCGCAAACAGGCAATCACTAAACTCAACGCCTTTGGCCAGAAGATCGGTTACCCGGATAAGTGGATAGATTATTCGGCGCTCAACGTCTCGCGTGATTCTTATCTCGCAAACGTGTTGCGCTCCAGTGAGTTTGATCAGATGCGCGACTTCAACAAGATCAACAAGCCAGTCGACCGCAAGGAGTGGGGCATGACGCCGCCAACGGTCAATGCCGGCTACAATCCGCTCAACAATGATATTTCCTTTCCGGCCGGCATTCTGCAAGCGCCGTTTTTCAATCCTGATGCTGACGATGCAATTAACTACGGCGCCATCGGCGCAGTCATCGGTCATGAGATTACGCATGGTTATGACGATCAGGGCAGCGAATTTGACGCGCTTGGCAACTTGAAAAACTGGTGGACCGAAAGCGATAAGAAGAATTTCGACGCGCGGGCGAATTGTGTTGTCAGTCAGTTCGATAGTTTTGAGGCTGAGCCGGGTTTGCACCTGCAGGGCAAGCTCGTCTCCGGCGAATCGATTGCGGACCTGGGCGGACTCTACGTCGCTTACGATGCTTATATGAAGTCGCTACAGGGCCAGCCGCGTGCCGCGGATATCGATGGCTTCACGCCAGAACAGCGCTTCTTCCTGGGCTGGGCGCAGGTTTGGGCTGAGAAGTACACGCCCGAAGCGGCGCGGCTGCAGTCGCAGTCTGACCCGCACCCGCTTTCGAGCTTTCGCGTGAATGGGCCGCTTTCAAACATGCCGAAGTTTGCCGAAGCATTTCAGTGCAAAGCCGGCGACAAAATGGTGCGTGACGAAGCGCAGCGCTGTCAGATTTGGTGACAACTCCATTATTACTAATGGAAACGGGGCGGGACGCCCGCGGCCCCTGCAGGAAGTTGCTCCCAACCCATGACACAAGGGATAATGCGACCCATTCAATAACCAGGAGGCCTACGATGCTTACTCAGAAACGTTCATACGCTTTTCCCCTTGCCGTCTTATTGTTTGTCTTGTTCGCGGTGCCGTTTGCTGCGGCGCAAACTGTTGTGAGATTGCCGCGTCCGAGCCAGAAGGCCAGCGTCATGCAGACCATTGGGGTAACGGACGTGACCATCACCTACAGCCGTCCCGGCGTGAAGGGACGAGTGATCTGGGGTGAGCCACTGCCGGAGCAGGCAAGCACCAAAGCCGAGGCCACCTTAGACGATCAAAACATGCGTCCCAAGGGCGCGCCGATTGTGCCGTGGGGACACCCGTGGCGGACTGGCGCGAATGAGGCCACGACCTTTGCAGTCACTGACGACGTTTTGATCAACGGACAGAAACTTCCCGCGGGCAGCTACAGTCTGCACACCATTCCTAATAAGGATGAGTGGACAATCATCTTCAACAGCGTGGCGAACCAGTGGGGCAGCTTCAACTACGATGCCGCCAAAGACACGTTGCGCGTCAAGGCCAAGCCTGAGTTGGAGACTCACTCAAAGGAATGGTTGGAGTTTTGGATTGATCCCGTGAACGCCAACTCCGCCCAGGTCAACCTTCGCTGGGAGAAGGTGCGCGTACCGTTCACCGTTGAAGTGCCAAGCGTCGAGGCAGTTTGGCGCGCGAAGGTTGACACCGCGATCGCCGCCAACCCGGCCAATGAAGCGATTCCGCTACAGGTCGCCGGCGCTTATGCGAATGATGACAAATGGGATGAGGCGATCGCCTGGGCCGACAAGTCGATTAAGGTGAAGGAGACTTTCAGAAATCTTTCGAGCAAAGCTAACTTCCTTTATCTGGCCGGTCGCAAGGACGAAGCCTACGCTCTCGCAGATAAAGCGATTGCCAAAGGCAAGGCAGATAAAGTTGATACCGCTGCCTTCGAGAAGCGCGTTGCCAATTGGAAAGCCGGAAAGATGTAAAACTCTCTCACCTTGAGTGTCTCAAAAGCCCTCGCCCCGAGCGAGGGCTTTTGTCTTCCCCAGCAGTGGCAGAAGTGTTATTGTTTCGCACATATCCCCGCTTTGGTTTTAGACCCAACTAGTATGCTTTGCTCGAGGTAACAATATGACAACCCCTGCATCCCTCTTCGTTCGCTCCCTGACCGTTCTCTTAATCACATTGTTTGCTGTTTCTCCCGCATGGGCCACTTGTGGTGGCGGCGGTGGCGGCGGTGGCGGCGGTACCTCGGGAGGCGGCGGCGGTTCGGCTTCGGAGACGTACCCGGTGCCGTGGAAGATTCATGATGATAAAACTCCGGCGGCGAAGGGGCTGGTCCTTTATTGGTTCCCGGCTTCGAAGGACGAGATAAAGAAGTCGAGCTTGCGTATGTCTCGCACTCTTTCTCTCTATGCCTCGCAGTGCGTCTCTATGGAGTTGGCTGACAACCGGGTACCCAACGCGGAGAAACTCCTGGGCGAGTCAACCCTGCCGGTCGCGGTAATAGCGACACCTGACGGCACGCCCGTTACCAAAGTCGAAAACAAAGATGGCAAGCTGGCGGTGACGGCGGTCGAGAAAGTCCTCGACACGGAAGTTAAAACGCGAGGAGCGGCTCTCGATGAGCAGCTAAAAGAAGCGAAGGCCAAGGCTGACGCTGGTGCGAAGGACGACGCGATCAAGCTTTATCAGAGCGTGCTCGAACAGAAGTGCATGTTTCCGGGCAAGGCGAAAAACGCTGCGAAGGAACTCAAGAAGCTCGGAGTAAATGAGGTTGCCAGCATTGCCGACGCTCCTGAGTTTCCCTTTCCCGTGTTTGACGCGCGCCAGAGTGCAGTAATTGAACGGACTATGCAGCGTGGCCTTATAGCTGAAAACGGCGCCCGATATCTCGTCGCTGAGAAGCTCTACCAGCGTGCTCGCTCGCTGGATCCGGCGGATCCAACGCCGCTTCGTTACCTCGGCGAACTTTATCGCCACGACATTGGTGATTGGGAAAAAGCGAAAACCGCGTTCGACGCAATTCTCAACATGCCTGCCGATCCACTTTCGCGCGCAGTTGCTATGCATGGTCTCGGCAAGATAACGATCCATGAAGGCGAGTTCAAAAAAGGAATGCACCTGATGGAGCAGTCGGTTGACGAATATCCGCTGGCGCTCGCCTATCGCAATCTCGCAGTCTACTGGAATTCGGAAGGCGATTTGGCGCAGGGTAATGCGTACACGCAAAAAGCGCTCGCGCTCGATCCAAAGGACCCTTACAACCTGGTATTCGCTGCCGTCTTCATGGCCGCTTCCGGTCATAAGGACGAGGCTTTGCAGGTTGCGCGCGCGAACATGGACTTGCTGCCCGCTTCCTACAACCTGGCAGCAATCTACGCCCAGAACGGCCAGCGCGATAAGGCGCTGCAATTTCTCAGGCGGCACTTCTACCAATACGAGCGTTACCAGTCAGTACGCTCGAAAGAGATGATGGAAGCACGCGTCGATGCGGTATTTGATTCCCTGCGCAAAGACTCCGATTTTATCGCGCTCACACGCTACGCCGACGGGCGGTTGATGATGCCGATGAAGGGTGCGGGTACTTCTTCAGAGAATAGGTAGGCCAGCTTATAGTGATCTCTCTACCAGACCCGCGTCGTCTCCCGGCGCGGGTTTGTTATCAAACGAAAGGGATTTGTCGATTCGATAAGATTTGCAAAGCACTTGCGAGCCTGAAGGAAAATCAAAGTGACCGGAGCAGCTGCTAAATGCCGCCCAAGGCACCCAATCCGGAAAAGGACTTAATCAAAGCCGCGAAGTCCGGCGCGGCGTCGAGAGTGAAGAAGCTCATCGAGCAGGATCCGGCGCTTATTTTAGCCAGGGATGCAGATGGATCTACGCCGCTGCATTGCGCGACCTGAGTTGCAAAAACGCCGGTAACCTTGAAGACAATTAAAGTCACGGCCTTAACTTTACAACTGGCATGCTCAAATGTAAGGTTCGCGCGAAGGCTTTTTCATACTTAAAGATGGGCGTCGCAAAACTTACAGATCAGAACACAATCGTTCCAGAGAGCAAGTATGCGCGTGTGGAGCGCGAGCGACGTTATCTTTTGCAGGATTTGCCGGAAGGTTTGACTCGCGCGAGTCCGCACGTACAAATAACCGACGATTACATTACCGGCACGCGCCTGCGGCTGCGGAAGGTGCGCGATCCGCAGACGAACAAATGGACGATAAAGTTTACGCAAAAGTTTGCCCCCGATACTGAAGACTTGTCCCGCACTGTCATCACCAATATCTATCTCAATGCTCTGGAGACGGAAATGCTGGCAGTATCTGACGCCAACGAGATACGCAAGAACCGTTATCCATTTGAATACGAGGGGCGTCGGTTTTCAGTTGATATGTTTCTCGGCGATTTGTTTGGGCTGGTGTTGGCAGAAGTTAGCTTTGCGAGCGACGAAGAACTTAATACTTATCCCAAGCCGCCGTTTGCGGTCGCCGAGGTAACTACTAACGAACTATTCACGGGCGGCAAGCTTTGCCAGATATCGTTTGCAGATATTCGGGAAGCGATCAGGCGAAACGGACCTGATGCACTCGAGTATGGGACATGAGGTGGTACTGACCTCATTACAATGCGACCTATGAGTTCACCAAAACAAATACTGATAGCCATCAGCTTGCTTGTGTTTTTCGGTGCCGCGGCATGCCGGAGAACTTCCCCGCCCAACCAGCTGACCGCTGCAGACAGTACCGAACGGCAGCATCCGGATGGTGGCGTTGCGGCGGTGCTGGAAACGCGGTTCTTTAAAGGCTCGATTGGCAACGCGCTTGATTTGCAAATGAAGCTCGTGCGCGAGGGAGAAAAGTTGACCGGGACCTATTCCTATCAGAAAGTCGGAACCAGGATTGACTTGCGCGGCAGCATTGATAAAGACGGCAATGTGACACTTCAAGAATTTGATCCGGCCGGTAAACAGACGGGAGTGTTTAAGGGGCTTTGGAAACAGAATGGCGACGGATTGATTGAGATCAAAGGCGACTGGTCGAAGCCTAACAGCGACAAGAAGACCGTGTTTGCGCTGCAGCAGGAGCCGATTGAGTTTAGTAACGGCGTCGAGATTGTCGCGAAGCAAATCAAAGAGAAAAATAAAAAGCTGAAGTATGAAGTGGATGCCGCGTATCCGCAGTTGACCGGATCTGTGGATCCAAATGTCGGGAAGTTTAACCAAACTGTTCGTAGCTTGATCACACGCAAAGTGGCGGACTTCAAGAAGGGGATGGCGCCCGAACCCGGAGCCGAAGCAACTCCGGAAGAGAGTCCAACCAGTGCCGAGTCGCTGGGCAGCGACATCACCATCGGCTACGCGGTGGTGTTAGCCAAAGACGATCTGGTGAGCCTGGAGTTTACGGTAAGCGATTATGAGGCAGGAGCGGCGCATCCGAATTCCTACACGGAAGTGGTTAACTATGATTTGAAGAATGGCAAGCAACTCAAACTTGCCGATCTCTTCCAGCCAGGCACGAAATACCTGCAGACGCTCTCGACGTATTGCATTCAGGCGCTAAAGAAGCAGGCGAAGGAACAGGGCGCAGACGCGATGCTTGATGACGACTGGATCAAAAAAGGCGCCGGCGCTGAAATGACCAATTATGAGAACTGGACCATCACCAGGAAGGGATTGGGAATTACTTTTGATCCTTATCAGGTCGCCGCTTACGCTGCTGGTCCGCAGAATTGTACGGTGCAATACGCGGCGCTGAAGGAAATAGTCAGGCCGGATGGCCCCGTCGGTCAGTTTAAGTAGGACGGCCATTCCTGCCGTTCTGTTTAGTCGCTTCGGCGACCTCCGCATCGGAGTAGTTTTCCGCGCGAGTCCGGCTGAAGTAGATCGCCAGCAATAACGCCACGATCATAATCCCCGAACCGGTCCAAAAAGTAACAAACAGCGAGTGGTCGCTCATGAAGTGCGACTCGCCGTCCGCGCCTTTGTAGGCAACTGCGCTGTTAATCAACAACGCCGCCAGCGCCGGACCAACCGCTCTTGCCAAGCTCGCCACTGATTGGGTCACCCCCAACACGCTTCCCTGTTCACCTGGACCAACACTCTTCGAAGCCAGGCTGGTCAGCGATGGTGCGGAGAGTGAGTTGCCAATCGAAAATAAGCCACCACCAACCAGCAATGCGAGAAGTCCACCTGCCGCCGGTCCGACAAAGGGGACAGCAAAGAGACTGCCGGCAAACAGGAAAGCGCCGATGATCACGAGCGGCAGTTCACCGAAGCGCTTGACGAGCCGCCCGATCAATCCGCCCTGAACAATTACAGCGAGGATGCCAACGTAAGCGAAGAGATAGCCGGTGTGTTGCGCGTCGAAGCCGAAGCGAAACATCGTGTAGAGGGAAAAGGCTGTCGTCATGATCGAGAAGGCTACGATGAACAGGAAGTAGATAACGAGCACATAGCCAAGCCGCGGATTGCGGAGCGATTGGAGCAACTGTGCTAGACCTCGCCCGCCGGCGGCGGAAACACGGGCCGGATGATCGGGCGTGACGGTCTCCGGCAAAGTAAAGTAAAGCAGCAACGCGTTGGCGAAGCACAAAGCGGCGGCAAACAGGAATGGCACCGCAATGCCCCAATGGCTAAGGATGCCGCCGATAGCCGGACCAAAAACAAAACCCAGACCAAAGGCCGCGCCAATTAAGCCCATCCCTTTCGCGCGATCTTCCTTGGTTGTGATGTCGGCAATGTATGCCTGCGCGGTCGAGATGTTTCCGCCGGTGATGCCATCGAGGATGCGGCCCAGGAAAAGCAGCCAAAGCGTGTTTGCAAAACCAAGTATCAGGAACCCGATGCCGGTTCCAATGATCGAGATGAGCAAAACAGGACGTCGTCCATACTTGTCTGAGAGTCGCCCCAGAATGGGCGAGAAGATCAACTGCATTACGGAGTAGGACGCGAATAGCAGCCCGACAGTGCGAGGAGTGGCATTAAACCGCGAGCCTTCGGCATAGAAGGGCAGCACGGGAATAACGATACCAAAGCCGACCAGATCGATGAAGACAGTCGTGAAGATTACAACCAGTGGCGAGCGTTTCATGAATTAGTAAATTGTAACAACAGTAAGAACAGTAAATAGCAAATCGTGAGTGGTAAATAGAAACTTGCGCCTGCGTTCGAAGACGCAATGAGTTCACCGACAGGCACTGACTGCGCGCTTAACTATTTAGTATTCACGATTTACTGCTTTTCACCTTCTGCGGCCGCTGGAAAGGCTACGATCAACTGAAGCCATGCCGCCTCCGGAGATCAGCAGTGCCAGTGACATCGCCAATAGCGCCAGCGGATACTCATATCCACCCTTGTCAGCAAAGAGGCCGTGCGGCCAGTGAACCGCAATGATGGCGGTCAGCATAGTGCAGAGCAGAAGAAAAGCCCCAACGCGAGTTAGCAGTCCGAGAAAAACCAGTACGGCTCCGAGCAATTCCGAAACTGCGGCGGTGCCCCACCAGAGCCAGGCTGGCCTCATGAAACTGAATGGCGCCGGACCTTGATTTATGAAATGGTTCAGCCCCGGTCCGCCGAAGACGCCAAACACTTTCCCGGCGCCGTGGGCGAAGAAGATCACACCCAAAGCCAACCTTATCGGAATCGGAGCCCATGATGATGACGTCGAAATTATTCTTCTAAACATGGCAGAAAGTCCCTTCGCGGACGGGTTCCTCAAATAGCGTCACAGATATTAACAGGGGAAGCGGTCAAAAGGGGTAATAGAGGAAGGGGGAAACGGTTAAATTGAGGGAGAGGGAATGATTAAAGTGCGGAGGCTGTGAGGTGAAGAACTACATTTCTTTTTTGGATTCCCTCTCCCCCCGCTCCTCATTTCCTCTTTCTACCCTACATGGCTCATTAGTCGGGAAAAGATGGCTGGTTTTGGTTGTGCACCAACTAGCCGGTCAACAAGTTTCCCATTTTTAAAAATCAGCAATGTGGGAATACTCTGAATCTGGAACTGCCTTGCCGTGTTCGGATTCTCATCGACGTTCAACTTGGCGATGCGATAACGACCGTTTGACTCGGCCGCGAGTTGTTCCATGATCGGTCCCACAATGCGACAAGGTCCGCACCAGGGCGCCCAGGCGTCGAGCAGGACCGGGAGGTTGCTCGCGTCTGCCACGTCGCGCTGGAAGCTGGCATCCGTTACGATCAGCGGTTTCGTTTCCGGCGCGACTGTTCCATAGTTGCTCAAATCCAGCGGCGCAGCACATTTGCCGCACTTCGCGACTTGTTCGGCCGCTCTGGTCTCATCGACGCGATTTTTTGTTCCGCACTTGTTGCAGGCAATAACAGACATTTCTTCCGCCTTTTACCCTTGCGAGAATTCAAAGAATTTTCTTTAGGAGTGTAAAGAGTAATCCGTCGGAGGGGAAAAGCGAAAGACGAAGCCCGTCGTGTTCGCCTTTCAACGTTGGCGTCTGGCTGGTCGAAGCCCTTCGTAGTAACATTACCGCGAATGAAAATGCAAGACAGCAGACGTTATGTCCCGAGAGGCGTACCTCTTCTGGGCCTGGCATTGCTGATCGTGTGGGTGACACCACCAGCCGCCGCTCAAGACAAGCAGCCGGTCTCAGCGCCTGAGATCGCCTTCACCGTTGCGCTGCCTAAGCCGCACACGCACATGCTCGATGTCGAGATGAGCATCAAGCACGCTGCTGCGGAACCGATCGCAAACGAAGCATTACTCGTCATGCCGGTATGGACGCCGGGCTCCTACCTGATTCGCGAGTTCGAACGCCAGGTGCAGGATTTCGCGGCAACCGACTCTGCCGGGAAGGCGCTAAGTTGGACAAAAGTGAACAAGGATTCGTGGCGAGTTGCGACCAACGGCGCCCGCGAATGGCGCGCGAGTTATCGAGTTTACGCGAACGAGCTCTCCGTTAGGACGAGCGAAGTTAATTCCAATCATGCATTTTGGAACAACGCCACGCTATTGATGTATCTCGGAGGGTTTTTGAACGTGCCGGCGACGTTACACGTGCTCGCGCCACAGCCATGGCAGGTCGCGACCGGACTGCCGCCGGTCCCTGGTCAAAAAAATATGTTCCGCGCTGAGAATTTTGACATTCTCTACGACTCTCCGGTTGAAGTAAGCACCTTCAAGACCCTCTCGTTTGAAGTTAAGGGTGTGCCGCACCGAATCGTTATTGACGGTGAAGGCAACTATGACCCGGGGAAAATGCGCGCAGACGTGAAGAAGATCGTCGAGACTGAAGTGGAGTTGATGGGTGGCGAGATTCCTTATCACGATTACACGTTCATTCTTCATTTGCGATCGAATACGGGTGGCGGCCTGGAACATTTGAACTCGACAGCGCTTGGCTATCCGAGGTTTGGTTTCGGACCGGAACCTAAAGAAGCGACTGAAGCCGTAAATTCGGCTGGCCCAAACGCGCCGCGACCGCGAACGTATCGCGGATTTCTCTCGTTAGTGGCGCACGAATTTTTCCATCTCTGGAATGTCAAGCGAATTCGACCCGATGCACTCGGACCTTTTGATTACACGAAAGAGAATTACACCAGGTCGCTGTGGGTTGCGGAGGGCATCACTGATTACTACGCGCGGTTAGTCTTGCGCCGCGCCGGTCTGATTTCCGACAAGGAATTTCTGAAGGAGAGCGCCAGGGCTTTTCAGAACTTGCAGAACACACCCGGCCGTTTGGTGATGAGCGCCGAAGACGCAAGCTTTGATACCTGGATTAAGTATTACCGGCAGGACGAGAATTCCATCAACTCGCAGGTGGACTACTATGATAAGGGCGCAATTCTTGGCTTGCTGTTGGATTTGGAAATTCGTCGGCAGAGCAAGGGAGCGAAGTCTCTCGACGACGTAATGCGTTATCTGTATGCCGAGTTTTACAAGCAGGGTAGCAACTACGCGCCCGCAGATTTTCAAAAGGCCTGCGAGTTAATGGCCGGCTCGGGTTTGGAACAGTTTTTCGCGAGTTTTGTGCGCGGTCGCGAGGAGCTTGATTACGACGTGGCCCTGGCGGCAGCTGGCCTGCGGTTGGACAGGACAATGGCAGGCGACGGCAGCCTGGCTGCGGAGAAAGCTTATCTGGGCGCGGAGTTGAGTCAGGAAGGAGAGCGGCTGGTGGTTAAGCGAGTCTATGCCAGCTCTGCCGCTTATGAGCAGGGCTTGAACGCCGGCGATCAGATAGTTGCTTTGAATAACATGCGCGCCAGCAAGGATTTTTTCGACGCCCGGTTGGCGGAAAAGCATGCGGGTGATTTGTTGAACTTAACAATCTTTCGGTCGGATGATCTGAGTCTGCTCTTAATCAAGCTCGGCGGAAAAGCGGACGCGGTCTACCGCATCTTGCCTGCAGAGAAACCGACTGCCGAGCAAAAGCGGATCTATAACTCCTGGCTAAACTCAACACCTGGAGCGTAGCTTCGCGAAATCCTGCAGGTAATTCACAAAAAACGTACAATAAAGTTTAGAAGTCCAGCGCGAGTAGGAATCTGTTTCGCAATGCCTGACAACTACCAGCACATCAAATTCAGAATCGAGGATCGCGTCGCGCGTCTAACATTTGCGCGCCCACCGCTTAACATTTTTAACATCGAAATGATGCGGGAGATCAACGAGGCCCTCAACCAGTGTGCTCAGCAAAGAGAACTGGTGGCGATCGTCTTTGATGCCGCTGCGGAGTGCAATGCTTTCAGCGCCGGCGTTGCGATTGAAGAACATGTCGAGGAAACGATCTTTCAAATGCTCGACTCTTTTCACGCGATCTTTCGCAACCTCGAACAAATTGCGCGGCCGACGATTGCGCTGGTTGACGGTGCAGCACTGGGCGGCGGCTGCGAATTGGTTGCGGCCTGCGATATCGTCATCGCCAGCGAGCGAGCTCGTTTTGGTCAGCCTGAGATCAAGTTAGGCGTATTCCCCCCGGTTGCCGTGGCTTTGCTACCGCAGGTAATTGGCGACAAGCGTGCCCGAGAGTTGATTCTGACCGGCGAACTCATTGACGCGGCAGAGGCGGCGCGCCTGGGTTTGGTGAATTACCTCTTGCCGGGAAACGAGCACGAGCAAAAAACATCTGAACTACTTGCGAGGTTTCGTATCCTTTCGGGCGCCGCGCTTGGACTTACCAGACAAGCAATCGATCTCTGCCAGGGACGTTCGCTGGACTCGACCCTGAAGGAATTGGAAGGTCTGTATCTCAACGAGTTGATGAAAACCTATGACGCCACTGAAGGTATCAATGCCTTCATGGAGAAACGCAAACCGGAATGGCGCAATCGCTGACAAACAGATCAAGAAACCAACGGCGGTGGCGACACTTGCGCTCGCAGATGTGTGCAGCGATCGCGCTGGTGACGTTAGCGCTTCTAACAACGATCGGCTTGAGTGCGTTTTCGGCCTATGGTCAGAAGGGCCAGAAGCGACAGAGGTCGCGTGCTCAGGATGACTTTAGACTAACGAGCCATTCGCGAGATTCACTTTCTCCGGAGGCGCGTGAGATGGTGGACATTGCCAGTAGTGTGGTTTGCAAAGAACGTCTAAGGGATCCGAAAGGCAGTGTTCCCATTGACGACATGCAGGCCCGACCATCACTGTCAGTGCTGACCCCTGAAGCAGTAGCCGGCGCGCAGCGCGCTCAACGTTTGTTACCGAATGCCAAGGCCCTGGTGGTAGCTTCGGTGAAGCAACTGGCCCGCGACTATGGTTTTAGTAGTTCAAACGATCCGCGACTGCAACGCGCCATCGCCCACGTTCAAGCAGTCAGAAATATTCGGCCTGACGAAGATTCGCGCGACAACGCGTCGGTGTTTATGCGGAACCCGCATACCATTGTCTTCGGCACGATTTTCCTGGCCGGACTCGCTTCGGACGAAGGGATAATCAGCGTCCTGGCCCATGAGTTGGTACACATCGCCGATGGCTCAACTGACAGTCTTAACCTCCTCTTCCGAGCAGTAGGGAACCGCGCTTCAAAGCTCACGGGAATGCAGATTCACGACCAAAGAGCCGAGGAGTTGACCTGCGATCTGGTGGGAACGCTGGCGACTCGTTCTTACGTGTCGAGTTCGCCTAGCTATGAATCTCTACCCAGAAGGATATCGCGCTCGCTGGAGCACAATTGCGTGGATCAGGACGAGGGTGACGACGATCACTTGTCACCTCGAAATACGATCCGCGCGCTATTGGCCCTCGACCCCGTTCTCGCGCGCCAACTTGTCTACGGCCGCTAAGGACAATGCTACGGCAGAAAAGCGGGCCGCGGATTAACGCGGATTACACGAATCTGAAAAGGCCTTCCTGCACTTTTGTTTCTTCCGGGCTCTGATCCGTGTCCATCTGCGCAAATCCGCGGCAAATCACTTCTTGCATTCGCCCGTTGTCGGCTCCAGAATCTTTGACTCCATTGACATTCACCTTGGTGCGTTTCATCATCGCTCGGCAACAAGCAGTCACGAGGACCTGAATCGACTTGACCGAAACTCTCGCGAATAAAAAATTTCCAGGATGGATGACAGGGCGCAAAGAGACAGAAGTTTCCGGCACCAGTGGCTTGTGCAAACGTAGAGATAAGAAAACGTTTCCGCTACTAATTACAATTTTGGCGACACTGATTTCAGCTGGCGCCTCATGTACTTCAATTACGCAACGTCGTGCCGTGCGCCCGTTGGTTCTGCGTGACGTTCCCGCGCAACGACTCGCCTATCGCTTCGAGGCTGACGTGGCCATTCCGGCCGAAGTTAAGACTGAAGACGCTGACGACAAGATTGAGGCGATTCAGCTTGATTTCAACACGCGGCGGCAGGATGACGCGCTGGTGCGGACCGTGCGTTCTCCAGATGGACAGCGGGCGCTCGTGCTATATGGCACGGCCGATGCGCCTAGCCAGGAATTTCGTCTCGACCTGTATTCAGCCGACGGCAACTTTTTACGAAATTTGACGCCACCCGATCTGGCCTGCGTTTTTCCGGAAACTGTAACCTGGTCACCGGATGGAAACTTCATCACTTTCATCGCGCGCAAGGGCGAGAAGCCGACGCCGGTCCCAACTCCTCCCGGCGCCAGCGCACCTGAAGCGCCGGAGGGGGGCGCCGCAACGCCATTGCCTTCGGTGGCCCCGGTGTTTCCCCCCGTGGCACTTTTCAACACGGAGCAGATCTATATTTGCAATCGCGATGGCTATGACCTGAAGCCGCTGACCTCGCGCGAAGGACTAATCTACTTTTACGTTGCATGGGCGCCCGATAATCACGCGCTGGTAGCAATGGCATGTAAGGAAAGTGAGTGGGACGCGCGCGAGCGGCAGTCGAAGTTAGATGCGGGCCGTCCGCGTTTGCTGACTACTGACGGCAAAGAGCGTCTGCTCGACGACGAGCTGACTGAAGCGTTGCCGGCTTGGTCCCCGGACGCGTCGAAAGTAGCTACGGCATTCGACACTGAAGTCAAAATCTATGACGCTGCATCGAACACGCCAACCCAGGCACGTATCAGATTGGCCGAGCCGCTAATCGCCGCATCGCGGTTGTACGAGTCCAGGAATTCAGACGGCAAGACGAAACCCGATAACGCTGGTGGCGGGGGCAGTTCTGATCCGTCCGCAACACCGGCATCGTTAAATCCGGCAATTCGGCTGGAGTGGACGAGTCCCGAAAAGCTCTTCTTTGAAACTGCCTACGTCAGGCGCTATCGAGATGGGCCAATCACCACTTTCCAACGCTGGCATCTCCTCATACTCAGTCCGCAGGCAGCGGTCTTGAAATAGCTGGCCCGGCAGCTTGACGGCTGCCGGACCTTTTTACGTTATCTCCTAAGGCGAATCAGTTGCTCTCTAGAAGAGAAACTTGATTTGATAGCGAATTACACGTCCGCCGCCATCCGCGAACTCGGGACGGAGGAAGCGTCCGGCAGTTGAGGTTATCACGCTTGCCGCAACCCCCGTGCTTCCCGGCGAGAAGGGACTCACGCTTCCTTGTCCGTATTGCGGGTGATTAAAGATGTTATAAAACTCCGTTCGGAATTCTATGTGTGTGTTCTCGCCTAATTTCACTCGTTTTAGGATATTCATGTTCCAGTTATTCGTACCCCGGGTACGCAGCGTGTTGCGCCCCAAATTCCCGAGGCCAGTTCCCGCTAAAACCCCGATGTACTGAGCGGCTGAGGCGGCAATGCAGGCATTGGCAGCTTCAGGATTCCTGTAATAGACAGCGCCAACCGGGACAGCGCATGGATTGACAGTCGCTGTAGCAACTGCCGGGACAGCCCTCACGCCAACCTGGCCCGTGGGATTGAAGATCGGACGGTCCAAATTTCCGCCCACTGAATCCGCATCCTGACCGTTAACAACTGTCAGGGGTACGCCACTCTCCCAGGTGGTTACACCAGAGAGTTGCCATCCGCCTAACAGCCGTCCCAACACACCTCTCTCTTCCTTCATGAATGGTAGCGTGTATACATAGGTAATCGAAGCCCGATGCGTCCGGTCGAAAAACGAAACCGCCCGTTCTGCGGCTTGGCCGCCGAGGGTCGAAGGAAAAGCCGCCTGCTGAGGCGAATTTGTTGCGCCCACACCGAACACCTCACTCGCATTATCAATTAGCTTGGAGTAGGTGTACGCGCCAGTTGCGGTAAAACCCTTAGAGAATCGCCGCGTCACCAGTAATTGGCCGGAGTGATAGCTGGAGGACCCGCCATTAGTACGAATCAGGCGGGAGCCTTGCAGGTTATCCAGCCTGCCGGAGATCAAACAGCCCGCAGCTCCAATTGTGCAGGTTTGGGAGCCACTGAACGCCGCGGGCGTAATCCGCTGAATTCCAGGTACAAACGCGTTTGCTATGCGAGGCACAGCTGGATTCAAGTCTTCATTGATGAAGAGCTTGGTTCCCTTGGAGCCGACATAGGAGGCGTCCACAACTAGATTTAAGGGCAGGGCACGCTGGATCCCCAAAGACCATTTTTGGTAATAGGGATTTACCAGATTTTTGACAACTAGCGTCTGCGAATCGAGCGGGGACAGTGGTCGCGACGTCGTTGGCAGCGCACCGGTGACGTTCACCAGCCCTCGGGGAGTCGTGGTGTTCACCACCGAGGTTACGTTGGTTGCCACTACGTTGGGCGAAGATGTCGCCGCGTTAGAGGCTATGTTGTTGAAGAAGGAGTCGTAGCCGATCTGGTATCCACCCCTTATCACGGATCGTTTTTTGCCGAAAAGGCGGCCGAGAAACCCATTCTCGGATGATGGAGAATACGCCACTCCAATGGTTGGACTAAAGTTGTTGTTATCTCTGTCAGCCTGGTTCGGTTTGTTGTAGGGGCCATTAAAAGTAACGGGATCGATATTGAAGAGCCCGGTGAATACCGACGTACTAAGAGAGTTTATGGGTTGACCGAAATTCTCATAGCGCAGGCCTAGTGTTAGGGTCAACGACTCAGTTGCCTTCCAGCGATCTTGGAAGAAGTAAGCTTGCCTCGTTAGGAACGGATAATACTTTGGGCTGCCGAAGTCGATACGCGCACCACCGCCTGATCCCCCAAAGTTGTCGACAAAGTTTGCAAAGCCGGTGAAGCCACCACCGCTAGCAAAGGTGAGTAGACCACGCTCAACGATGGGTGCAAACTGCCTTGATCGCTGCTTGAGAATGTCGAAGCCAAAACGAAAGGTGTGATTACCACGCAGGTACGTCATCGTGTCCTGCACGAGATAGTTGTTAGCTACTCTGCCTTGCGGGAGATTAGTCTGGATTCCAATGTCGCTTATCTGGGAGATGCTGAACACCGGAAGGGTCTTACCGAGCGCATTCGAAGGATCAACTGGAAAGGAGAGGTCGATCCGATTGTAGGCTACTCGCAGCTCATTGGTGAAGGTACTTGAGAAAA
>JBDUDV010000013.1:0-46233 GCA_040002755.1 Acidobacteriota bacterium | reverse complement strand
TGCTCCCCCAACTATTTCGGAAGTCTTAAACGAAGTCTATCAGGAAGAGCCCAAGGCTTCCTGAACCTGAGTAACTCCCTTTGCTCGAAACGCTAGCAGCCGAAATCATCGCGATAGGTTCGGAGTTGCTCGCTCCAGACCGCACCGACACGAATAGTCTCTGGCTCACGGAAAAGCTCAACAGCATCGGCATCGAAGTAAAACTGAAAACCATCGTGGGTGACGACGACGCGCGTTTGGAAGAAGCCATCAGGGATGCGACGCGACGCTCGAAAGTTGTGATCACAACCGGCGGACTCGGACCAACCGAAGACGACGTGACGCGCAAAGTTGCCGCGCGCGCGCTGGGCCGGCGCTTGATTCTTGACGAGATAATTCTTGCAGAGCTGCGCGAGAAGTTTCGCAGCTTTGGTCACGTGATGCCGGAGCGAAATTCGAGACAGGCGATGGTAATCGAGAAGTCGGAAGTGTTACCGAACCCGAACGGCAGCGCGCCGGGTTTGTTCATCGATAACGATGGCGTCGCGATCGTGTTGCTGCCGGGACCGCCGCGCGAAATGAAGCCGATGTTTGAAAACCACGTGCTGCCGAAGCTCGCTGCCCGAGCGGGTTCTGTGAAGGTTATTCGGAGGATGTTACGCGTTGCCGGCTTGGGCGAATCAGCAGTTGACGAAAAGATCGCGCCCATCTATACGCAATACGAAAACCCGCAGACTACGATTCTCTTCAACCAGAGCGAGATCGAAATTCATCTGACCGCGCGTGGGCGAACCGAGGCGGAAGCCGAGACGTTGCTCGACCGCTTGTCGGAACAACTAGAGGAGGCACTGGGCGATGCGGTGTTTTCGTTTGCGGGCGAGAAAATGGAGGAAGTTGTTGGCTGGAAGTTGACAATGGGTGGCTACACGTTATCAGTTGCTGAAAGTTGTACTGGCGGATTGATCGCGCAACGTCTAACCGATGTTCCCGGTTCGTCGAAGTACTTTATCGAAGGAGTTGTTGCTTATTCGAATGATGCCAAGACCAGAACGCTGGGCGTCGAACCAGTGTTGCTGCTTGAGCACGGCGCCGTGAGCGCGCCGGTTGCCGAAGCGATGGCAGAAGGAATTCGTAAACGCGCGCGCACAGACTTTGGTTTGTCGATAACCGGAATTGCCGGACCAGGCGGCGGCAGCGCAGAGAAACCCGTGGGCCTAGTCTACATCGCCCTCGCTGATGATGCCCACACCGAACATCGCAGGTTTATCCTTCCCGGCGACCGCAATCTGATTCGCTGGCGTGCGTCGCAGGCGGCGCTGGACCTGCTGCGAAGAAGGCTGATCTAGGATTGAGCTGGTTGAACCCCTTAAAAGCAGTCGGACTTGCATACTTGCTGGGCTCGATACCGTTTGGTTACCTAATCGTGCGAGCAAAGCAAGGAGCTGACATTAGAGAGACTGGTTCCGGTGGAACTGGTGCGACGAATGTGTCGCGCCGAGCGGGAAAAGTTGCGGGCGTCGTGACGTTGCTGCTGGATGCGTTGAAGGGTGCGGCTGCGGTCGAGATCGCGAAGCTGATTTTGGGCTTGCCGCTGTTTGGAGACGGCGGACCTGCGGAGTTGCCAATCGACAATACTTACTGGTGGGTGGCGACGGCGGCGATTGCCGTTATCATTGGTCACATCTTTCCGGTCTGGCTGCGGTTTCGTGGCGGCAAAGGCGTGGCGACTGGAGTCGGCGTGTTTCTAATACTGACGCCGATCGCAGTTGCTTTCGCGGGTGTGGTATTCGTCCTGGTGGTTTGGCGGGCGCGGTATGTTTCGCTGGGTTCGATTGTGGCGGCGGCTGCGATTCCGTTGTTCGTGTTGTTGCAGAACGCGTTCATTCGGCCGGTTGAGTCTTTAGCGGCGATCATGAGCGCGGCGATGGTGGGGGCCGCGTTGATCGTATATGCGCACCGGGAAAATATTCGAAGATTGCTGAACGGAACGGAGAGCAGGTTTAGATAGCGCGAAGAACTGTTCGCGACTGCGTCGCTCATTGCGGGCGGGACGGCCGCGGTCCCAGTAAGAGCTTGACGCCTGCGGTCCAGTATTTGGCTGATCTCTTACCGACTCAATGAAACGAATTGCTGTCATCGGTGCAGGCAGTTGGGGGACGGCGCTGGCCATCGTTGCGGCGCGAACCGGCCATCAAGTTTGCCTTTGGTCGCACAACGCCGCAGTGGTTGAGTCGATCAACCGTGAACACATCAACGCCAGTTACCTGACCGACGCGCGCATTCCTGAGACAGTTTACGCGACCACCAATATCATCACGGCAGTCAATGAAGCCGAGCTGGTGATACTTGCTGCTCCGTCGCACGCTACGCGCGAACTGCTGGCCGCCATGACGCCGTCGTTGCGCGCGGAAATGATCATTGTAAGCGCGACGAAGGGAATTGAGATTGATACTGGCAAACGAATTTCGCAGATCGTAGCTGAAGTCATACCAGTACCAGATCGCCCGCGCTTCGTTAGTTTGTCCGGACCTTCATTCGCGAAGGAAGTGGCTGAGGGACATCCAACTGCGGTGGTCGCCGCAGGCGACGATCGCCAGGCAAGCCGCATAGTTCAAACGGCTTTGAGTTTTGACAATTTGCGGATTTACACCAACGATGATGTCGTCGGTACTGAGCTCGGCGGCTCAGTGAAAAACGTAATGGCGATCGCGTCGGGAATGGTAGTCGGCCTGGGCTACGGTGCAAACAGCGTTGCCGCCCTCATCACGCGCGGGCTCGCCGAGATGACGCGGTTGGCGTTGCGCGAGGGTGCGAAGATTGAGACGCTGATGGGGCTTGCCGGTTTGGGCGATCTAGTCCTGACCTGCACGGGCGATCTATCTCGCAATCGCTTTGTCGGCCAGCAGTTGGGGAAGGGACGAAGCCTGCGCGAGATCACTGCGGGCATGAAAGAGATTGCTGAGGGCGTGAAGACGACACTGGCGGTCAAGCGACTCGCTGAGCGAATCGGGGTTGACATGCCCATTACAAACGAGGTGCACGCCGTCCTCTATGAAGGAAAATTGGCATCGGATGCGGCGGGCCGACTCATGACAAGGCCTTTGCGAGAAGAGAGCAATTAGGTAGTGTAGAGGCTGAATTGTGAAGAACCATGCCGGTTGCAACTGAAGAAAAATTGCTTGCATCGAATCGCGCCGCCTTTCACGAATACCACATTCTGGATAAATACGAGGCTGGAATTGCCTTGACTGGAACCGAAGTGAAGAGCGTGCTGGCCGGCCGGGTGCAGCTAAAGGAAGGCTACGTAGCCGTCCGCGACGGCGAAGTCTGGTTGTTTAATGCCCACATTTCGCCTTATTCTCATGGGAACCGTGAAAACCACGAGCCGCTGCGCACGCGCAAGTTGCTCCTTCACAAACGCGAGATCGAGCAGTTGGACCAGGCGGCAGTCAAACAAGGGATGACGCTGGTGGCCCTGCGTGTTTACCTGAAGAAGCGCCGGATCAAAGTTGAAGTGGCAGTAGCTCGCGGAAAGAAGATGTACGACAAGCGGGAGACGGAATTGAAGCGGACAGTTGAAAGAGAAACCCGCGCTCAACTCAAGGAACGCAATAGATAAAGTTCACTAAGTCGAAAGGGCAGGAGTAATCATAAGATGGAAATAGAAAGCACAAGTGGTTCCTATCAGGGTCTCGATGTTCAGGCGGTTGCGATCGCTATTTTCAAAGGCGAGAAGGCTGACGACGGCTTTCTCAAGGATCTGGATTCTGTTACCGGCGGCGCGATCAAATCAGTAATCGACTCCGAAGAGCTGAAAGGGAAAGAAGCTGAGACAGTCTACCTTCACCTGATCGGAAATAGTGACCTAAAGGCGCAGCGTCTCTTGTTGGTAGGGGTTGGAGAGCGCGGAGACTACACGCCCGCGCAGGCGTCACAGATGGCCGGAACCGCGGTGCGTACGCTCCGGGAGAAAAACGCAAAGTCGATTGCAATTGTTCCGCGACTTGAGGGAAACGCGGAAGAGATAGGTTCGGTAGTTATCGAGGGCGCATTCATGGCGCTGTTTGATCCGGACAAGTACCGGACGGAAGACAAGGAAGTTCGGGAGATTAGCAAGCTCGTCGTGGTATTGGATGGCGCGGTCGAAGGCGAACTTAAACGCGGTCTCGAACGCGGCAGGGTCATCGGTGAGTCAGTAAACTTTACGCGCGACCTCGCGAATGAGCCAGGCGCGTTTATGACACCAACGAACATGTCGGAACGCGCACGTGAGGTGGCGACGGAGTTTGGTCTTAGTATCGATGTCCTTGACGAAGCGCGAATGGAGCAGGAAGGGATGGGTTCGCTGTTGAGCGTGTCGCACGGATCCGACGAGCCGGCGAAGCTGATTATTCTGAAATACACGCCGTCAAACGCGAGCGAAGAGGGCAGTGAACTGCTGGCGTTTGTTGGGAAGGGAATTACTTTTGACTCCGGAGGTATTTCGCTCAAGCCTGGCGAGAACATGGAGTTGATGAAGTATGACATGACCGGTGGCGCTACGGTCATGGGAGCAATGCGTGCCATTGCGCAAATTAAACCATCAATACCGGTGCTGGGAGTTGTGCCGTGCGCGGAGAACATGCCATCCGGAAAAGCCACCAAACCCGGCGACGTCGTGCGAGCGATGACGGGTAAGACGATAGAGGTAATCAACACCGACGCGGAGGGGAGGTTGATTTTGGCGGACGCCATTGCCTATGCAAAGAAACTCGGCGCCACGACAATAGTAGACATGGCCACGCTGACAGGTGCAGTGTCAATTGCGCTGGGCGATGTCAATACCGCCGTCATCGGCACCGATCAGGATCTAGTCAACGAGATAATTTCAGCAGGAAAAGAAGCGGGCGAAAAGTTCTGGCAGCTTCCGCTTGACAAGGAGTATTCCAAACAAATTAAGTCGGACATTGCCGACATCAAAAATGTAGGTGGCAGGAAGGCGGGTACGATTACTGCGGCCGCGTTTCTCAAAGAGTTTGCTGACGGAGTTTCGTGGGCGCACCTCGATATTGCCGGCACCGCCTGGAGCGAAGAGGCGAAGCCCTATCGGTCGAAGGGACCAACCGGTGTGGCGGTGCGGACATTGATCAAAATCGTTACGCGAGCGGCAACCAAAGCGAACGGTGGTTAACCGATGCGTCATCAATCGTGGACATCCTGTCCTCAATTGAGAACACCAATTCTCTTCACAGAAATCGTAAGATCAACTTTTGTCCGGCTTTTCGTAGATACTCGATCGTGGCATCGGAATTGTTACCGGGGGGCTAGACGCCGAAGGAGTGGAAGCCCCCTCATAACAAAATGTCCTCGCCCCCCCTCGAAAGCCGTTCGAGGTATCATGGGCAACCACTTCTTTGGCACCTCCAACTCGCTCTGCGGCCCCATCCATCATAATGCCCTGGAAGACTAATCAAGAAGTGCTATAATTTTCGCGCTTTGACGTCAGGTGGACGGTCTCTTTGCTGATTGAGGGTTCGCAAACGCGTGGTGACTAATTACTACAAAGTCCTTGGGATTAAGCGTTCGGCGTCCAGCTCGGAGGTTAAATCGGCCTACCGAAAGCTCGCCAGATTGCGGCATCCGGACGTAAACGGTGGTTCCGAGAAAGCGGCGCGCGAATTTGCGCTGCTTTCGAAAGCCTATCGCGTTTTGAACGACCCCCAGGAGCGGTCCTACCACGATCAGGAACTAACTATACAATCCGCCGGCGGGGATTCCGTTCTTCGCTCAGACAACACCCACGCGCGACGCGCTCGAGCCATGCAGGCGCGCTGGGACAGGGTTGTCGATGAAGTTCTTGAAAGAGATCGGCAGGAGAGTCGCGAGCGACAGCGGGCCGTGTTTACAACCGTCTCGCTATTTCTCTCTACCTTTTTTGTCGCCTTACTCAGGCCACATCTGTGGGAGATGTTCAACTACGCCGGCCGGGCCGTCGTTCTTACTCTCTTTGTAATAGGTGTTTGGCATCTCGGAACGCGGCTGCGCGAATATTTCGCCCACTACACTTACAGTCCGAAGTCGATTCAGGATTCCATAATGCGAGATGACGACAAACCTGAGCAGCCGTTCACCCGCTTCTCCGCGTACACATTTCTTCTGGGCGGATACGCAGTGAGCATCGGGGTAGGACTCCTCCTTGGCTGGCATGCGCAGAGCTTTATGAGCGGCCTAACCATGCTGCTTCCGCGCGATGTCCATTCAAATGTTATAGTCTATTCATCCACGGTGTTGTTAATTCCCGACCTCGTGGTTTACCCTCCCATTGCCGTTTTGATTGTGGATTCCATGCAAGCCCTAACTTCAAGGATGGACTAAGCGCGCCGCGAGCCTGCTTAGCGCCCAAAATCGAATGCATAACTACCGGAAATCTCGAGCATTGTCTGTTGCACTGTTATTGGGACTTCTCACAGGCCACTTTGTTGTTAGTGCCCGTGCCGCGCAGGAACAGAATCGACAAACTCTGACGCCTATGCAATTGGAGATTGAAAGGCAGCGTCAGCGCTTGAGTTCTGTAGAGACTGAAGATCGTCGCGATGCTTTGATGCGCTTGCGGGCGCTGGGACATCCAGACGCCTCGCGCGTAGCGCTAGCGTTGCTAAACGATCCGGAACCAATGGTTAGGGCAACGGCCGCCGCGGCAGTTCTTTCGTTGCCGGCTAATGAAAGCGCTGCCCGTTTGATCCCGTTGCTCAACGATAAAGACGAGTTCGTGCGTCAACAAGCGGCATACGCTCTCGGGCAGACGCGTAGTCATGTTGCCGTCGCGCCACTCGTTGAACGACTTACTGACAAGCAGGACTCAGTTCGTGGCGCCGCGGCCGTTGCGCTAGGTCAAATCGCGGATCCCGCGGCCGTGACATCACTCGCGTCGCTTCTAGATCCACAGGCAGGATTGGCAGTATTAAAGAAGAATAAGAAGAGCAAGCGAGAGCCGAACCCTTTCGTACTGAGAGCAGCCGCGCGTTCGTTGGGACAGATCGGAAATCGAGCGGCGTTACCGTCTCTCATGGTCGCGCTGCAAGATGAAAAAGCGGCGAGTGACGTGCGCAGGGAGGCGGCGTTTGCACTGGGAACAATTGGCGACTCTGCAGCGCTCCCGGCGCTGCGTGCTGCTGTTGGTGCGGCAGATCCTTATCTCGCGGCGGCCGCTCATGAGGCGATAAAGAAGATTTCAAGATCCCCGACCGCCGGCGGCGTCTAGTCTCCATAAGCGAACAAGAAAAAGCGCCGAACACTTCAAGTGAGCGGCGCTTTAGCTTTTTCGGATCAGAAAATTCTAGTTCTCTGTTTTCTCTCCACGACTTTGGCTCTTCCGTGCGGCCTTTGTTGCCTGCGGAATTGGCACGCCTACGCCACCCGACAACGACTCCAGAGTTTCCTGTTCCTCTTCCTTCGGCTGCGGCAGGTCATGAATGAGCGCGCCCCCCGAACTCTTCGAAAAGATCAGCTTGTGCGTATACTCATCAAGATCAATGTGTACAAGATCACCAAGGCCAATCTGTCCGGTCGCTACCAGGTTTGAGAGCGGGTAGACCAGAAAGCGCTCGACCGAGCGCTTCAGATGCCGCGCCCCGTACTTGAAATCGAGACCTTCCTTAAGCAGTGTGTCTTTGGCAGCGCCGGAACATTGGAAGACAAACTTGATTCCGGCCGACTGCATAATCCGATCCTGCACCGCCGCCAATTCCAGTTCAAGAATTTGTCGCAGATGATGCTCCTTCAACGAACGGAACACGACGACCTTGTCGATGCGGTTCATGAACTCGGGTGAAAACTTTCGTCTCGCTGCCTCAACCGCAGTTCGGTAGATCTTCTGATCCACTTCAGTGTCGTTGGGATTCTTCGCGCCCTTGCCCGGTGCGAAGCCGATTCCGCCTGAGATCAATTCCGACATCTCCCTGGCGCCAAGGTTGGAAGTCAATACAACCATGCAGCGCGAGAAGTCGACTCGACGGTTGTCGCCGAGCGTCAACGTCGCCTTGTCGAGAATGCCGAGCAGCAACTGCCACAGGCTGTCAGAAGCTTTTTCAATCTCATCGAACAAGATGAGCGAGAGCTTCAAATCATCAGTATGCATCCGGTCGAGATTCTCTTGCGTCAGCATCGGAGACGTTTCGCGGTGACCGAGGTATCCCGGAGGCGAGCCGATTAACTTCGCAATTTCATGCGAATGCTGAAACTCGGCGCAATCAATTTTTACGATCGCGTTTGAGTCGCCGTACAAAGCTTCCGCTGCCGCTTCGATAACGCGAGTTTTTCCCGAGCCCGTTGGGCCCAGGAAAAGCATCGTGCCGATTGGTCGGTTAGGCGGATTCATGCCGGCGAGAAATATCTGGTAAAGGCCGCTCATGCGCCGCACGGCGCGCTCTTGTCCAACGATGCGAGCGTAAAGCCGCTCCTCGAAGTCTTGGGCGCGCGGGCTTTTCTGATCGGGATCCAGGAAGACTGTGCCCATGGTTTTGTTTAGTTTTTCTATTTCCATCTCTGAAATCATGCTCGGCCTCCTTGCATGCGCGAGAGCTTCTCGACCTTATCTGAGGCCCTCTCTTTGGCTCGGCCGATATTGGCCTGCCTCCGTTAATGCAAGGAACGATCCGTTATCAATATTGATGCGTCGGTCCTGACCTTCGTTTGCCCTTTGCAAGAGTCCCAACCCGACGAAGCAAAATTGACCGATGCTATATATACGACACGACGGTAAATGTCATCACAAAATATTGGGGAGTTATGAAAGCGAAGTTACTTTTGACAGGTTTGCCCAGTTCGTAGCCTGACAATTCGTGTCAGACGACCGCTGCCAATAAGTGGTTTGCGCTCAAAATGGAAGTTCAGTGAGTAGTTGTCAGATCGCACCTTTTAACGCGGAGGCCTACCAAAAGGTCTTGGCTAAAAACAAGTCTCGATTTTCGGAGTGATGTTCGGAAAAATCAAAGCTCGTCAATCGTAGTATTCGAGACCCAGGTGTGTGATCAAGTCTTCGCCACGAAGATAGCGCAACGTATTCTTCAGTTTCATCAGTTGGATAAAGACATCGTGCTCGGGGTAAAGACCGGGGGCGGTTTGTGGCGATTTGAAATAGAAGGAAAGCCACTCCTGAATTCCCTTCATGCCGGCTCGCTGAGCGAGATCGAGGAACAACGCCAGATCGAGCACGATAGGTGCCGCGAGAATCGAGTCGCGGCAGAGGAAATCGATCTTGATCTGCATGGGATAACCCAGCCAGCCGAAAATATCTATATTGTCCCAGCCCTCTTTGTTGTCGCCACGCGGCGGGTAATAATTGATGCGAACGACGTGGGAAAAATCCTTGTAGAGATTAGGATAAACTTCAGGTTGCAGGATGTACTCGAGCACCGAAAGTTTAGACTCTTCCTTCGTCTTGAACGACTCCGGATCGTCCAGCACTTCGCCGTCGCGATTGCCAAGAATATTTGTTGAATACCAGCCATGCAGACCCAGCATTCTCGCCTTCAAGCCGGGGGCGATGATCGTCTTCATCAAAGTCTGCCCGGTCTTAAAATCTTTGCCGCAGATGGCCAGTCCGTTTTCTTCGGCAAGAGTTCGAAGCGCCGGAATATCAACAGTGAGATTTGGAGCGCCGTTCGCAAAAGGAATTCCCGACTTGAGCGCTGCGTAGGCATAGATCATCGAAGGCGCGATCGAACGGTGGTTCTCGCGCATCGCCTTTTCAAAAGTCTCAAGCGTTTTGTGAACGGGATGTTGCTTGAGGAATATTTCCGTGGACGCTGCCCAAATCATTACCAGACGATTGCAGCGGTTCTTTTTCTTCCATTCCGCTATTTCTTCGATCAGTTGTTGAGCGAGTTTGAACTTGTTGGCGCCGGTCTTGACGTTTGTGCCGTTCAGGCGCTTCACGTAGTTTTGATCAAAGACAGCTTTCATCGGCTTGATCTTCTGCAGCGGAGCTCTGAGTTTCTTCAGCAGGTCTTTCTCGAGCACGCCCGCATGCATGGCTGCTTCGTATGCTGAATCTTCGAAAATATCCCAGGCGCCGAAGACCATGTCTTCCAGTTTGGCTAACGGCACAAAATCTTTGATTAGAGGTACACGGTTGTCGGTTCGCTTGCCGAGCCGAATCGTTCCCATCTGCGTCAAACTACCAACCGGCTGCCCAATACCTTTCTTAACTGCTTCTACGCCCGCGATGAAAGTGGTGCTAACTGCGCCGAGACCAACCAGCAGCACTCCCAGTCTGCCTTTAGGCTCAATGATCTCGGCGTCTTTTCGAACTGGCATTATCTAGTCTCCTAATCAAACGGTTTGTGGAGCGAATGATACAGATGCGCGTGGCTGCTGTCATCTGGAGCTATTTTGGGCGATATTCATTTTGATGGCCCAGGGCGGTCGCGGAGCAGCAAGGCGGGGTCATTTGCGATCAGTGCTTTGATGCCGAGTGTGCGAGCGCGTGCAGTCCAGGCAGGATCATCTACCGTCCAAACAACAACCTCAAGACCCGCCTGTCTTGCCTTGTCAACTACACGTGCACCAGCGAGGGCGTGATGAAGCGCGATCTCGTCGGCGCCGACAGCAAGAGCCGTATCCACCATCTTAAGTCGACGGACGGTTGAAATGGGTCGCGCAAGTTTGGGTTCAAAGAGAGCCGCCGTACGAATACCCGAATCGAATCGCTTAATCGCGGCGATTGCGGAGTGTTCAAAACTTTCAACAACTACTCGTTCCGCCATTCCTGATTCGCTTGTCAGCCTCGCGACCGCGGCAGCCAAGGCAGGTCCCTCCTCGTTGTCACACTTCATTTCAAGGTAAAGCAAGCCGTTGTTTGTTGCGAAGAGTTCGAAGACTTGAACTAGTGTGGGCAGCTTTTCCCCGACGAACGACTGCTTCGCTCTTGTTGGATCCGCGAACCAGGTGCCGACGTCAATCGCTCCTAACTCGGCTGCAGTAAGCTCGGAGACAGCACGATCGATTAGCCCAGTGCGCTTGAGTGTTGCGTCGTGGATAACCACCGGCACGCCGTCACGCGAGAGCCTTACGTCAAACTCTATCCCGTCTGCACCATCGCTGAGCGCTCTGGAGAACGCTGTCAGGGTGTTTTCAGGTGCGAGCGCGGAGGCGCCACGATGGCCGAGAATAAAGGGAGGGGAAGACATACCGGTTGAGATTGGAAACAGTTCCTCTCTCAATTGCTACTGTCGGGTACTGGCCAGGGATTCCGCCGTTTGGTTATGGATGAGCTTTCGCAAAGCGATATCAAACGTGCCGTATTTGGTCCTAATGCGCGCGCTCACCGGAATCCGTCTGCTGTCGCTAGTGATCCAGATTGAAAACTGTCCCTCGCCCAAGACCATGCGGCCAGCGCCAAAAACTTCCGGGTCAACGCGAAAAGCTTCGACACGACCCAGCTCGGTTTTCTTCCATTTCTTTTCGACGACCTTGACCGGAACCTGGTAGACGACTCCGGAATCGCTGACCGTCATTTCAAAGCTCTTGCCTACTTCGAGTGGCTGAGTTCTCAGGAAGTAGATCGCAGATAGCACGTCTTGAACCTGACCGGCGAAGGTTGACACCGCCTCTCGCGGGGGTCGCGAAGGATCGTTTGGATCAGTTTCGATCCAGTGTACCTTGCCATTGTTGTAGGTTGTTTCGCTGACGCGGGCGCGTTTTCCCTGCTCGTCTAGTTTCTTAGTCTTTGTAACTGTGAACGAGGCCGGATCAACGAGCGACTCGATCTGTTCACGAAAACGCAGGTTAAAAAGTTTGGCGAAGAAGCCCTTGCTGGAAACATCTCCGGTGAACTTTAGTAAATACAAATCGCGGCCCGTGTCCTCATTCAACCCGAACGCGGAAACCTTTCGCAACGGCGGCTGCTGGGTGGCAGTGAAGCGAAAGTCCGCGACATCTACTTTCTTCAACAGCGCGCGCGAAAACTCCGCGACATAGACAAGTTCTTCAGTTGGCTCAAACGGATGCACCCGGCCGCCGTTAGGATGAGATGCGTTTGCAGTTGTGCTGGGATGTCGTTGCGCTTTCTGCGCGCTCACGAGAGCGGACTGAGAGAAGCAGAAGGCAGCGAGGATCAGTGCAAAGACCTCAACGCCCGTGCGAGCAAAAAAAAGGTGTTTTAGTTTCATTTCAAATAGTAAGCCTTGAAGACCAGCAAACCCCAGGCGATCACCAAACCCATTGCCGCCTGATACTCTCGATATCTCAGGTACAAACTCCTGTCGAACGCTTTTGCATCTTGCCCGCTTCGATAAGGCGTCACGCGGGGCAAAAAAACCGGAACCGCTCCCGCGTATTCTTGAAAACTCTTGCCGAAGAGCTGTTCCAGCGTCGCGGATTCGACGCGCATAACGGGTAAATAGATGCCAAGAGACAGCGCCACGAAGAGAACACCGAGCCACCATCGCCCCGACGCTATGGTGAATCCGAGACCCATGATAAAGCTGCCGAGATAGAGCGGGTTTCTCGTGTAAGCATATGGCCCCGAGATCGCCAACGAGTCGTTTTTTCTGAGATGGCCGGAGCCCCAGGCGCGCAACAGTAGTCCCACAAAAGAGATCGGCGCACCGACCGCGAGCGTCAGCGGACGCGGGCGTGCAAACAAAATAAACAGCGCTGCACACAAGAAACCAAGCGGCACGCGCCAACGCTGAATCCAGGTTCCGCCTCTACGCAATCCGATGCTCCTAACGTGTATGTCAAAAAGCAGAGGCGATTTTCCATCTGTTGTCATTTCTCATATGCCATTGGGGACGACCGAAGACGGTCCACCGTCATCCGTCGCTTCCGGCAATGACAAATGATAAATGTGAAATGACAATTGGAAAATCTGCTTCTTGCTGTCGCGAAAGCTAACCAAGGGCAGGCAGGAGTGCCTGACCCACTTTCAATCTATCGCTAACCGCCTGCAGCACGCGTGTCACCTCAATGTCCATACAGATCCATTTAGAACAGGCGCGCCGATGGCAGTCTGTGCGGCAATCAATGTCAACTCGTTCGACGCAAATGTCGGCCGTGCGCAGACTGCCATTGCGCCACCATTCGGTTGGACCAAACAAGCCGACTATCGGTGAACCTGCGGCGATGGCGAGATGGGTCGGACCAGTATCTCCGCCGACGTAAACTTGCGCTCGTTTTGCCAGTTCGTAAAAGCCCTTCAAAGAAAGACTAACAGCGTGGGCCTTCGCCGATTGGCTGGCCTTGAGCACTGTCTCAGCGAGTTGGGCCTCCCCTGGTCCGTAGCTGACCAACGAATGCAGACCGTGATGTGACCAGAGTTCATCGGCAAGCCGGCCAAAGCGTTCGGCGCTCCAAAGTTTTGTTGGCCAGCCACCGCCCGGATTTAAAATGGCGAACCTTCCGCTGGTCAACAACTCGGCGTCGCGAGCTTCGCCCACGTGAGCGGAGGAGGTGGCAACGGGGAATTCCATCTCGTCCGGATTTTCCGGAATTGAGATTCCCAACGCACCTTCAGCAAGCGCCAGGTTTTTTCGGATGAT
Organism: Acidobacteriota bacterium; assembly: GCA_040002755.1. Classification (GTDB taxonomy): domain Bacteria; phylum Acidobacteriota; class Blastocatellia; order Pyrinomonadales; family Pyrinomonadaceae; genus PSRF01. Next base: position 32,734 of record JBDUDV010000013.1, on the reverse strand, counting down.
ATGCGAATTTTTGGATACGGAAATAGTGTCGGATAAAAAGACCCGGCTGGCTGGTTCACGAAGGGAATCAGAAGAGAAGCCAAAAACACGACGCGCGCCGGAAAGGCGCGCAATCAAGGCGGATTTGAGTAGTCCCTGAAAATCTATGGCTAACTCGAAGGCTGAGGCGCGGAGTTGACGTAACTGCTGGCGCGGTGCCCGCAGCGTCTCCCCAGACACCAACCCGCGCCTCAGGGCCTTCGTGTCGACTTCGATGAGCCGATCTAAAATCGGGTTGTCTCGTAAAATTTCTGCAGCACGTTGTTCCACTACCCAGGAAATTTCCGCGTCCGGCAGAGCCTTCCTCATCGCCGCTAGGGCGGGCAGGGTGTGCACGATGTCACCGATGCTTCCAAGTTTTACGATCAGTATTCGCATTAGTCAGTGAGCTGGGAGCAGTAAGCGGTGAGCAGTTCGCTCACGATCATAATCCGCCTTTGCTGCTCACTGCTCACCGCTCACTTTCCTCAGAATTTCAGAAGTTGAATGATCTTTCGGATCCCCAACGATCGCCACTTGTCCACCGTAAGATCGTACCACATCGCGCTCGGGTACAGAGTCTTCAGTGTAGTCCGTGCCCTTGGCGTGGACGTCCGGTTTGATGGCGAGCAGCAGTTCAGTCACGGTAGGTTCTGCGAAGATTGTCACTAAGTTAACCGCCTGTAACGAAGCGACGAGTTCGGCGCGCTCGCGTTCAGGCAGAATCGGGCGACCGGCGCCTTTGAGTATTGCTACTTGCGAATCTGAATTGATCCCGACTACGAGCACGTCACCGAGAGCGCGGGCTCCTTCGAGGTAGCGCACGTGTCCCGCGTGGAGGATGTCGAAGCAGCCATTGGCCAAGATGATCCGCGAGCCTTTTGCTTTCTCAGTGGCAATGCGAATGGCGAGCTCGTTGCGATCGAGGATCAGGGACGTTGAATCAATCATTGGGGTCTCACTCGGAGTTCAATATCGAATGTTCGAGTTCTTCGCGTGTTACGGAGGCGGTGCCACGCTTCATAACGACCAGGCCACCGGCATAGTTGGCCACGCGGGCCGCATCCGGAAATGATGAGTCGGAGGCAAGCGCAAGTGTGTAGGCGGCCATCACGGTATCGCCCGCTCCGGTCACGTCAACGGGCTCGTGCGCACCGACGGCATCCAAGTGAACCGGCGCCGCTCCATCTTCAAGCAATAGCATTCCCTGGCTGCCGCGAGTGATCAGCAAAGCCCGATATCCCAGGCGCTGCCGCAGTTCCTGACCAGCAGTTTCCAATCCGGCTAAATTCGTAAAACCCTTCCCCAACAACTGCTCGACCTCGTCCTGGTTCGGCGTCGCTGAAGTGAACCCAACAAAATCTCCGAGCCGGAAACGCGAATCGGCTAGCACTGGAATCTTTCGCGCCGCCATCTCCTTCCGAACGTAGGAAGCCATTTCGCCGTCAGCAACTCCGTAGTTGTAATCAGAAATGATCACGGCATCAACTGACTTTGTCTGTTCGAGCACTTGATCACGAAGGCGCGCGCGCACCGTCGAATCGCTGAGAGGTTCGCCTTCGTAGTCGATCCTGATGATTTGTTGGCGCGTGGAGTGTAACTGTCCGGCGAGTATTCGCACCTTGGTCGTGGTTCGCAATGCCGGCGAAGTCAACACCCCACTACAATCGACGCCGGCGGTCTTTAGTTTCTCGACCAGAGCGCGGCCGGCCTCGTCATCGCCGGCAACGCTGACTAACGAAACTGCGGCACCCAGCGAGGCGAGATTCACCGCGCAGTTTGCCGCGCCGCCGGGTAAAGTCTCCGTATGTTCGTGATGAAGAATAAACACCGGCGCCTCACGCGAGACGCGGTTGATGGCGCCGTAAATAAACTGATCGGCTACTGCATCGCCGATCACTAGAATGCGGCGTTGCGGAAAGCGCTTGACGATCTCGATCAGGCGCTCCCCCAATAATGTTCGCTCAACAGCCAATAGTGTCCTCCTCACCTGGAGTGCGGTGGCAAGCGCAGCGCGACACCGCTTTGGATTTACTTGCGAGACCCATTTAAAGTCAACGCCCGCCGACGCAAATCAAAAGCGCCGTCGTCGCTAACCTTTGCCGGCGCACTCCAAAGATTCTTTCGCATCGATCGCACGTACGGCTTCCAACAAATCTTCGGCAACCAGATCCGGTTGTTCTGTCCAGCCAGCGCGTTGGTGTTCCCACTCGCCGCGCCCGTAACCACTCAAAACGAACATCGACTTTACGCCGGCGTTTCGCGCAAGTTCCACATCGCTGTAGCGGTCGCCTACCATCCAACTGCCGGATAGATCGACGTCAAAGTCCTGAGCTGCTCGTGAAATCAGCCCCGGCTTCGGCTTGCGACAATCGCAATCAAAACGATATGGTGGCTCCCCGACCGAAGGGTGATGCGCGCAATAGTAAATCGCATCGAGCCGGGCGCCACCAGCTTCGAGTTTACTAGTCAATCCGGCATGAACAGTTTCAATCATGTCCTCCGAAAAATACCCACGCGCCACTCCGGCCTGATTTGTAACAACGATGGCAAGCCAGCCTCTGTCGTTGAGATGTTTGATCGCAGCGGCCGCATACGGGAAGACGCGAAAGCGCGACGGGTGGTTGATGTAGCCGACCTCTTCCGAAATTGTGCCGTCACGATCAATGAACACTGCGCGCTTCATTCGAGTTGTCCTGCAAACTTCAATTTGTTAATCGCATCGGCAAGTGGCGTCGGCTGACAACCCAATTCATGCTTATCGGACTTGTCGAACAGGGCCTTCGCACGCTCGAAAACGTTAGCGGGAGTTATTGCTGTCATGCAGCGATGATCGATAGGACAGTCGCGCAGCATGCAGGGCGCGCAATCCGGCGGCTCGCGCACAATCTCGCCAAAAGGGGAAAACGGACGCGTCGTCAAAGGACTGGTCGGCCCAAAGATGACGAGCGTCGGGCGCTTGAGAGCGGAAGCAATATGCGCCGGGCCCGTGTCGTTGGTTACGAGCAGATCTACCAAACTCAGAACTGCCACCAGCTCAGCGAGATCAGTCTCACCTGTCAATATCACCGGCTGATTGCGCATGTGCCGGCGAACCTCAAGTGAAACTTCCGTCTCGGCATTTGAGCCGATCAACAAAACCTGCGCTCCCAGGTTGTCGATCAGTTGATCGCCAAGCTCCGCGTAACGCTCAATCGGCCAACGCTTGGCATGGCTGTTGATGGAACCAGGACACAGGGCTACCAGGGGAGTGTCGTCCTTTACTCTCCGGGCGCGAAGAAAATCGCGAGCGACAGACTTGCGAGCGTCGCTTACTTCGAGAGAACCGTCGGGTTGAGTGTCAAGAAATGTTTGCTCGTGTTTGATGAGCCATTCGAGCTCAGCGATGATCTTCAGATAGTAGAACACTTCGTGCTTCGATCCGCGCCACTCCGGCAAAGCTAAGGGTTGCGTGAGCAACGCCTGTCTGCCGTCGGTGGCATAGCCGATTCGCAAGGGCACGCGGGCCAGGGACGCGACCAGCGCAGTTTCAAGTGAGTTCGGCAGCAGGACGGCGAGATCGAAGTTGCCTTTGCGCCACTGCCGGACTTGCTGCACTACGGACCGCAGTCCGGTGCCCTCATGAACCTGCAACGCATCAAGAAAGTCGACGTCGGTAAACAATCCCTTAGCCCAGGCGCGAGTAGCCAGGGTGATTTGCGCTGTGGGAAAGAGGCGGCGCAGTTGCCTCAGGGCCGGGATAGTCATCACCGCGTCGCCGACCCAGTTGGTTCCGCGAACGACGATGCGCTCTATTCGCTTGGCGCTTGGTTCAGTCATTTTCTTTTGGACCCGGTCTTTGGTCTTGGCCTTTGGTCTTTGCATTGCTGAACTAAAGCATTCAACAATGCGAGAGATTCAAAGACCAAAAGCCAAAAGCCAAAGCCCTATTTCTTACAACAAACTGCGGAGACCTTCCTCAATTCCGATCTGGGGTTCCCAATTCAGTTGTTCGCGAATGCGCGTCAAATCAGAAACGTAATTCACGGGTGCGGGATGCTGCAATGTCTCATCGTTGACGAGGTTTGGTTTAAGCTCAATCATTTTGCCGATGGTCGAAACAATGTCGAGCAACGTCGCCGAGTTTTGCCTGCCACCGCCCAAATTATACAGACCGTAGACATGCGACGAATCTATGAAGGCTCGACACGCGCGCGAGAAGTCGTCCACGTGCAGGATGTCGCGAACAACATTTCCACCCAACGGCAGTCGAATCGGCCAGCCGCGTTTCACTGACTCAACGTAATGGGTCACAAAGGCAGATTCATTGCCTACCGAAGGGCGAGCATAGACGTTCGACATGCGGAAGATGCAGGTACGAACGCCCCGCTGCCGGGCGTAGTACTCAACGTAGCGCTCGCCGATCAACTTGGACCACTCCAGCGCGGTTTGCCCGGTGTAATCGGTAGGACAAGTCTCGGGGACTTCGCTGAAAGAATCTGCGCCGGCGCCGTAAACGTCCTTCGTGGATGCGTAGATGAAAGTGGCGCCCGGCCGCAGGCGGTTGACGATATTTGCAGCGGCTTCAGCGTTAGTCCGAAAGCAGAGCTCGGCGCCGCTGGGATCTTTGTCCAAATAGGCAGCGAGGTGGATGACGGCGTCATATTCAGCAATCGAGCCGAGATCGTAATCACTGAGTATGTCGCGACCAGAACGGCGCGAGAAGTCATCGGCGGCAAGGAAATGGCGGACGTGAGTGCCGAGATAGCCACTGCCGCCGGTAACTAATATCTTCATAGTCCAAGGTCCAAAGTCCAATGTCCAAAGTCTAAAGTCAAGAAGTGTCAACAAGGATAGCTTCGCCAGAGTTGGAAGACTATCCGGCTCAGACCCTGGACCTTGGACTTTGGACATTGGACTTCATCGTGCCTTTCGCTAGCGACGCCAATTTCATCAGCGACTCAGCGTGTCCAATCGCGATCAGGAGGTCGCCACTCTTGATTACTGCTTCGCCACTGGGATTGAAAAGTATTTCACCGTCGCTGCGACGAATACTCACGACAACGATATCAAGCTCCGAGCGAATGTTGGTCTCGCTTAGTTTCTGTTCAACCAAAGATGACCTAGGATCGACTTCCAGTTGTTCAAACGCCAACTCCAGTTTGTTCGCGGTGATCGAACCCAGAAAATCGTCCACCGCCGGTTTGGTCAGGGCCATTGCCATGCGGTGACCACCGATAATCGTGGGCGCTACGACACGGTTGGCTCCGGCGCGAATCAGTTTCGGCTCAGCCTGCTCCTCGGCGGCACGCGCGACGATGTGCATGTGCGGGTTGAGATCTCGCGCGGTGAGCACGACATAGACATTGTCTGCATCGTTTGGCAAACAGGCGGCGAGTCCACGCGCATGTTCGACGCCGGCCTCCCGCAAGCTCTCTTCAAGGGTGGCGTCGCGCACCAACACGATCACGCCGAGGTCAGTGAGCTCCACGACTTTCTGCGGGTCTCTTTCGATAACGATAAATGTCTCGGCGCTGCCCAGCAGTCCGCGAACCAGATGCGAGCCCACCCGCCCGGCTCCGCAAATTATGAAGTGATCTCTTAGTTTGTTCATCCTTCGTGATATCCGACGCTGGCCAAAAGCGGCGACGAGTTCTGATTGAACTATAGCGTGGACCGTAGCCGTAAGCGCGTAGAGCACAATACCGACCCCGGCCAGCATGAAGAACGTGGAAAAAATCCGGCCATTTCGCGTAGCCGGCGTCAGATCGCCATACCCGACCGTCGTTACTGTCTGTGCCGACACATATAAACTATCAAGGATCGACCAACCCTCGATAAGATAAAAACCCACCGCGCCAAAGCCGATTGCAACTACAACCGCAACGACGGCGAAGAGAATTCGGCGATTATTCCCGGACAACGAACGTTTGCCGGTAGGCATGAAACTCATACATCAAACATCGCATATAAGCGGCGGGTCAAACTTAAGGGCCGAGGGACGTTAACCAAAGAAAAACGGGGTGTCAATCAAGGTCGGAATCACTTGCAAGCTTGGCGCAAACTCCGGTTCGGACAACTAAAGTGGACACGATCCCTTTCAGAGGTTAGCATTTGCGTGCGAGGATGGACGACTGACCGCTTTTCTTTCGCTGCGATGCCGAGACCCGCAAGGTCTATCGCCTGTCTTTTATGCCAAATTACCCACCCGAAGGAATACCGCCAACCGGTAAACTGTCCCGCCGGGATCAAAGATCCAAATCACGCATCGTTGCCTATACTCAACCGGAAGTGAGCTTCAGGCGGCGCGTTGCCCGTCGCTTATTGAGCCCAATCGTAGTGATCCCGATAGCTGTGGTTGTAGCGCTTGTCATCGGCTGTTTTGTCTACTACTGGAGTATTTTCTCGGGCCGGATCGACAATCTTCTCGCGGGCGAGGTCTTTACTCGTTCGGCCGGAATCTACGCGGCGCCGAAGCAGCTTCGCGTCGGTGAGCCGCTTACTCCTGACAAGTTGATCGAATTCCTCAGACACGCGGGTTACGTTGAGAAGGCGCAGCAGGCCGACAAGGCGCGCGGCCGCTATTCAGTTGGCGACGGCAGCGTCGACGTGGAGCCGAGCGAAAACATTACCGTAGACGGCCAGCGTCAATTTCAAAGTGTGCGCGTGCAATTCGCCCGCACCGGAAAAACAATCAGCGGGTTGACCGACCTCGGGAGCAATGCTCATCTTGACAAGGCATACCTTGAACCGGAGTTGATTAGTTCAGTTACCGGACGCGAGCGCGAGAAACGCAAAGTGATCGGCTTCAACGATCTGCCGCCGCATCTCGTGAAGGCCATTACCACCACCGAAGATCGCGCGTTCTTTGAGCATTACGGCGTAAACGTGCGCGGCATCTTGCGAGCGTTTGTGCGGCGTTACGATTCTGATCCGAATTCGCCGATTGCGCGTCAGGGTGGTTCGAGCATCACACAGCAGTTAGTCAAGAACCTGCTACTTTCGCCCGAGAAGACTCTGAAGCGCAAAGCCTCAGAAGCTTATATGTCGGTTATCCTCGAGACGCGCTTGTCGAAAGAACAGATATTTGCGCTCTACTGCAATCAGGTTTACCTGGGCCAGCAGGCGGGTTTTTCGATCAACGGTTTTGGTGAAGCTGCCGACGCCTATTTCAACAAGGACGTCACCAACCTGACTTTGCCCGAGTCGGCATTTCTCGCGGGGCTTATCCGCAGTCCCAATCGCTACAATCCTTACCACGACATCGACACGGCTACCGCCCGGCGCAATCAAGTGCTGGACAACATGGCGGAAACTGGAGAGATTTCCGGCGAGGAAGCTAATCAGGCCAAGCAAACTCCGTTGCAAGTGGCGCCAACGAAAGGCCGGATTGATGCGGCCGATGCGCCGTATTTTGTCGACTACGCTCAGAGCCAGTTAGGCGACATCGTCGCCGGCCCCGGAGCTGCCAACCATCTTCGCATTTACACCACTGTCGATCTTGATTTGCAACGGGCTGCGTATGCCGCGGTTACAAAGCAGCTCGCCGCGCTTGATAAGATCGAGTCGAAACGCTTCGCGCCTGGCACGCTCCAGGCTGCCCTGGTTGCGATGAATGCGAAGACCGGCGAAATCGTGGCGATGGTTGGCGGCCGTGATTACGGCAAGAGTCAACTCAATCGCGCGGCCGACGCCATGCGTCAACCTGGTTCGGTGTTCAAGCCTTTCGTTTACGCCACCGCACTTAACACGGCCTACGATCCGGTACCGCGAGTTATCACGCCGGCGACGACTTATATTGACGAGCCGAAAACATTTTCATATGACAACCAGGAGTACTCGCCGGGCAACTTTGGCGACAGCTACAGTCACGCTCCGGTGACTCTGCGCGATGGATTGGTCCACAGCCTGAACGTCATAACAGTTGACGTGGCGATGGAAGTAACAATTGGTCGCGTTATGTCTCTGGCGGCTAAAGCCGGCCTTCCCAAACCCGCACATGCGTATCCGGCGATGGCGCTGGGCACGAGCGAAGCGACGCCCTTGCAAGTGGCCTCCGCCTACACTGGATTTGCGACGCTCGGAACCCGGACCACGCCGATTGCAATTAACCGCATTACCACCGGCAGCGGAGTGACCATTGCCGCGCCAACTCCGCAGAAAAACGAAATGCTGCGTCCTGATGTCGCTTACGTAATGACGTCATTTATGAAGGACGTGGTGAATCGTGGCACAGCAGCGCCGGTGCGGGCCCGCGGTTTCAAAGCAAATGTAGCCGGCAAGACGGGGACGTCGCGCGATGGCTGGTTCGCCGGTTACACGCCAAATCTTGTTTGCGTAGTGTGGGTGGGTTTCGACGACGGTTCGCAGCTCGGCCTCACCGGCGCCAACTCGGCGTTGCCAATTTGGACTGATTTCATGGGAACTGCACTGGCGGAACATCCGGACTGGCAGGGTGACTGGCAGATGCCCGCAGGCATTGAACAAGTAGCGATCAATCCGAAGACCGGTGGCCTGGCGGCGCCAGAAGACACAGACAAGCGCATCGAACTCTTCATCAATGGCACCTCGCCCCAGACTGCTTCACCAGAAGTGCCGGAGACCGAAGCCACACCGGAAACGGAAGGGACACCGCTAACGCAGGAACCGTTTGTGCCGCCTGTCGGTTTGGAGCCGTCTCCCAGCCCGTCGCCGCGGAAGCCGCCGAGATCCGAACTGCGAACTGACGAGAATGGTCGCTTGGAAGGAACCATCACACTCGACATTGATCCGACAACGGGATTGATAGCGGTCGAGTCGTGTCCAGTGATTCGCACCAGAACTTTCGTGCTGGGCACTGAGCCAAAAAAATATTGCGGACCGGAATACCATCAACGGCCAACAGCTTCACCGCAGTCGAGTCGTCCTCGACCCTCGAATCGTTGACCACGCCAGATTAGTTTTCAAGCGCGGAACGCAAAGTCTCGATCGCTAATGCGGCGGCATGTTGCTTTCGCGAAGGAAGGCCACCGACGGCCGCCACCAGGTCGCCCCGATCCAGCAAGAGCGCGTCTTCAACAGTCTTTCCGATAATCAACTCAGTCAAAACCGAACCGCAGACCAGCGTCGGCGGACAGCCGTACGCAAGAAAGCCCGCTGCTACAATGCGACCTTCGCGGAGGCGCAATGAGAGTCGGAGTTGATCGCCGCAGACAGGATTCGTCTCTTCGCCAGTCGCGTTGGCGTCGGGCAATTCGCCGGCGTGGCGTGGGTTGGCGAGATGATCTTTGAAGATGAGTGAGTAGGCCATTGGCTGCTTCAATCAGCGACGGCAGTTTCGAGCATTGGTGGTTTGTTGAGCGGGGACAATCGCCGCAGTCTGGCAACGACATCGGATAGAGCGTCGACAGCGTAATCCACATCTTCTTCAGTGTTGTCCTTGCCGAAGCTGAAACGGATCGCGCCGCGAGCAAGTTCGTCGTTTCGTCCGAGCGCCTCAATAACCGGCGACGGCTCGAGCGTACCTGAGGAACAAGCCGAGCCGGTTGATACGGCCACTCCCTGAAGATCCAGGCTAATCAGCAAACCTTCACCTTCGATAAACCGAAACGAAATGTTTGAAAGATGTGACAAACGCCGCGCTTGATCGCCATTGAAAACGATATCTGCAATGCGTTTCGTTACGCTGGCTTCAAAACGATCGCGCAGTTGCCGGTCGTGCGCTGCTCGCAGTTCCATTTCCGCGCGCGCAAGTTTTGCCGCTGCTCCGAAAGCTACGATGCCGGGCACGCCTTCAGTTCCTGCTCGCTTTTCCCGTTCCTGATGTCCACCTACATTTTGCGTGATCAAACGCACTCCGCGCCGCACGAACAACGCGCCAGTTCCTTTGGGCGCGTAGAGTTTGTGAGCCGAGAGCGACAACAAATCGCAACCGAGCGCCTCCACGTCCAAAGCAACTCGTCCCGCTGCCTGGACTGCATCAGTGTGAAACCGTACCCGGTGTCCACTGGCGCGCTCTGCGCGAACGAAAGCGCCAATTTCTGCAACTGGCTGGAGCGTGCCGATTTCGTTGTTGGCAAGCATCACTGAAATCAACAAGGTCTCAGGCCGCAACGCTGCGCGAACATCCTCGAGGAGCACGATGCCCGCTTCGTAGACCGGCAGGCGCGTAATGTCCCAGCCGTGCTTTTCCAGTTCATCGCAAATGCCGCGCACGGATGAGTGCTCGATGCTGGACGTGATCACATGACCCTTGTTGGTTGAGCCGTTAGAGACAGTAGAGGATGACTGGCCCAAGTCAGTAATTCCGCGAATGGCAAGATTGTTTGCCTCGGTGCCCCCCGAAACGAACACAATCTCGTTGGCTCGGGCGCCGGCAAGTGCCGCCACTTCTCGCCGCGCCCGGTCGACCGCGGCGCGAGCTTCCTGGCCGAAGGAGTGCACACTCGACGGGTTCCCAAACTTCCCAGTCAGATACGGCAGCATCGCTTCGACAACCCGGACGTCGACAGGTGTCGTGGCACTGTGATCGAGGTAGACTCTACGTGTTTCTAACATGTGATTGTGACCCCACGCGCCAACCAGTAACCCGAAACCGGCATCTGACGGGGCAAGTTAGTTTTGCTCGAAGCAAGCTATCAGTAAACAAGCAGTATTCGAGTGATTTGAGTCTAGGGCGCACATATAGAGACGGTCAAGGCACGGTTGTCAGACAAACTTCGGTTTGTCGCGGCGGCCGACAAGGACTTCAAACTGAACCAGCACGACTGTTTGCGTTACAATGCTTTGCGATTGCTTTAGGCGGCTCCCCCAAGACACCTGCGGCGCCGTCATCGCCGTAAATCTCCGGAAGGAACAGCAAAATGAAATTTCTTGGAATTCCCCTGGTAGTTTTAATTGCGTCGCTGATGATTTCATCGGCGAGTCTCGCGACGCCCGTTTCGCGACCCTTGGCCTCACAGGACCAGGGAACACAGACCGGTCAAGCTACAGCGCTTGAACGCGGCTACCGTACCGGCTATTCAGACGGTTTCAGCTCTGGCTCGCAGGATCTCGCCGATCATTTCGCGCGCGACTTTAGCAACAAGGAAGACTATCAAAAGGGTGACCGCGCTTATAACGAAGGGTGGGGCACGATCGAAGACTACCGCGACGGTTATCAGCAAGGCTTCCAGGTAGGTTACAACGCCGGCTACGATCGGCGGGCTTTTGAATCTTCCATCCCTTCCGGACTATCGAGACGTGGCACAACCGAAGCGGGTACCACTAACCCTTCTCCAAACACTTCGCAGGCCGACTCGGGACAAACCACAAATGGTCAAATAAGCGGCCCAGCAACGGCGCCGCCGACTGCCCCACTCGTTATTCCGCGTGACTCGATTCTCCTGTTGGAATTGGATTCGAGCCTTTCCACCGACGCCAGCCAGCGCGGCGATCGCTTTACGGCGCGCGTTATCGAGCCGCGGGAGTTCGCGGGAGCGACCGTGGAAGGCCGCGTTACGCGCGTTAAGCGTGCCGGAAAATTGAAGGGGACTGCCGAACTGCAGCTTTCGTTTGAGTCGATCCATATGCCAGACGGTAGAACGACTGGATTGAATGCCGAGGTGGTTGAGCTCATCGACAATGGACACAGAGATGACTCCGGCACAGTTGATTCTGAAGGCGGCGTTAAGGGCAGAAGCTCCACCAAGGACGATGTTTCGAAAGTTGGTGCGAGCACGGGTATCGGAGCAATCATCGGTGCAGTTGTCGGCGGCGGCAAAGGCGCGGCGATTGGCGCCGCGATCGGCGCAGGCGTAGGCACAGGCAGCGTGCTCAGCAGCCGGAACCATGACGTGAGGATCGAGCGCGGCCAGCAAATGAAGATTCGCACTGCGACCGAGACCCGTTTGCAGTAAAACCCACCAAGTGAGAAACCGACGCGGAGACACCGAGACGCGGGGACATGGCGAAAAGTCGTTTCCCCGCGTTTCCGCGTCTCAACATCTCCGTATCCCGCTGATTACGCTGCTCACCGATTTCGGCACTGCCGACTACTTCGTCGCGGCGGTAAAGGGAATAATCCTGAGCGCCAGTCCAAAGGCAACCATTGTCGATATCACGCACGAAATCCCGCCGCAAGACATTGCCGCCGGCGCTTTCACTTTACTTGCTTCCTGCTCCTCCTTTCCAGCTGGAACGATCCATGTTGCGGTTGTGGATCCCGGGGTTGGGTCCGCGCGCAAACCAATATTGATCAAGTTAGGCGAGCAGCTTTTTGTGGGTCCGGATAATGGAATCTTTAGTTACGTTTGTGAGGCAAGCGAAGACAAGGGCATGACTCCCGAACTGTTTCATTTGACCAGCAAGCAATATTTTCGCCAACCCGTCAGCTCAACATTTCATGGTCGCGATGTTTTCGCGCCGGTGGCCGCGGCGCTTTCGCTTGGTGTCAAACCTGCGCACCTGGGCACGCCTGTTTCAGAGGTGGTACGCTTGCAACCTTTGAAGCCGACGACTTCTCCCGGGGGCTTCATGGCGCGAATAATTCACATCGATCGTTTCGGCAACTGTGTGACGAACCTCACGCCGCGAGAATTGACTGCGAAAACGATTGCGGCCGGCGCAAAACTCCGGATCAAAGCGAAATCGGTGAAGTCGTTTCGCAATTACTTCACTGAACCAAAGCCCGGCGGCGACAAGTTGTTCGGGATTTGGGGCAGCGCCGGATTCCTCGAGATAGTGGCAACTAACGACTCAGCGGCAAAACTCTTGAAAGCGCAGCGCGGTGATCCGGTGATTGTTAGCAAATGAATCCAAGGGCCAACCCTAACTTGTCACACTTTGTTCTGTTTGTTATCTTCGCTCAACACAAAACTTCATGACTACAAAAGCAAACGCGTCAACCGGCGGCTCAGCAGCAGGACTCAGAGGAGTTGCGGCAGCAACTTCGTCGATTTCCGATGTCAACGGTGAAAAGGGTGAGCTCATTTATCAGGGCTACAACATCCATGACCTGGCCCAACATGCGACGTTCGAGGAAGTAGTATTCCTGCTTTGGAATAAACGTCTCCCGAATCGTGGGGAGCTCACAGAATTAGAACAGGCGCTGCGTGCGTCTTACGCCGTCCCGGCGGAACTGATCGCTCTGATGAAACAGTTTCCGCGCGAAGCCGATCCGATCGATGTTTTGCGGACCGCGGTTTCGGCACTCGAGTTTTACGATTCCAGCGGGCGCGATATCTCTCGCGAAACAAGTCTCAAGACGGCGATCAGACTTACCGCGCAGTTTCCCACAATCGTCGCGGCTTCCGACCGTATTCGGCGCGGACTGGAACCTATACAACCAGATCCTTCTTTGGGTATCGCGGCCAGTTTTCTTTACTTGCTTCGCGGTCAGAAGCCTTTCGAAAACGATGTGCGCATCTTCGATGTTTGCCTGACGCTGCACGCTGATCATGAACTGAATGCCTCGACCTTCACTGCTCGTGTCGTCGCCGGAACGCTCGCGGATATGTACGCGGCGGTGACCGCAGCGATCGGCGCGTTGTCAGGCCCACTTCATGGCGGCGCTAACACGGCTGTGATGAAGACGCTGCTGGAGATTGGCTCGGTAGAAAACGTTGAGCCGTTTGTGAAGAAGGCCCTGGCGGAGAAGCGAAAGATGATGGGCTTCGGCCACGCGGTTTACAAGACGGAAGATCCGCGCGCGACTCATCTGCGACGGTTTTCGAAAGAGGTGGGCGAAGCAGCAGGCGATACTAAGTGGTATAAAATGTCTCGCAAGGTTGAAGAAGTGATGACGAACGAGAAGGGACTTTTCCCAAACGTCGACTTCTTTTCCGCCTCGACTTACTACATGATGGGAATTCCGCTCGATCTCTACACGCCTATCTTTGCAGTCAGCCGGATCAGTGGCTGGACCGGTCACATCCTGGAACAATACGCCGACAACAAACTCATCCGCCCGCGTGCTGAGTACGTTGGCCCACGCGATCTGCCGTGGGTACCAATTGAGCAACGGTGACGCTGGAAAGCTCTTTGGGTCATTAGCGCAGTTCAATTCTTGCGCTTCACTCTCGGGATGCCTATATCCAGTTCGGGGATTCCAAACCGTCCACCAAGCTCCGTCAACTTTTCAAGGTCAACCGGTCCGATGATATTCACGAAGGTGATCTCTGTCGGCTCCACTGCTAACAGCGCGAGGGCTGTTACCTGCCCACCAGCCTGCATCAGGTAAAGCTCGACGCCGCCATCCTTCTTGCTGCTAACGTTCACTAGCCTGGTCCAGGCGGGATTTCGTAATTGGGTGCGGATGCTTTCAAGGTCCGCGTCTGAATACTGACCGGGAGTCTCGAATTGGAAGCTCTTGACATAAATGCCCTTCAAGCCGTTCACCAAGTCTTTCGCTTTCGCCTCATCGGGATCTTTGCTGGACAGAAAATTCGTAGCCATCCGCATCAGGTTTTCTTCCAAATTCACATCCACTGTCTCGCTCGCCTTCGCGGCCAGGGAACGGAGCTGACCTGTTTCTATCCGTCCGTTTTGGGCAATTACCGTTGTCGACGCGCCGGTTAGGACCAGCACCAACGCGGCTAGGTTCATTGAGGTAAACTTCATTAATGATTGGGCAGGTGTTTTCATCGTGCTTCATCCTATCTTGTGCTGATTATGAATTTCGTCTCTGGAATTCAGAGTCTTCTTCTGTGCGAAGTTCAGTTTCGCACTGGTCAGACGTAGCGCCAGCATCAGTTGATCTTTCGCAGCCTCAGCTTCCTTTTGGCGTCGGGCAACGAGGTATTGGTTCCTAATTGACGCATTGCGGCGGCGGTTGGAGTTTGCGGTCAACAGAATTTGGTTGAAGCCGCGGCGATGTGGTCCACCGATAGCTTTGTGTTTAGGCTCAACCGATGGAAGCGCCACACGAGAGCTACCGTGTTCGTCGGTAGGCGCAATTGCTGAATTCGTTTTAGTCTCCGCGTCGCGGTTCTTGACGATTTGCGGCTGACTTCGTTGCAGGCGTTGTAGCCCGAGCCACACTCCAAGTCCGAGCAGCAACAGCACTATGGTTGCAGCAACTGCCAGGCGCGCCGCAGAACTACGAAAGAAAGTTCGCTCGCGTTCGGTCCGGAGTTCCGCGGGAATTCGGAGTGGCCGCGGCTGGTAGCGGAGCGTCCCGAGAATCTCCTCGAGCTGTTGAATCTCAGGATCCGGCTCTTCGGTCTTGTCCCACAAGTAATCGTTTTCGTTTTTCATACCGAGCTCTCCTCAAACCCGAGCTTCGTGCGCAGCAGCTTCATACCGCGATGTAAGTTGACGCGGACTGAGGCGGCGGTTAGGCCAGTGCGCGTCGCGATCTCAGGTCCGGTCATCCCTTCGACCAAACGCAAGACCAGGGTCTCGCGATAGGCGTCGGGCAGGGTGCGGATAATGGCAAGAATCTCTTCGGCTTTTGCTCCACTCGAATCAGCGCTCTTGAGATCGTCGCTGACTTCAACTGTCTGGCGCGATCTGCGGTGGAAGTCCATGGCCCGATTGCGAGCAATCATGGCGATCCAGGGACCGAATGCGTTTGCGTCGCGCAGCGTGTGCAACTTCCTGAGCGCATGCAGGAAAATGTCCTGCGCCACGTCGTCGACTTCACTGCGCGGCATCCGCGCCAACAAGACCCCGTGTACCAGCGGCGCGTAGAGCTCGTAAAGCCGCCCAAACATGTCGCGGTCGCCGGCGAGAACAGTGCGGACGATCACAGACTCAACGGATTCCTCGGTCGCCCTGGATCTGGATTGGGCCGCGGCCGTTGCGACCTCGATGTGCCCTCGATCAAGCGAAGCTTTTCCGGTCATAACAAGCAGGTCCGCTGTGGCTTCAAGTTCATGCATTGCGCTGTCACATTCGGAGTTCGGCGGTCTTCGAGGTTCTTTGATCTCCTTAACACCGATTAAGACGGGAACGACGGGAAGAGTGTTAACAAGGCGCCTACATTCTCTCGGTAAGCGAGGAGGGAAAGAGGGGCGGGGCCGGCGGCCCTGGCGGCGGTTCAACCCTGGTCGGATTTTCCTGCGAGGTAAGCACTTTCATCTGCGGACCGGCGCTCACCAGCCGCGTTCGCATGATGAATATGGTTGAAACGACCAGTGTAATAGTGCAGGCCAACCCGCCTTCAATGCCATAAGTGCCGCCGGTCAACCATGCCGGACCCAGATCTGTGCCGTGCAGGAGCGGGTGCGGTGCCAGATCACTCATGCCGCTCACCGATAGTCCAAAAAGTGAACCCAGCGCCCAGTTCCAGGCCCAGTGCACGCCGAGCGGAAACCACAAGCTTCGGGTTCGGAGGTAAGCAACCGCCAACCAGACTCCAGCCAGCGCTGTGTTGATGAATGTGAATCCTGCCGCGACATTCGGATTTCGCAGGTGCACCGCAGCAAAGGGAACCGACGTAAGGAAGACTGCTACCCACGCCAAATGCGCGCGCGTCAGAGTCTGCATGGGATAGCCCCTGAAGAGTGCCTCTTCGGCGAGCGCGGCAAGAATGAAGAGTATCGCCGTGAGCAATAGAGTCTGTCCCACCTGCACCAGCGCCTCGCGCCCGGAGATTGTGAAACTAAGTCCGCCTGCCGCCGTCGCGATAGCTGTGGCCAACGCCAGTGAGACTGCTCCGATCAGCGACCCAAGCATAAAATCGCGCGCCCAGCCCTCATGCAGGCTGAGTCCGAGGGCCCGCCACGGCAACCCTTCAAGCCAGCGCGTGCAAACGTATCCGGCCAGCAGAGCGGTACAGAGAACTACCGATCGGAAGATGAGGTTCTCGACATAGTTTGCAACGCCGCTGCTGAGCGCCCAATGCACCACGAGTGTTGAAAGCGCCTTCGCCGCGGCGCCGAAGATGAACGAAAGAAGAATAAACAGCAGCACAAAGATCAGGACTCGCCAACCGCTGCGAAGCCGACCTGCGGAGTTGATGAAGACTTTTTTGAGATCCATTGGGTTTCGAACCAAGACGTAATGGATGAACTATTGCGCGCGGGCATTCTAGACGATGGCCGCTAATAATGCAGTGGAAAACTTCGATAGTTGCTTGAGTCAACGGCGATTGTCAGGCGAGCGGTAGCAATGCCTGTCCTACCGCCGTATGCTAAACTTGGTCCACTTCTGCATGAGCAATAAACACGAAATCCCCTCCGAGTCGTTGCTGGGAAAACGAGCGTCCAAATTGACTCGGCGCCGGCGATTTTTATTGTGGGGTCTGGGGACGACGGTCTTATTGCTGCTGTCCATTATCGTCTCGCAACAGCTTTGGCTGTGGAAGTTTATTCCTCCCGATACCGCATCCGACACGCTGCTGCTCTATACGTTATCCACACTGAACTTCGTTGCCTTCGTAGTCTTCTCCTTTATTTTTGTACGCAATCTGCTCAAGCTGCGGCAGGAGCGACGCGAACTGCAACTGGGTTCCAAAATCAAGACGCGCCTGCTGATTTATTTCATCGCAATCAGCTTTCTGCCAATCATCGCGATGGCCGTTTTTTCGTATCTCTTCCTGAACCGCTCGCTGGAAAAATGGTTTGCACGCTTGCCGGCGCGCGTCGTTAGTGAAGCTCAGGAAATGCAACGCGCCGCGCTTGATGCACAAACGCGCCACCTCCGGGAAACAGGATCGCTGCTGGCGGTGGTTCTCAAGTCTCAGCCCGACAGCGAGAAGCAGGAGACATTGGATCGCATAGTCGCCAACGGCCAACTTTCTGCGGTCCAGATAAGGGACGCGAGCGGTCGGGTGATTGCTCAGAGCAAAGCGCGGTTGGTAGCGTCCGACAGTAAAGAATTAGAAAGCCTGCTTGAGCAGTCGCGCGGACTGAAAGGTTTGGATGACAGCCTTGCCGACGGGAAAGATCTGGATGCGGTCGTTGTTCCCTTAATCGATGACGAGGCACCGGATCAACAGTTGGTGGTAGTGTCTTTGCGTCGCGCAAATAGCGACCTGTCAGA
This sequence comes from Acidobacteriota bacterium, assembly GCA_040002755.1. Lineage (GTDB taxonomy): Bacteria > Acidobacteriota > Blastocatellia > Pyrinomonadales > Pyrinomonadaceae > PSRF01. The sequence continues at coordinate 14,794 of JBDUDV010000013.1, read as the reverse complement.
CACGCTAACGGGATCGCAAGGTGAGTATCGCCATCTGGTTGAGCGGCAGCGGCGGGTCCGTTTGCTCGGGCTGTCAACGCTTGGACTGATGACGCTCATGCTGCTTTTTGTTTCCAGCTGGGTGGCCATCTACCTGGCACGCGGGATTGCCACGCCGATCAAGGCGCTGGCGGAGGCGTCAAACGAAATTGCGCGCGGGAATCTGTCTTATCGAGTGACGACGATTGCGGAAGACGAACTAGCGCTGCTGGCCCACTCGTTCAACCAAATGACGGCCCAACTGGAGGACAATCGCAGTCGCATTGAAGCCGGCTCCGCGGCATTGCGCGAGAAAAATCTGACGCTCGAAGAGCGACGAGACTACATCGAAACGATCCTGCAGTCGCTTTCGACCGGGGTTGTTTCAATTGACGAGGACGATTGCGTTACGACTATCAATGCCGCCGCCTCCCGAATCCTGCGACTTAGCGCCGCGCCGACCGCTGAACGAAAGTTGCAAAATTTGATGGGATTGGACGATTGGTCGGTGATCGATCGAATTCTTCGGCGCGCGCGCCGTACCGGGCAGGCGACGGAACAGGCTCAACTGGACGGAGCCAGCGACGACCCGGAGAGCACCCCGCTTCCAGTGGCGCTTACGGCAACGGCGTTGCAACCGTCTGCGGCGCAAAAACGCGGGGTGGTGCTGGTGCTCGAAGACCTTTCAGAATTGCTGGCCGCGCAGCGAGTCGCGGCCTGGAGCGAAGTTGCCAGGCGCATGGCCCACGAAATCAAGAACCCCTTAACCCCAATACAACTTTCCGCCGAACGCATCGCGAAAAGTTACCGGCGAGCTACCGCTAATAAAGACCAGAATGGCGCCAAGGGACAGAATGGATTGAACACGCGGGCGAGCGATGAACTGCATGTAACCGAGGTGATCGACGAGTGTACGAAGACAATCGCGCGGGAAGTCGCCGGATTGAAAGCGATGGTTGACGAGTTTTCGCGATTTGCTCGTTTGCCGTTGGCCCGCCTCGAAGTTGCTGACCTGAACGAAGTGGTTCGTCACGCTGTTGCATTGTACGAGGGGCGGTTGGATGACGTGAAGATCGAGTCGAAGCTCGATTCAGATCTGCCGGCAGCAATGTTGGATACTGAACAGCTACGCCGCGTGTTCGTAAATCTGATCGACAACGCAAGCAACGCCTTAACTGGTCTGGACGGCGAACGCCTGATCAATATCGCGACCAGCTTTGATCCCGAGCGGAGTCTTTTGATCGCCGAAGTTTCTGACACCGGACACGGGATTCGACCCGCGGATTTCAAACGATTGTTTCAACCCTACTTTTCCACGCGCGGCAGCGGCACCGGCCTCGGCCTCGCGATCGTGCAGCGGATAGTTCTTGAGCACGGCGGGAGAATTCGCGCCGGTGTGAACTACCCACGCGGCGCCCGGTTTGTAATTGAGCTGCCCGTCGGGGCGGACGGACGACCGACGACGGGAGACCGTTAACAGCAAGCGGAACGAAGGTTCCGTCGTCCGTCGCCGGTCTTCGGTCAGCAATTAAGCATGGATTCCATTCTCATAGTCGATGACGAGCCGGGCATACGCGAGACCCTGTGCGCTGTGATGAAAGATGAGGGCTTCAGTGCCGACGCTGTCGCGACCGGCGAAGAATGTCTCGAAGCGGTTGAGCGTCGCGCTTACGGCTGCATTTTGCTGGACGTGTGGTTGCCGGGAATAGACGGCCTGGAGACGATGCGGTTGCTGCGCGACGCTGGATCCGAAGCTGCGGTGGTGATCATCTCCGGTCATGGCAACGTGGAAACTGCCGTGCGCGCCACCAAGCTGGGGGCTTTCGATTTCATCGAGAAACCACTTTCGATCGAGAAGACACTGCTGACAGTCCGCAACGCCTTGCGCCAGCAACGGCTCGAACTGATCAACGCCGAGATGTCGGCGGAACTTGCGAAAGAGTACTCGATGGTCGGCGAATCAGTGGCGATGCGCGCACTGCGTAAACAGATATCCATCGTGGCTCCTACCGACGGTCGCGTGCTGATATATGGCGAATCAGGCACTGGCAAAGAATTGGTTGCACACTCCATCCATGCTAAGTCTCGGCGCGCCGCCGCTCCATTTGTAGAGGTCAACTCCGCCGCGATACCCGAAGAGTTAATTGAATCAGAGCTGTTTGGCCACGTTAAGGGCGCGTTCACCGGGGCAACGGCTGCGAAGAAGGGCAAGTTTGAGTTAGCAGACGGCGCGACGCTTTTCCTCGATGAAATTGGTGACATGAGCGCCAACGTGCAGGCTAAGGTATTGCGCGTACTCGAAGAACAGAGGTTTGAACCGGTGGGTAGCGGCACCTCAGTGCAGGTAGACGTAAGAATCATTGCGGCCACCAACAAGCATCTCGAGGTCGAAATCGAACAGGGAAAATTTCGGTCGGATCTTTTCTACCGTCTCAACGTGATTCCGTTTGAGTTGCCGCCGTTGCGCGAACGTCTCGAAGACGTGCCTATGTTGGTTCAGTATTTCAATCAGAATTTTTCCACCGCGTACGGGAAGATGCTAAAAGAATTCGCGCCGGAAGCGATTGAAGAGTTGCAGAACTATTCCTGGCCAGGAAACGTTCGTGAACTGCGAAACACGATCGAGCGTGTAGTGATAATGAATCCGGGACTTAGAGTGGCTGCCGGCGACTTGCCGCCGCATGGAAAGGATGAAGTCCCCGCTGCGTCGTTTCGCTTCCCATCTTTCAAAGAGGCGACCGAGGCTTATCATCGGGAATTTATTCAACGAAAACTTGACGAGGCAGATGGCAACGTTTCGCGAGCGGCTGAACTTATGGGCGTTGACCGCAGTCATCTTTATCGTCGCATGCGGGCATTAGGCATCAACAATGTCAGAAATGAAGCGAACTAGTTTGTAGCTTGCCGCCCATAGCTTTCGAAGGGCTACGATCCAAACTCCACAGCTTGTGTCAATCGACAAATTTCACGACCGACTGCCGAAATATCGGATTCTCTCCTTCGCCTTAATTGTTCTGACTATCGCAGTCTGTTCAGTGGAGCAGATGTGGTATGTGCACTGGGGCGGTGACCCGCGAGTGTTTGTTCATGCCGCGCGGCTTATGTTGTCCGGTCAGGACATTATCAATCTCCCGACAGTCAGCGGTCTCTATTATGTGTACCCACCGTTCTTCGCCTTTCTGAACATACCGCTGGTGTTCCTGCCAATCGGAGTGGTAATCGTTCTATGGACCATCACCTCTGTAGTTTTGCTCGGTTGGAGCACGGCTGCTTTCTATGCGGGGATGATGGGACGTCCCTTCTTTTCCATCCCGCAAAGAACGCGTTGGATTGTCATCAGCTTAACTTTGCTACTGACCGCTCGCTTCATCTTTTTTCACTTGCAAGGTGGGCAATCCAACATCTTCGTGCTGACGCTTGCGGTAGTCGGCTTGCGCCTTCTAGCGCGCCGGCAGGATTTTCGTGCGGGAATCGCGATTGGCTTATCCATCATTCTGAAAATAACAACGGCCCCATTTGTTTTCTGGTTTCTCGCGCGGCAACGTTTAAAGGTTCTCATCGGAATCGGCTTGGGCGGTTTTATTGGCGTCGTGCTACCGGCGTTAGTAGTTGGAATAAAAACAGATTTCTATTATCACCGGGAGTGGTTCAACAAAGTCTTCACCACCAATGCTGTGGTCAGCGGAATTCCCAGTGGAATCGGGAACTTGTCTCTGCGAGCGCAGCTTGGCCGTTTCTTTCAAACCGCGCCGACGTTTGAGTATCACGGTCATGCCTACCGATTTACGATTGTTGAGCTCTCCCAGCCTGTGATCATGATGCTCGGTTGGTTGCTGGTTCTGGCCATCGTCCTCGCAATCATTGCCTATGCGGTACGTTACCGCAAAGCAGCGCCTTTGGTTTCGGAGTGGGGCGGCTACGCCCTGGTCTTTAGTCTGATCCCGAGTTTTTCAACCTGGACGGAAGTGCATCATCTCGTGCTCCTGGTCCCTGCGTATCTTTATGTCGTTCACCTTTGGCACTCGCGGCTGGTGAGCGATCGTCTATTCAAAACATTGGTGGTTTTATCGTTTGTTTTCTTGACCTTAACCACCAGGACATTTTGCGGGGTCTTTTTAAGCCAGGTGCTGACGTCGTTAGGATTCATCAACTACGGAATGCTGTTTCTGTCAGCGTCAATATTTCGTGCGGCAAGTTGTCTCCGAACTCTTGAGCTTCCCCGTAGCAGCGAACTAGTCTGACTTTCCAGGCACCGGCTTTAAATGTCGCAGACCGCCAGTTTTTTGAAGAACAACCGATTACAAAACTATTACAGTTAAAACCACGGGGTTACGTTAAAAGGTCATATCTGTTAATCTCTGTTTTCGCATCTCAGCATGCGTGTTTATAGGTTGAGGTTCATATGGATTACACGACACGAGAGCTATTAAAGAGATACGCAAGGCTGGCCATCGGTCAGCCATTTTCGCCGATTCTGCTGAACATTCTGGTGACGTCCGTTTGCGACATGCGTTGTACTCACTGCTTTTTTACGGAAGAGCTGGACGACCGCCCACGCAAGAAGTTGCAGATGAAGACGCATGAGATTGAACAAATCTCTGAGACGCTGGGCGGCAACCTCGGCGTCTTGATTCTTGCCGGCGGTGAGCCTTTCACGCGCAAGGACCTTCCGGAAATCGCCCAGGCCTTTTATAAGAACAATAAACTCGAGTCGATCTACATCATGTCAAACGGGCAGATTCAGAAACGGATCTTTCCTGACATCACGCGGATCCTTGAAGAGTGTCCCGAGCTGAACGTAACTGTCGCGCTCGGTATTGACGGTATCAAAGCGCCGCACGAAAAGATTCGTCAGAAGCCGGGTTCGTGGGACATCGCTATCGACACCGCCCGTCAACTGCAGTCGATTAAAAAAGAGTTTCCGAAGCTTGATGTGCAAACCTGCACCTGCTTCATGAACTCGAATCAGGACACGATTTTTGAGTGGTACGACTTTTTGAAGTACGACTTGAAGCCGGATAAAGTTAACTTCAATTACATCCGACCACCCTCAGCGGATCCAGTCGAACTCAACATCGACCACTCGCGCTACAAACAGCTCGCGGCGATGATTGACGACGACTCGCGCCACGCGGCGATCAAGAATAACTATGGCGGCAATGCCGGCTACTTCAAAGCGGCGATCGATATTTACATGCACGGGCTGATCGCTAAGGCACAGGAAACGCAAACCGCCCAGATGAAGTGTTACGCGGGAACTGCTGGCGGGGTCATCTATGACGAGGGGACTGTTTCGTCCTGCGAAAATCTGGCGCCCATCGGTAACTTGCGAGATTTTGGTTGGAACTTCCAAAAGCTTTGGCTTTCGCCGGCTATGAAAGAAAGGCGGAAGAAAGCTCTGGACGGATGTTTCTGCACGCATGAGTCAAACAGTTATTACCCGTCGTTGCCGTTTAATCCGGGTCACTTAATCCAGATCAAGAAGCTGGAGAAGGAAATGAAGAAGGCGCGCAAGGAAATGGATCGTATTCATCCTGAGCCCGAGGGCATGACGGTCGGAGCGTAACCACTCCAGAAAAATGTCGCAGCGCAATCCAAAAATTCTGATCATCTCGTCCGACACGGGCGGCGGACACCGTTCTGCGGCGGCGGCGATCGTGGCCGGAGTGCACAAGTTTTTTGAGGGCCAGTCGTACGCAGTGCGCGTCGTCCGCGCCGTCGAAGAGTCTCACTCGATCACGGCGAAGCTGGTGGGCATCTACAATTGGGTGCTAAGAAACCGGCAATCCTGGATGAAGTATCTTTACTGGGCGATGAACAAGTTTCGCCCGGAGACGCGCGAGTTTTTCCATAAGCGATGCATTGGCTATGTCAATGAAATCTTTGAACGCTGGTGTCCGCATGTCGTTGTTAGTGTTCACCCGTTGACGCAACACATCTTCGCGCGCGTCCTCAAAGAACTAAAGCTCGCCGATCGAATTCCGCTCGTTTCGGTGGTAACCGATCCTTCTTACGGGTTCTGGAAGGGTTGGGCTTGCGACGACGTTTCGCTCTACCTGGTCGCCAGCGTTGAGGCGCGGCAGCAGTTGATCGACTACGGCGTTTCACCCGCGCGCATCAAAATTTCCGGCATGCCCGTCCATCACAAGTTCGCCTGGCCCGGTGAAGAAGCTGCGCAGGTTGCGCGTCGCGCGCTCGGTTTGGATCCGGAAAAATTTACTGTGTTCGTCAATGCGGGTTGGGAAGGCGGCGGCAATATTCCGCAGATTTTCCGCGAGTTAGTGCGAGGGGAACTTGACGTCCAGGCTATCTTCCTGGCGGGCCGGAATGAAGAGCTTCGGGCCGATGCGGAGTCGCTTGCGGAAACCGCGTCGTTCCCAGTCAAAGTCATCGGATATTCCGAGCATGTCGAACAATTAATGGGCGCGGCCAACGTCATGATTTCCAAGCTCGGCGGCCTGACTACCTTCGAAGCGTTGGCGTGCCGTCTGCCAATTATCGCTGACGCGACTACGACTCCGATGCCGCAGGAAGCCGGCACGGCCGCCATGCTCGTAAAACGCGGCGCCGGAGTTTTGCTGCAACGCGCGGGAGATATCGTTCCGGTGATTCGTCGTATGGTTGAAGACACGGCCCACTATTCTGCGATGCGCGCCGCGACGATTGGCCTCGCGATTCCCAACGCCACTCGGTACATCGTAGAAGAGATCACGGCACTCATTCCGGCTTCAACCGAAACGCCGGAACAAGCTGTCCTCGCTGAGGTTGTTTCCGTCTGAAGGGTCGGGCCCGCAGCTCTCGCTCGTTGACTGTTTCCTGTTTTCAGAGTCTAATTTCCCGGCAATCATTTCACCAATAAGCAATTTAGAAACAAGTTGCCCGCTTGCGTCCTCGAAGCGGGCTTTTTAGGAGACACATCCGACTGTGAGTCTACTGCTCGAAGGTAAGCGCGCTTTTATAACCGGCGGCACGCGCGGCATTGGCGCCGCGCTCTGCGACATTTTTGCGCGCGAAGGCGCTAGCGTCGCTTTCAATTTCAACACGCGAGACGATCTCGCGACTGGCATTATCGAAAAGATCAAGGCTCACGGGCGCCAGGCTCTCAGCTTCAAAGTTTCAGTGACTGACCGGCTGGGCCTGAAGAAGTTAACGCGCGAGATCATCGAGAAGTGGGGCGGAATAGACATTCTGGTTAACAACGCCGCCATCAATCGCGGCGACAACTTTGCCACGACTACCGATCGCGCCTGGGACGAAGTGATTGATACGAACGTAGGCAGTCTATTCGCGGTAACAAAACCTATCTATAAGCAAATGATCCGGCAGCGGAAGGGAAGTATTCTCAACATTACTTCGATTGGCGCGATGCGAGCGTTGCCGACCGCCGTGCACTACGCGACCTCAAAAGCGGCGATGATTGGATTCACGAAGTGTCTGTCACGCGAGGCTGGGACGTTTGGCGTCAAGGTCAACGCGATTGCCGCGGGAATTTTTGATACCGAATTGGCGCAAGCGCTTCCTGAACGTTTACTGCAGATGCATCACTTTTGGGCGTCGGCGGGGCGGCTGGGTCGTCCGGAAGAACTTGCGGAGTACGCTGCGTTTATGGTGAGCGATCGCAACAGCTTTATGAATGGTGAAGTTGTGATCGTGGATGGCGGCGCGATTACCTAAAGAAGCTGACGCCTTGTTGTGTTTCGTTTCCTGGGAACCAGGCTAACGGAGCGCGGCAGTTATCTCTGAGACTTGCTATTCCCCTTGTCCCGCCTGATCAAGCTCTGCAAGTCTTCGTTCAAGCTCTCTAATTTTCCGCTGCATCTCGCCCAAGCGTTGAAATGCGGCCGTCGCTCTCAACCAGTCGCGATTGTCGAAAGCCGGTATGCCGGAAATAACTTTTCCCGCGGGCACGTCGTGACTGGTCGCACTCTTCGCGGTTATCACAACATCGTCTCCGATCGTCAAATGACCGGCGACGCCAGCCTGTCCCGCGAGTATCACGCGGCTGCCGATATGGGAACTGCCCGCGAGTCCCACTTGAGCGCAGAGCAAACTATCTTCGCCGATGGTGCACGAGTGGCCAATCTGCACCAGGTTATCGATCTTCGTTCCACGTCTAATCCGAGACTCCCCCACCGACGCGCGATCGATTGTCGTACCGGCGCCGATCTCGACATCGTCCTCGATCACCACGCGACCAGTTTGCGGAATCTTCAACCAACTCTTTTGCTCGTCTTTGGCATAACCAAATCCGTCGCAACCGACGACCACGTTGTTGTGAATAATGACGCGTTCGCCAAGTTGCGAGCGCTCGCGAATCACCGTTCCCGAGTGGATGATCGAGTCTTTGCCGATCGTGACGTCCTCGTAGACCGTCACGTTCGGATGAAGGCGCACACCTTCAGCGATCTTGCTTGAAGGGCCAATGACGACGCCCGCTCCAATCCAAACGTTCGCGGCAACTTCAGCCGACGGATCGATTACCGCAGACTCATGAACGAAAGCAGCGAACTCGGGTTCCGGATGAAACAGACGAAGCGCCCGCGTGTATGCCAGGTAAGGGTTCTTGGCACGCAGCACCGGAATATCTCTGTCGATCATCGCCTCTTCCGATAGATACACTGCCGACGCCTGGGTTGTGTTTACTTTTGGGGTGTAGCGGGGATTGGCGAGAAAAGAGATGTCGCCGGGCTTCGCGTCATCAAGCCCCGCAGCGCCAGTGATGTCAATGTCGGCGGAGCTCTCATCAACGCGAGCAGCGGTCAAGGCGGCAAGTTCAGAAAATTTCATAATGGAAGTTTAGCGCAAATGTAAGTCTAGCTGTCAGCTTGTGTCGCTGTGGTCAGTCTTTTCAGCCGGTGATCCACCACCGAGACACCGAGAGCACAAAGACAGCACAGAGATTACATGATCGACACTGGATCGATCTCCACGTTGATCGACCGCAGGTTAATCTTTCGTTCGCCGAGCGCTTTGAGCGCGTCATCGATTATTCTCCGCAACTCGCGCCGGTTGCGGCACTTGATTATTAACTGCACGCGATATTCGCCCTTCAATCTGGCGAGCGGCGCCGGCGCCGGACCGAGAATGCGAGCCGCGCGTTCAGCGTTCGCGCGATCCAATTCTTTTCGTACTGCTACTGCTTCCGCGCGCACCCGCTCCAGATCAGCGCCATGAACCAGCAACGACGCCAGCGCAACAAATGGCGGATAGGTGTGATTCTCCCGGTGACGAATCTCTTCCGCGTAGAAGCCGGCGTAGTCCTGTGCGCTCGCATGTCTCAAGGCGTAGTGATACGGATGATAAGTCTGGATGAGAACTTTCCCCGCGCGATCACCGCGACCGGCGCGACCGGCAACCTGTGTTAGCAGCTGGAACGTTCTTTCGGCGGCACGAAAATCCGGCAACGCCATGCCGGCATCAACTGAAACCACGCCTACCAGAGTGACGTTGGGAAAGTCGTGACCTTTCGCCAGTATTTGTGTCCCTACGAGCATGTCGATCTTCCCGGCGCCAAAATCGCTCAGAGACTTTTCAAAGTCACCACGGCGTGAAGCTGTGTCGCGATCGATGCGCGCAATCCGAAGTTCAGGAAATAGCTGCTTGAGTTGTTCTTCAATCTGCTGCGTGCCCTCGCCTACGTAATAAATGTATTTCCCCTCACAGCTTGGACACTTCTGCGGCGCTGCTTCGCGGTGGTTACAGTAATGACAAATGATCACCCGTTCACTTCGGTGATAGGTCAACGTAACATCACAGTTAGGGCACTGCACACTCTCGCCGCACGAGCGACAAAGCACAAAACTCGAGTAGCCGCGACGATTCAGTAGAATTATCGACTGCTCCTGTTTCTGATGGGTTTCAGTGATTGCAGCCAGGAGTTTGTCGGAAAAAATCTTTGGCTTCTGGTGACGCGCAAACACGTCCCGCATGTCCACAATCTCCGCAACCGCCATCGGTCGGTTGCCGAGACGATTGGGCATTTGCAGGTAGCGATACTTGCCGGTGTGGGCGTTATGAAACGATTCGAGCGATGGCGTCGCCGATCCCAGAATGACGACCGCAGACTCTTTTTGCGCGCGCACAATAGCCGTATCGCGCCCGTTGTAATGCGGCGAGTCCTGTTGGCGATAAGTTGACTCGTGCTCTTCGTCGACGATCACCAATCCCAGATCCTTGATCGGAGCGAAAACCGCCGAGCGCGTACCAATTACGACGCGCGCCTCGCCATTTCTGACGCGAGTCCATTCATCAAACCGTTCGCCACGGGATAACGATGAATGAAAAATTGCGACACGTTCTCCGAAGTGCATGCGCAACCGACGCGAGAAAACCGGCGTCAGCGCAATCTCCGGAACCAACATCAATGCCGAACGTTCCAGCCCGAGGGCCACACGCATGGCCCGGATGTAGACTTCCGTCTTGCCGCTGCCGGTTACGCCGTGGAGCAAAAAAGCCGCATAGGCGCGTGTGCGCAATGGCTCGTCCAGTTCCGCCAATACCTGCAACTGGTCGTCAGTGAGATCGTAGTCTTCGTGCTGATCAAACGTGGCGGCGCCGAGCGGATCGCGTCGCAACCTCTGTTCGAAAAGCTCGATAACGTTCCTTTTCTGCAAGGTCCGTACGGAGGATGCGCTCACGTTTGCCTTCGCGAGCAACTCGGGAAGCGCAAGCGAGTCCTGCTGCTCGAGAGCTTCGATAACGCGTGACTGGGCCACTGTTAATTTTCGTCCTGTGGTTTCAGTTGATTGTTCACCACGCGTAATCAGGCGAGCGCGCCGCTCGTATTTTGCCTTTACAAAATCGCGCCCAGGCCGCTGCCTGAGTTCCAAAAGCCCTTCTTGTTCGAGTTCGCGGGCAAGCCTTGCCACTTGAAGGTTTGATAGGTCGGCCGAAACTGCGGTCAGGTCATCCTCTTCTGATTCACCCACCCGCTGAAGCAAACCTTTCTTGCTGGTAAACGCGTCGTCAGGAGACCATCTGCTTAGTTCGGCGCGACCGGCTGCAGTAAGTGAAAGAAACTGATCGATAGTCGGACTGATGCCCGGAGGCAGCGCTGCCTTGATCACTTCTCCCCACGGGGCCAGGTAATACTCCGCAACCCAGCGCGTTAGTTGCAGAAGTTCCGGCGTGACCAGTGGGATAACATCAAGAATGTCGCGAGCATCCCTGATGTCTGATTCCTTCAGACTGGTGCCGGTTCGCAACTGATCAAGCAGGGCCACGATGTAGCCGGTTACAAACTTTCGGCCGAGTGGAACGACGATCCGTGAACCGGTTTGCGCGCTCTCCCGCAGGGAATCGGGGAGCCGATAAATGAACGTGGACGCCACATGCACTGGTACCGCCACCTCAGCATACTGTGGTCCCGCGGCGTCAGTAGAATCAGCGGGCAGATGACTCGTCTCTGGCGGATCTGCGCGTATAAATTCGGAGGGTTTCACTGGTGAGAAGGTAACGCGAATGTTGGAATTGCAAAAGTCGCAGGAGCGACGAGCAGCAGTTTTAGTTTTCGGGTTTTCTTGTACGGTCAAGATAGTCTCGCACCTTCTTAAGATCTTCCCATGTCTCTTTCTTCTTGGACGGGTCGCGCAGTAAGTATGCCGGATGGAAAGTAGGCATCACTTTCACACCTTGATAGTCCTGAAACTCACCGCGGGCTTTGGTTATTCCTTGCCTGGTATCAAGCAGGTTCTTCATCGCGGTGTTTCCGAGCACTACGATAACTTCGGGTTGCACCGCGCCGATTTCGCGCAGCAGGAAGGGTTTGCACATTCCCGCTTCTTCCGGAGTTGGCGGTCGATTAGCGGGTGGGCGGCAGCGGTTGACGTTGCCAATCAAGACTTCTTCGCGCTTCAGTCCGATTGCCTCGATAATTTTGGTTAGCAGTTGTCCGGCGCGCCCCACAAAAGGCCGTGCCTGCGCGTCTTCGTCAGCGCCCGGGGCCTCACCGACAAACATCAGACGCGCCTTCCTGTTGCCGTCGGTGTGAACGATGTTGGTGCGCCCCTGGTAAAGGGGACAGCGCGTACAGTCGCCAATGTCGGCCCAAATGTCTTCGAAAGTCTCGGCAGATTTTTTGATTTTTACGGGCGGCGCGCTTAGATCTCCAAATAGCGAAGCAGCGTCCGGCGTAGCTGGAACGTCGCCGAAAGCGGTAAGTCGCAGTGCTGAACCGTCACTGGATGGGGCAGGGACACTTGCCGTCGCGGGTCGCTCCGATTTTAGAGACGGTACGGTTTTCGCCTCTGAGTTCGGAGAAATCTTCTCCGCACCCTGCACGCCGATCTCCTTGAAGTATGCGACCTGCTCGCGCACATCTTTCACCAGCGCGAGAAACTCTGCATTGTCGGTTTCGGTTGGCATTACGGTTCAGCTTGTCGAATTGGCAGTGGCGTGGTGTTTAGGCGTTTCCGGTAGACAGTAGAAATACAGGCTTGACGCGAGCGCGCAACCGAACGACTTCGTCCAGAATAATGTCCGCGACATTTGTCTTGGCCATCAGCGGCACATGAATCGGCGCTTGCCGGTCGCGGCTAATAATCGTTACCTCGTTGGTGGCAGTATCGAACCCGACGCCGACCTGAGAGACATCGTTTGCGACAATCGCGTCGAGATTCTTGCTGGTCAACTTCTCGCGCGCGTTTCTGAGTACGTTTTCAGTCTCCGCCGCAAATCCAATGACGAGCAGTCCTTCCTGCTTAGCGGCAGCTACTTTTCGAAGAATGTCGGGCGTAGGTTCTAGTTCCAGTGTCAGGGAAGACTTCGTCTTCTTGATCTTTCCGGGCGAACGTTTGAGGGGTCGATAATCAGCTACAGCAGCGGCGCCAATGAAGACGGAGGCAGTTGCAAGCTTAGCCATGACTGCAGCGTGCATCTCCGCGGCTGAGTTCACGCGGATCAGGTTTACGTTCCGCGGCGGAGGTGTTGTTATTGCTCCGGCGATGACAGTTACGTGCGCGCCGCGCCGCGCCGCCGCGTCAGCTAGCGCAAAACCCATGCGACCGGACGAATTGTTTGACAGAAACCGAACCGGATCTATTGCCTCGCGCGTTGCTCCAACCGTAATCAGGAGATGTTCAGCCGCAAGGTCGCGCGGGATTTCCTTTCCCGCGTTTTGCAGGATTTCGAGCGCCGCCGCTACAATCCTTTCCGGCTCGCTTAGGCGTCCGGGCCCGATGGTGCCGCAGGCCATCTCTCCGTCGTCTGGCTCAATAATAAAAACGCCGTCGGCGCGAAGTTGCTGAAGGTTCCGTTGAGTCGCTGGATGATCCCACATAGATGTGTTCATCGCCGGCGCAATCAAGACTGGAGCAGTTGAGGCCAGATAGGTCGACGTCAAGAAGTCATCTGCGATTCCATTGGCTAACTTGGCGATGATATTACCGGTTGCAGGAGCGATCAGAAACAGGTCGACAGTTTGGGAAAACGTAATGTGGGCGATGGGATCTGGATTGTCAGGTGCGTAATCGTCGACTATTACGTGTGAGCCGGAAAGGGCGCGAAATGTCAGTGGTTGAATAAACTCGCAGGCGCGTTTAGTCATGCCTACTCGGACAGCGCAGCCGGCCCGTTGCAGCCCGCGCAAAATTTCCGCCGCCTTGTAGGCAGCGATACCGCCGCTTATTCCCAGCGCTACTTTCTTTTCGGTGGCAGAACTGTCCAAGGTGAGCCTCGTGCCGGTTCCTGACTTACCTGAAATTAAACATCAATGTAACATTGCTGAAACGCGCACGCAACGGAGTTTGCCGAAAGGCTTGGTACAATCCGGCGTGTTTCCCAAACATTTTTCAGTCGTCCCGATTGAGGTTAAGGCTTCGATATTATGCTCGAAACTCGACTCTTCCGTTTGGCATTTATCGGATTGGCAATCACCCTGGGCTCGGCATTCACGGCCTCGGCCCAGACTGAATTCGGTCCCGTTGTGACTTCGTATCTTGGTTACCTGCGAAACGAGCAGGAAGTCGTTGATGATCGCATCAGCAAACACGAGGTGACCTCCGCGTACTATCGACGAAATTCAAATCGCATCAGGGCCCTCCGACAGACGGCGATCCGGATCGCACGCGAAACTAACAACGACTACCTTCCGGAGATGGAAGCGGTTGCTGGAGACGAAGCGCAAACGTTATTTGAACATCCGCCGCGCTTTCAAACCCTTAGAGTCGGCGAGGTTGTGCAAACAACGTTCAGATATCTCGGGGTCGTTCGCAGTGGTGAGCCATTTTACGTGTTTGCGCGACTTGATCCTTACGAGCAGGCAGACCTGATGCAAAGAACAACGCAAAGTCCGGTTGCTGGCTCTCCGATCTCAAGTCCCATCTCAGGATCAAGGACGACGCGATCTCGGCGCGTTTCAACGCCTTGAAGCCTCTCATTCGAACTATCCATCCGCGGATTTCTACGCTGGCGATTGACGCTCCTGCTAAAACAGGTTTTTGAGGCAAAAAGGTCTGGACTGACACCGGCCCTTGTGCTAAATTCACCGCCGAAGGAAAAAAGCACAGTTTCGTGCCAAATTGCGCCAAAAGGCTGTTGACAGAGTACCTTCATTCATGTAATAACTGCCCTGTGTTTTAGGGTTTGCAGGCGGCACTTGGGTTTTTTGATAATATTTGGTTAGAGGCGAATGGGGAATGAGGTGAGCCTCTCAAGACATTTTAGCCGTCGCGGCACGCAATCAAGAAATTGTTCACACTACGGGAGGAAAGTTAATGATTAGCAAAACTTGGAGCCGCAAACCTATAGCGGCCTTGGTGGCAGTTGCCATTTTGAGTGT
>JBDUDV010000012.1:0-48071 GCA_040002755.1 Acidobacteriota bacterium | reverse complement strand
GCTAACCGATTTCCACTGCGCGACTTTCTTCGCACACGGTGGCTGCGGGAAATAATGCTCAAACCCTAGCCCTCATTTGTTTGGCTTGCTGTTTGTCGGGCGGCCGCTCCCAGTGGCCGCCCGATCTGATCTTACTTCGAAGCGATTGCGAGATGAGCCCTCCCAAACTGTCGGGCTACTGCACCGCCTACGGCGCTTCGACTCGACGCGCTGCGCGCGCATCTCTATCGCCGGAAGATGATGCAGGTGGTGGTGGCGTGGGCGTAGAGTTTGCCCGCCGCATCAACAATTCTTCCTTCAGCCGTCGCGGTGCGGCCGCCGACGTGAATCACTTTCGCTTCGCAACGCACCTCGCCCGTCTCCGCTGTCATCGCCCGTACATAGTTCACTTTGATTTCGAGCGTCGTGTAGCTCGCGCCGGCAGGGAGCGTCGAGTGAACCGCGCAGCCCATCGCTGAGTCGAGCAGGGTTGCGGCAACGCCGCCATGCACAACGCCGATAGGGTTGTAGTGAAACTCGGCCGGCGTGACGAGAAAGACCGCGCCGCCTTCAGTGATCTCAGCGATGCGAAAGTCCATCAGCACACCAATCGGTGGCGGCGGCAGTTCCCCGGCGACCATCTTGTGCAGGTACTCAAGTCCGGATAGACCGGAAGCCGCGTTTGCGAGAGCGCGTGGATCGTTCCAGGTGATAGTGCGGGTGCGGGTGTTCGACATGGTTGAATAGTAACGCGTCGTAGGCCCTCGTTTACAGTCTGGCGATTGCCGCAGTTTCCCGGCCCGCGAGGTGCGCCGTCAAGCCGCCGCCGCCGAAAGCGCTGACAAGTCAGCGCACTGCAAAATCCTCCTTCACCTTTTGGCACTTCGCGCAAAAGTAGACTATGCGCGTGCGTTCTTCCGGTTCAATAATCTCGACGTTTACTGGCTGCCTGCTGTTGGCTATGTGCTGATTGCTTTGAGGAATAGTTTTTTGCCGCAGTTGTTTGATCGGTTCGCCGCAATGTAAGCAGGGCAAATTCGTGCGGCGAAAAACGAGATGACGGGTGCCATA
The DNA here is from genome assembly GCA_040002755.1 of Acidobacteriota bacterium. Lineage (GTDB taxonomy): Bacteria > Acidobacteriota > Blastocatellia > Pyrinomonadales > Pyrinomonadaceae > PSRF01. The sequence continues at coordinate 47,021 of JBDUDV010000012.1, read as the reverse complement.
CTCGCGGCCGGGCACATAGACGAGCGATCGATCGGTACGCATGCGTTCGCGTTCGATGTCAGAAGCAGTGGCACTGTGCTCGTAGGCGCGACGGGCGAGGGCCGGCGCAGTCCTGGTTAAGCACTGTAGATTTCTCTTTGTAAGCGCGCCAACTTTCCGCCACGGATTCAGACGACAACTGAATAACACCTCGGCGCGCAGGTAGTTTCCGAGGCCGGCGAGGATGCGCTGATCGAGGAGCGCCGCACCGATAGTTACTTCGTCATATTTATCCGATAAGAGCCGACCCTGGAATTCCGTCGCCTCGAACTTGTCGTTATAGGGAATAGCGTCAGGCCCGAGACTGGCGAGGTTGTCGATTAGTTTGTACGGGTCGCCTTCCCCGACATTGAAGATAGGAGCGGAAAAGAGTAGTGCAGCAGCGCCTTCAACTACGATGCGCGCGCGTTCGCGTCGATCTTTTTCGGCCGGCGCCTCGGGCACAAACGTTTGCCAGCGTCCCCACATCATCAAATGCGAGTGAAAGAAAAAGCCGCCTTCGATCAAGCCGATCAGATGTTTCCCGTGCGAAAACACCCGACTGACGCGGCGGCCATGCAAACGCAATTCGTTGTCTCTTAGCCAGGCGCGCGCCTCGCGCGTGCGAGCCTCGAGAGACTTGATGACGCGCCCGGTCAAAACTGCCGCGAGCGCGTCCGCGTATTTGCGAACTTCTGGTCCTTCGGGCATTTCTGTTCGCGCGCTGCGCGCTCAGTGCAGGCAGGACGCCTGCGCTCCGAGGTTAGCTAAGTTCAACCTTCTTGTTCTCGCCGCCGCTCATCTCTGTCCCTGTTACCAACGCCGAAACGAAGTGGAACGCTCGCACGATGCTGCTCGACGGGCTGTCCCAGTACTCAGCCTTCTCCACGCTAATTCGCAGCAGGGCGATGTCCGGCTCGTCCGTCCCTTTCGGAAACCAAATCTTGAACTGCGGCTGCCACAGCTCTTCAATCTTCGCGCGATCCCGCACAAGTGTTGCGCTTCCGGTGATGGACACGTAGCGATGCTTGCTCGTGTCAGCGAAGCTCGCGTTGACCCGTGGCTTCTTTTCTATCTCGCCGACCTTGTGTGAACTGCCGTAAGTAAAGAACCAAAGATCGCCATTAAGATCGATGTCGCCATTTGAAGACATCGGGCGGCTGTGCAAGTCGCCGTTTTCATCAAGCGTGGTCAGCATGCAAAAGTCGATGTCCTTTACAAGTTCGCGTAGTTTTTGCAAGTCGTCTGCTTGCGTGTTGGGTGCTGTCACTGGCTACTCTCCCTGCTGAAATTATTTGGATAAGAAGTATGGCCGCACAAAATCACGGATCAATGTCATTCCCAGGACAAAAGGTTGAGGAGGTGAGCCGAGCAAGGCCCCCAGCAATCAACAGTCAGCAGTTTAAGAAAGTAAATTCTGAAAGGAACTTACGACAATGCCTCACAAACGTTTCTTGCTCGTTGGGTTACCGCTAACCGCAGCATTCCCTCTGGCGGGTCAGACTCCACAGAACCTTGTTCTTTGTGATCATCACTTTATTGCAATTGGAAGTCTTTGCTGTTGGCCTTGTCTCGCATCCTCATTGCATTCTCCCTAACCTAAGGAATCAGTGCTCCGGTATCACTTTCTCCCGAGTAAGGAACAAACTCTCGTGTGCTTACTAAGTTCCCTGATGCGTCGTGCATCAACGAATATCGGAGCACGGGTTGAACCAGCCCGCTGCAACACACGAGCCGGGGGAAATGATGTCGACTCACGCTTCCAGATTTACTCCACGAGTGCCCGAGGGCTCGCCACGACTGATACTTCAAACGCTTGTCACCACGCTTCAGCGTCGCGATCCTGGAACCTATGAGCATTCCAAGCGCGTCACAAGCTTCAGTTTGCGATTGGCGCGCGAGTTATCTCTCGATCGGCTAGAAATGGAATCGCTGGCTCTCGGCGCGCTGCTGCACGATATCGGGAAAATCCGGGTGCCGGATGCAATCCTGCATAAACCTGGCAAACTAACTCCGGAACAATGGAGCCGGATGCGCAACCATCCACTGTACGGGCAAAAGATTCTGTCCGGCATCGAGTTTCTGGAAGGCGCGTCGCGAGTGGCAGCCCAGCATCATGAAAAGTGGGATGGCTCAGGCTACCCATGGGGCCTGGCAGGAAAAGAGATCGATCGCAACGCCAGGATATTTGCCGTAGCGGATGCTTATGATGCCATGACGAGCAATCGCGTATACCGCGCTAGTTTGACCTACGAAGCTGCGGCCGCTGAACTAAACCGGGGAGTGGGCATTCATTTTGATCACAAAGTACTGGAAGCTTTCTGTTCGATACCGCGGCAGGAGTGGGAAGAAACGACGAAGGCGCTGGCAAGTTCCAGCCCCGCGCAACCTCATGGGCAAGAGTCGGGGGCGGGATGTCCGCCTCTTAATCTGCCGACTAGCTTCTACTCTAAAGCGCCCTCAAGAACGCCACTAGATCGCTCTTCTCTCCCGGGCTCAGAGCTCAAGCCCCAGGTTGAAGAACTCACGCTGTCCTCGAGGGTCAGCAGGCAGCAATTAGTAATCAGTAATCAGTAATCAGCGGTCGCTATCCCACCTGAGTGGCCGCGATCTAGTCAAAACAAAAAACATCGCAGGCGAAGATAATTGTTTTCAGCGTTGCGTTGTTAGAGTACAGTGCGCAGAGAACGGTGAAGAGTGAAAGGTCAAAGGTGAAGAGCAATGAGAAGTGCGAGTCACACTGACCACTGACTACTGAAATGCTGATAGCTGTCCACTGATTGCCAAACCATGAAAATCTGCATCCTTGATCCGTCTTACGAAAATTCCGACAGCCCTATGAAGAATTACGATCCGCTCTCTGACGTGGTTCGTCATCTCGAAGGCCACCAGTGTGAAACCGTTTACATCGACAAGGCCAAGGGTGTGCGCCAGATCGTTGAGCTGTCGCGACGCGATTTCGACGTCTTCATTAACCTGTGCGACGGCGCCTGGGATGAGGATCGGGCCGGTGTTGAAATAGTGCAGACAATGGAACGTCTCGGCCTGGCCTTCACGGGCGCGACCTCAAGCTTCTTCGAACCGTCGCGGGAGACGATGAAAAAGGTCTGTCACTTCTGGGGCATCAAAGCCCCCGCCTACGTGGTTGCGGTCGACGGCCCGAGCATCGAATTGGCCGCCAAAACGCTCACTTTTCCACTGATCGCCAAACACCCGAACAGTTACAGCAGCATTGGCTTGACGCGCGAGTCGCGCGTGGAAACGCCCGCCGCGCTCAAGGAACAAGCCGAGAAAATGATTGCGGCTTACGGTTCTACGCTCGTTGAAGAGTTCATTGAAGGCCGCGAGTTTAGCGTGCTCGTCGTTGAGAATGCTGACGACGCAAACGAGCCTCACGCGTATCGTCCGGTTGAGTTTCTGTTTCCGCGCGGCGAGCGGTTCAAGCATTTCGATCTTAAGTGGAAAGACTACGAAGCGATGACCTGCATCCAGTGTGAAGACGACGCACTGGCCGCACGGCTCGAAGACATGTCGCGCAAACTCTTCACGGGACTGAACGGCGCCGGCTACGGTCGCTGCGACATTCGCATGAACGACGCGGGCGAGCTCTTTATGCTGGAGATCAATCCCAACTGCGACATTGCGTATCCGCTGGAGGAATCCGCCGGCACCGCCGACCTCATCCTGATGTATGAGCCGTGGGGGCATCGCGAGTTCTTTGAAAAAATTATTTGCGCTGCCTTGAAGCGCCGGCAGCGCGCGCATCAGAATTGGCACCTCGCGCTCGACAGCAAAAGCCGTTACGGAATGTATGCGCTGGAAAACATCAAAGCCGGCGAGGTGATTGTCGCGCATGAAGAACAGCCGCACGTGTTAGTGAGCGAAACGCACGTGCGGAAGAATTGGAACGCCGAACAGCAACGCTGGTTTGCAGAGTATGCCTACCCGTTGACGGATGAAGTGTTTGTGAGCTGGAGTCCCGATCCGGAAAATTGGAAGCCAATCAATCATTCCTGTGACCCGAATGCCTGGTTGGAAAGAATGGATCTCGTCGCGCGACGCAAGATCAAAGCCGGCGAAGAGATTAGGATCGACTACGCCACGTTTTACAACCAGCGGATGGACGACTTTGTCTGTCACTGTGGCGCGACGGACTGCCGCGGGATTATTCGCGGCACAGACTATCGCGAGGAGTTTGTCGAACGTTACGGCGATCACGTTTCCGATTACGTGAGATCGAAGCGACTTGCTGACGCGCCCGCGAAACTCCGCGAAGAGATTTACCAGTGAAGGTCATTGACCTCGTCACTTCGCATCCGGCGGCGCGGCGGTCGTGTTCCCCTTCAAAAACCTATCGAACCAGTAGAGTTGCCAGTTCAAGCTTTCGACCAGATGTTTCGGCTCGCCGGCCCGAGTCAGATTGTGATTCTCACGCGGAAAGAAAACGATCTCCGTCGTCACGCCGAAGTGTTTGAGCGCCCGGAACCATTGCTCACCCTGTTCGATCGGCACGCGATAGTCGTTATCCGAATGCAGGATCAGCGTTGGGGTCTTCACGCGGCTCGCGTACTTCAAAGGTGAGCGATCCCAGTAGAGATCGTACTTCTGAAATATGTCGCCGCCGAAATCCGGAGCATGCCCATAAGCGCCATCGCGCGTGCCATCGTCCGAAATGAAATTGGAAACACTACGCAGAGTGACTGCGGCTTTGAAGCGATCGGTGTGACTGACGATCCAGTTCGTCATGTAACCGCCATAGCTGCCACCCGTCACGCCCAGCCGGTCACGATCAACCCATGGATATTTCTTCAGTGCCGCATCGAGGCCAGCCATGATGTCGAGATAGTCTTTGCCACCCCATTCATTGACAATGCCGCGCTCAAACTTCTGGCCATACCCCGTTGAGCCGCGCGGGTTCGTAAACAAAACGGCATAACCTTTCGCTGCATAAACCTGAAACTCGTGGTACCAATCGACGCCGTACTGACCTGCCGGACCGCCATGAATGCTCAAAATCAACGGATACTTTTTCCCCGCTCGCCAGTCCGTCGGTTTGACGAAAAAGCCGTCAACGTCCCAATCGTCCGCGCTCTTGTAGGTGAAGCGCTCGACATCCGCGAGTTTCCATTGCTTCCAGGGCGCTTCGTTTAGGTTGGTCAACTTGCGCTCGTTGCCGCCGTCGAGATTGGCTACGTAGAGATTATCGAGGTGCGTAAAGTCGTTGACGAGATAAACGATCTTGCGGCCCGCGAAATTGAAATCGACACTGCGAACCGCGCGCGCGCCGGAGGTAACCTGCGTGACTGTTTTCGCGGTCACGTCAACGCGGAACAAATGGTTCTCACCCTTCACGCCGGTTTGGAAATAGAGCGACTTGCCATCCGCCGACCACTCGAGTCCGCCCGGAATCAGATCAAGGCCGTTCGCGGCGAGCGTTGACGGCGAGCCGCCATCCGCGGGAGCCAAATAAATCTTCGGATGATCGCGGTCGTGAATTTCGCCGGTAAACGCGATCCATTTTCCATCAGGCGACCAGCGCGGCTGATTGTCAGCTTCGTCGTGATCCGAGATTTTCGTGAGCTTGCCACCTTCGGCACTAATCACCCAAACATCACTGTTTCGATTCTCGTCATACTCTTTTCCGGTGCGATTTGAGACGAATGCGAGGCGGGTTCCAGCGGGCGACCATTGCGGATCGCTATCATTCCAATCGTCGCCTTCGGTAATCTGTTTCGCGCTGCCGGATCTCACGTCTACGACCCAGAGGTGCGTCCGTCGATCGTCAAACCAACCCGTATCGTTGAACTTATATGAACTGTTTTTGTAGTGTCGCACGTCGCTGCGATCTTTGTTGTCAGCGCGGCTGTCGCTGGGGCCGGCGCGACTAACGACTACTAAACGCGTCCCATCAGGTGACCAGCGAAAGACGCTGACCCCGTTTTTTAGATTCGTGATTCGTTTCGCTTCACCGCCGTTCATTGAGAGTAAATAGATTTGGTTCCGCGGTGGTTCAGAGGCCATCGCGCCCGCTGGCGCAGGACCGGCTGCTGGAGTTGGTGATGCAATTGGAGCTGGCGTAGTCGACTCACCGGGCCGCGAGGAAAGAAACGCGAGCCACTTGCCGTCCGGGCTCCAACGAGGCGAGGTGGAATTCTGCGGCGCAGTCGTAAATTGCCATGGCGTGCTGGCGCCCTCAGTTGCTGTCATCCAGATTGCAGAAGTGCGGCGATTCTGCGCGCGCTCAACTTTCGTCACAACATACGCCACCAGTTTTGCATCCGGCGAGATTTGCGGATCGCTGATGGACTCAAACGAGTAATAGTCTTCCGGCGTGATGCCGCGCGTTTGCGCCGCGCTGACAATGGATAGACAAAGGCAGATCGACGCGAAAAGAAATAGTCTGGATAGGGCTTTCATCGGTTTTGCTTTCATGGATGAACTGAGAAAAGCGCAAGAGCTTGGTTAAAATTCAATGCGGTGACCAATCACCGCACACCAAAAATTACCGTGGCAGTCCTGCTCGTCGCCATAGACTAGCAAGCCGCGGATCAGCGCGAGGGAATCAGGCGGATTGCCTACCGCCCAAGCAAAATCAAAATCCCGGCAACGATCGCGAGTACTGCCAACGCAGTAGAGATTGTGCCGGAAATTCTCACGTTCACCAGCGGCAATAGCCCGCTGAGGATTAGCCACAATCCCAACAAGATCATTCCCAGACTCCTGCCTCTGAAGCCACTTTTCAAGTCCATCGTTTTACTCCTTTGAACTTATAGTAAAATCACCGCTGCGGCCACCCCGAAGTCCGGCTGCGGGTTAGCGGTCCGAATTCTACAACAAATGTTTCGCCAGTGAGGGGCTTTGAACCGGGTTGCCTCGTTAGTAAATGGTCAAAGTATTTATCGGCCTGCCATAAATTGAATTTCACGGAAGAGGTGAGTGATGAAAACCAGGATTCTCCGCAACACATTGACTGCCGTTTTGCCGTTCTTCGCGCTGGTTTTATTCAGCGCAGCAGGAATTTTCGGCCAAACGCCGACGCCCACACTTGGTACAAACCGCTCATCGCCGCGGATTAACGCCGATATGCGCGGATCTGAGGGTGGCCTATACTTCAATTCCATCAGCCAGATATTTCCCGTCGTCTCCGCGTACTCGGTAAACGATCTAGATATTCCAGGCGCGCGCTTGCTCGGCTGACTGTTTGCAAGCCGACACCAACCTTGCTTTCGTTGCCGGATTTGCGGCTAGTTTCTTCCAGGAAGATCCTCACTGTTCCAGACCCGTTTTGTGTTGGGCTTGCGCTGCCGCCGGAACTTTGCCTGTGACACAAGCTTCGTAGTTGGCGATGAACTCGTCGCATTCCGGCACGCCGATCTTTTCGCCGGTGCTGGCCGTCGTTGCGGCAGGAGTTGTTGCGGTGGCTGCATTGTTGGCGTGAAGGGTAGTAGCGTTGATATTCGGGTCTGACTTCGAACAACCTAACAGGACGATGGCGAATACTACGCAAAGAAATAATGTAAGTTTGGTAACATTTGAACCCCTAAGCCTCAGCCGGACAGGGCTGCCGTGTTGCAGGGGATGTTAGAGCGGGAGAATAATACACGTGACGGTGCGAAGAAGCAGTTTTCCGAGGGCCAGCGGCCGAGTAGTGTAAATGTCACGAACTGGCGGAAGGGTTTTATGAGGACGATTATGAGGACTTGCGAACTATGGGCCAGCGCGGCGCGCCACTTCGCTTTGACGCTAGGCGTGATCATGCTCTCAACAACTCACTTGTTCGCACAGTCGCCTACACCAACACCCACCCCGGACCAACGTGGACTCGGCGTTAAGAATGCGAGTGGTACGAATGAATCTCAAGCCGCGCAGCAAGCACGCGAGGCAAAGCCTGAACTCGTGCTGCAAACCGGCTACAACAATTTTATCGGTGCGACTCGACTGGTCTTCAGTCCGGATGGTCGCTTGCTCGCGACCGCCACCTATCGCAGCAGCACAATCAAACTTTGGGAAACCGCCAGCGGCCGCGAGTTGCGGAATCTCTCGAGCGGTACGCAAAGCGTCATGGGTCTGTCTCCTTTCATTGCCTTCAGCGCCGACAGCCGGTTGGTGGCGGCCGCCGCCGGCGATAACTCAGTCAAGATTTGGGACGTAACGAGTGGGCGCGAGCTGCAGACACTCGCCGGCCCGCAGGGATCGATGGCGGCATCATTGGGAGTTTCCTTCATCGCCTTTACGGCAAACGGACGAATAGTGACGGTCAGCGATGCAATCAAAGTTTGGGACGTCGCGAGTGGCAAGGAACTCAGCAACCTGGGAACGAACGACATTACAGTTGCGGCACTCAACGGCGGCGAGGGCGGAGTCGCGCTCAGCCCCACCGGCAATGAACTGGCCAAGATGATTTTTGATCCGACACAACCACTCGTTAAGTTTTTCGATTTGTCGAGTGGGCGCGAGTTGCGTTCAGTCAACATCCCCGACGAAGATTTTGTCAGCGCGCAGTTTTCATTCACGTCTGATGGCCGCCTGCTCGTCTCCGGCATCATCGACAAGCAGTTGAAGCTCTGGGACCTCACCGCGAAAACTAAAGAACGAAATCTGGGCAGGACTACAAGCGAGTTCCCCATCGTCAAATTTAGCCGCGATGGTGGCCAGTTGGCCCTGGTTGAAGGTTACACAGTCAGGCGTTGGGAAACCGCGACCGGTCAGGAGTTGCCTGCCTTGAAAGTGCCGAATGGTGGCTTGCTTTCACTGCAGGCCGCGGCGTTCTTTGGTTTCAGTGATGATGGCAAGCGAGTAGCCACCGGCGGGTTCGACACGCCAACGGTCATCTGGGATCTGGAAACCGGCAAGCAGGTCCTGAAGCTCAACGGGCGGACCAACATGGCCTACAAAGTCAGCTTCAGCACCGACGGCACTCAGCTGGCTTCGGGAGGCCGCACGCGTTGGGACTTGCGCGCCGGCCGTGGCTTGCGAATCACGACTACGCCGGCGGATTCGATGATGACGCTCCCGAGTCCCGACGGGCGCTTGCTCGCTGCTTACAATCTGACGAACGACGCAGTTTCAATTCTCGAAACGCCTACGGGTCGTCAACTGCAAACGCTGGCGCCCGCGGCGAAAGGAAGCGTCGTGCAACGCGCGAGCTTCAGCCGCGACGGGGCGATGCTGGTCGTAACCTATGGCCCTGCATTCGACGATATGCATAAGAAGTCAGGCGGAAGCCAGTCAGCGCCAGGCGCAAGTCAAACTAAAATTTGGGACGTGAAGTCGGGGCGTGAACTTGCGACTCTCGTGATCGGCATGGGCGCGAGCGACGCCGGCTTCAGCGCTGACGGACGGGTGCTGGCGACAGTTGGCTTTACGGGTGCGATTGCACTTTGGGATACGGCTTCGGGAAGCAAGCTACGCGATCTCACTTCGTCGCCGATGGACAAGTTTGGCGCGCTGGGAAACCTCGCAAACACCGGGGCCACCGGAACAGTCAAGCCGGGCAAGTTAGGCTCACGGCCGTCAATTGCGCAAATGCAGAAGATGCAGCTCCCCAACATGGCGGACATGACGGCGATGGTTACAGACGTGATGGGTTCAATGTCAGCCGGTACGAATGGCCGTACCGTCACCTCTTTGGCTTTTAGTCCAGATAACAAAATTTTGGCGACCGGGGGTGTCGAGTCAAAGTCCAATTTGGATTTGGACGCGATGATGAAAGGGGCGATGGATCCGCGCGCGCCAAAGAAATCGAAGAACCAGCCGCCGGTCGATCCGCAGGATTTCATGAAGGACATGAAGTTTGAGGCAGTTGGTCACGTGGTGCTTTGGGACGTGGCCAGCGGTCAGCAAATAGCGACGCTCAAAGGACACGGCAAAGGCGTCACGCAGGTTGCTTTCAGCCGTGATGGGCGACTGCTGGCCTCGAGCAGTAGTGATAACACCATCAAGATCTGGGACGTCGCCACTCGCTCGGAGTTGCGCACACTCGCCGGGCATTCAACTAACATTGATTCGCTCGACTTCAGTCCCGACTCACGACTGCTCGCTTCGGCTTGCGACGATGGCTCGACTTTTTTATGGGACGTAAAAACCGGCGAGCACCTGGCAACACTCATTTCACTCGACGACGGCGGCGAGTGGATGGTTGTCACGCCGCAGGGCCTCTTTGACGGCACGCCGGTTTCGTGGAACCAGATTCTCTGGCGCTACAATCAGGATACTTTCAACGTCGCGCCGATCGAGTGGTTCTTCAACGAGTTTTATTACCCCGGATTACTCGCTGACATTCTGGCCGGCAAGCGCCCGCAAGTCGCGCAGGATGTTTCCAAGAAGGATCGCCGCCAGCCCACAGTGAAATTGTCACTCTTACCGGCTACTGATCAGGCGGCTGCAATAACTGCGCGCACCGTTAAGGTGAAGATCGATGTCAACGACGCACCAGCGGACGACGCGCACGGACAGGGTAGCGGTGCGCGAGACCTACGCTTGTTTCGTAACGGATCGCTCTTGAAGGTTTGGCATGGTGACGTGATGAATGGAAAGTCTGTCGTCAATCTTGAACAAGAAATTACTGTTACCGCTGGGGTGAACCGTCTGACTGCCTATGCGTTCAACCGCGATAACGTGAAGAGTAAAGATGCGCAGTTGCCGCTAACCGGCGCTGCGAGTCTCAAGCGTCCCGGCACTGCTTACATCGTCGCAGTGGGTGTAAATGTGTATGCGAATCCCGCGTACAACTTGAAGTATGCATTGGCTGATGCACAAAGCTTCGGCGAAGAAGTGCGGCTCAGACAGACACAGGTCGGAGGTTTCGAGCGCGTCGAAGTCGTCCCTCTTTTCAACGAGAACGCGACGAAGGCAAACATTCTGGCCGCCCTGCGGAGGTTAGCTGGAGCGCCTGAGCCGCCGTCACTAAAAGCCGGACCGCTGGATAGTCTGAAGCGTGCTGAACCGGAAGACACGATCATCATCTACTTTGCGGGCCACGGCACCGCGCAAGCGCAGCGCTTCTATCTTATCCCGCACGATCTTGGCTATACCGGCGAGCGCACGAAACTGAACGAGCAGGGACTCGCCACCATACTCGCGCACAGCATCTCGGATGAAGAGTTGGCGCAAGCTGTTGAAGGTCTCGACGCCGCTCATTTATTGCTGGTCATCGATGCCTGCAATTCGGGACAAGCGTTGGAGTCTGAAGAGAAACGACGCGGACCAATGAATTCAAAAGGGCTGGCCCAACTGGCTTACGAGAAAGGCATGTATATTCTCACCGCCGCGCAGAGTTATCAGGCCGCACTCGAAACCGCACAGCTTGGCCACGGGTTGCTGACTTACGCCCTGGTCGAGGAGGGACTAAAAACCCCAGTCGCTGATAACGAACCGAAGGACGGAGTGCTCAACGTACGCGAGTGGCTCGACTTCGCGACTGAACGTGTGCCGCAAATGCAGGAAGAGAAAATGAAACAAGCACGCGGCGTTGGACTGCAGATCGCATTCGTTGAAGGTGAACAGAATATTCCCGATCCTGACCAGCGCAGCGTCCAGCGGCCACGTGTGTTTTATCGCCGGGAGCTGGAGGCCAACCCGCTTGTGATCGCGAAGCCTTAAGTGGTTTCCAATTTAGTGGGCGGTTACCTTCAGCTCGCTTGAATTGGTTGAAAACAACATGGCCCTCCGTACGCTTCTTGGCTGATAACTTCTTTCGTGGGATGATGCCGACGTGGCTAAGAAATTCGAATACCAATTCGAATGGGATACTGCGAAGGCTCGGCAGAACCTTAAAGAGCATCGCATTTCTTTTGAGCGCGCTGCTACAACCTTTCTTGATCCCTCAGCCTTGTCCGAAGTAGACGAGGAACATAGTGACGAGGAGCAACGGTGGCTAACCTTAGCCTTGGATCATACCGGCGAACTGCTTGTAGTCTCCCACACTTACCGCGATGAAACAGAAGCAGCAGCCCGAATACGCTTGATTTCGGCACGTAGAGCGACGAAGAATGAAGCTAAACAGTACGAGAGGAAGTAAGAGACGATGAAATCTGAATACGACTTTTCCAAGAGTGTGAGGGGGAAATTCTATCGCAAGGGAGCGGAGTTGCGGTTGCCGATCTACCTCGACGTGAAGCTTCAAAAACAACTTGAGCGTTTGGCGGAGAAGAACGGAAAGAATGTGAATGAGTTGGTAAATCAGCTTGTTCAGCGCGAAGTGGAACTGATCGAGGAGTTCACGTAGAAATCCGATCTTTCCGTTGTCTACGTTTCTCCGCCGCGTGAGAAAGATGGCTACGGAAGAAAGTAAGGCTAAACGGACAGTTTCAAGCTGGTGCCGAATAAACCGAATTGCCCGTAGAATACCTCACCCAGACCGCTGCTAACCCGATGGGAAAACACTTAGTAGGTAAATCAATTCCCCGTAAGGAAGGTCGGAAGAAAGTTACCGGCGCCGCTTTGTACGTCGATGATCTGTCTTTTCCCGAGATGCTTCACGGCACGACAGTGCGCAGCCAGGTCGCACGCGGGCGCATCAAGAACATCGTATTTGAAGGCGACATTCCCTGGGATGAATTTACTGTAGTCACCGCGAAAGACATCCGCGAAAGTCATGGCGAGAACTGTGTAGCGTTGATACTCAACGACCAACCTTACCTCGCGGATGAAACGGTCAATCACCCGGAAGAACCAATCCTGCTGTTGGCGCATCGAGATAAATACTTGCTCGAGGAGGCTCGCCGCAACGTTCGCGTTGAAATAGAAGAGCTGCCGGCGCTCTTTACGCTCGCGGATTCTCTCGCTAAGAAAGAAATCATCTGGGGGGACGACAACGTCTTCAAGTCTTTTTTAGTTGATAAAGGCAACGTTGACGACGTCTGGGCGTCGGCGGACGTAATCGTAGAAGGTGAGTATCACACCGGCGCGCAGGAGCAGCTCTACATCGAAAACAACGGCGCTATAGCGATCGCCAACGAGGCCGAAGGCGTCACCGTGTGGGGTTCAATGCAGTGTCCTTACTACGTTCACAAGGCGCTCCTCAAGTTGTTTGGCCTGCCGGAAAATAAGATTCGCGTTATTCAAACGGAAACCGGCGGCGGCTTCGGCGGCAAGGAAGAGTATCCGTCGTTGCTTGCGGGACATGCCGCGCTGCTTTCGTGGAAGTCAGGCAAGCCGGTGAAGATGGTTTATGACCGCGCCGAAGACATGGTGGCAACCACGAAGCGGCATCCGTCGCGCACGCGCCACAAAACAGCTGTGTCGAAAGACGGTAAACTGCTGGCGATGGAGATCGAGTTCATAGTCGATGGTGGCGCTTATTGCACGCTGTCTCCCGTAGTTCTTTCACGCGGCACGATTCACGCCGCCGGTCCTTATTACTGTCCCAATGTGCGCATACGTTCGAGTGCAGTTGCGACAAACGTTCCGCCGCACGGCGCTTTCAGAGGCTTCGGGGCGCCGCAAAGTATTTTCGCCCTGGAGCGACAATTCGATAAAATTGCGAGAACGCTAGGCCAAACGCCGGACGAGTTTCGGCGTCGCAACTTTGTGAAGCAAGGTGAGACGACTGCGACCAACCAGGTGATTCATGAAAAAGTTAACATGGATCAGTTGCTCGATCGCGCGTTTGAACTCACTGGGTATCAAGAGAAGACTGAGCGGTTCGCCCGCGGAAACAAACAGGATCTGGTGGCGGGGGCAGAGCGGGGTCCACGCGCGGGCAGCCCGCGTTGGGTGCAAGGAGGCAGGATAAAGAAAGGCATCGGCTTCGCGTCGTTCATGCATGGCGCGGGCTTTACCGGCTCGGGTGAAGTCTATCTCGCATCGGTGGTTGGGGCTGAAGCAACTGCGGACGGACGCGTGCGGATTCTCGCGGCCAGCACGGAGATTGGTCAGGGAACCAACACAATCTTTTCTCAAATTGCCGCGGAAGCGCTGGGAGTCGACCAGTCGTTAATAGAAGTCGCGCAGCCGGACACGAAAGACGTTCCCAATAGCGGCCCGACCGTGGCGTCGCGGACCTGCATGGTTGTCGGCAAACTCGTGGAGTCGGCAGTGCTCGCTTTGAAGCAGACGCTTATCGGCAGCGGACTCTTGCTTGAAGGTTACAACGCACCCGAGTTTCAACAAGCGTGTCGCACGTACGTCGAGACCGTCGGCCCGTTGAAAGCGTTTAGCAAGTATCAGGCGCCACCGAATGTGTATTGGGACGACGAGAAGTATCAGGGCGACGCGTATGGCACTTACGCGTGGGCAGTTTACGTTGCCGAAGTTTCAGTTGACCTGCTCACTTACGAAGCGCACGTTGACGACTTTGTCGCGGTGCAGGAAGTCGGTCGCGTGATCAATCCGGTGTTGGCCGCCGGACAGATCGAAGGCGGCGTGGCGCAAGCGATCGGCTTTACGCTTTTCGAAAACGTCGTTTGGAAAGAGGGACGCATGGCGAATGGGCAGATGACGAACTACATCATGCCAACTGCGGCCGACATTCCGCCGATTCGTGTTTACTTTGAAGAGAACCCTTACGCGTATGGCCCAGGCGGCGCGAAAGGAATTGGTGAACTGCCGATGGACGGCGCCGCGCCGGCGATCCTGAGCGCGATTGAGAACGCTACGGGCGTTAGTTTCAATCATGTGCCGCTAATGCCGGAAGCGATGATGGAAGGGCTCGATCAAGATGGCTGACGGTATCACTGTCAACTGCACCGTGAACGGCGAGCCGCGAACGCTGCAGGCGCATCCAATGGAGCGCTTACTCGATGTGCTGCGCGAACAGTTGCAGCTGACGGGCACGAAAGAAGGTTGCGGCGAAGGTGAGTGCGGCGCATGTAGCGTCGTCGTCGACGGCCGGATCGTGAACAGTTGTCTGGTCCCGGTTGCGCAGATTGCAGGCGCGACGATCAAGACGATCGAAGGCGTCGCGAGTGGCGAACAGTTGCACGAAGTGCAGCAGGCTTTCATTGAGTGTGGGGGCGCGCAATGCGGCATTTGCACGCCGGGTATGGTGATGGCCGCCGTGGATCTGCTTGAACGAAATCCGAACCCAACCGAAGCCGATATTCGCAACGGACTGGCGGGAAATCTCTGTCGCTGTACTGGGTATATGAAGATTTTCGATTCTGTCGTGCGCGCGTGCCAGAAACGAGACTGAACAGTGTTTGATCTCTACGACGAATTTCGGTTGCTGATCGCAGTGCTCGACGAACATCAAATCGACTACGCTCTTTGCGGTGGTATGGCCAAAGGTGGAACGTTGTCTGTGGTTTCGCGCGATGGTTTGATATCGCTGAAGACTGGCGTGCTAGTCCGCAGGATCTGGCTGACATTTCGGCGTTAAAGGAGGACCTCGAGGATGCGACAAATTGATATGTCGGCCGGGGCAGTCACCGCTCGACTCAAGCTTGTTTCGCAACTGCGCCGTCTTTGTCTTTCGCTGGGAACAGCCAAGATAAGGCCGCAAAAACCGATTGGATCCGAAGAGGGCAAGGACATCCAACGACCGCCTAAGGCTCCTCTGCACACATCAAAATGAGAGGAAACGTTCCCACTTATCAGATGATCTCCCCCGCGAGCTTGCCCGATGCGCTCGCCACACTCGCGGCCGAGCCCGGTGTCTGGCAACCGTTTGCCGGTGGCACTGATCTGATGGTGCTGCTCGAGGCTGGTAAGCTGCCGCACAAGAACTACCTCAACATCTGGAACCTCGCGGCGTTGCGCGGGATTGAAGTTTCCACCGAACACATCGCTCTGGGCGCGCTGACCACTTACACGGAAGTTCAAGCGCATGAAGTCCTGCGCGAAGAGTTTCCTATGCTGTGTCAGGCGGCCAGCGAAACCGGTGGGCTGGCAATTCAAAACCGCGGCACGCTGGGCGGCAACATCGTCAATGCTTCGCCAGCCGCAGACTCGCCGCCCGCTTTGCTCGCCTATAACGCAGAGTTGGAACTTCTTTCGGTCCGCGGTTCGCGCTGGGTGCCGTACCAAACTTTTCATACCGGCTACAAGCAAACGGTGATGCAACCTGACGAGCTGCTGGCGCGCGTTCGCCTGCCGCGCCTCGGGCGGGAGTTGGCTCACTACTATCGCAAAGTGGGAACGCGGAAGGCGCAAGCCATATCGAAGATTTGCCTGGCGGCGACAGCGCGTTTTGCTGAAGGCACATTGGACCACGTGCGCATCGCGTTCGGCAGCGTCGCACCAATTCCGCTGCGGTGTCGCAATACGGAAGCAGTATTGGAAGGCACACTGCTTAACGATAGCGCTATCGCGAAAGGTCGTGCCGAATTGTCGCGCGAGATCGTGCCTATAGACGACATTCGCTCCACCAGAGACTATCGACTCAGAGTCAGTCTGAATCTGCTTGAGAATTTCCTGCGTCAGTTGGGATCTAAATGACCGTTAAAAGTTTAACCAAAACATCTCTGGCTGTCAGTGGCCTAATCCTGTTCTTGTTTCTAACAGCGACGTCTGTCTTCGCCGACTGTCCGAATCAGGTCAAGCCTGCGGGCGACGATCCGTTGCAGATGCTCGTGATTGGCGACTCGATCATGTGGGGACAGGGACTGAAAGACGAAGAAAAGTTTTCGTCGCGTGTGAAATGCTGGCTGCAGGAGAAGACTGACCGGGAGGTAAGGCTGCACGTTGAGGCTCACTCCGGCGCAGTTCTTTCCGGGGCGGCTCGCGCACAACCCGCCTTTACCAGCACCGACGGCGAAGTGAACCTGACTTCGCCAACGATTAACGAACAGTTGGATCACGCCGTAACCTTTTACCAGCAGAACCAGCCGAGTCCGGCGTTGATTCTGATGAACGGCTGTATAAACGACATTGGAGTAAAAAATCTTTTAGCGGCATCAACGCCGCTGGAAAATCTGCGTGCGCAAGCGCGGCAAAACTGCGGCGACAAAATGCAGCTGCTATTGCAGCGCGTGCGGAACAGTTTTCCAGAGGCACAAATACTCGTCACCAGTTACTATCCGATAGTTTCATCGCTGACCGCTGACAACGCCTTCCTGCGCCTGCTCGTAAAAAAACTGAATAACCAAAGGTCGGAGGCGCGGCATATGACCGACAAGGAGATGCGCGAGCGCCTGATAGCGATTTCAGACGAATGGTATCGGACTTCAACCGCCAGCCTGGCGGACGCGGTCATCAAAACAAACAGAGGCGGCCCTTCTTCACCTAAAGTGATGTTCGCGGAAATTCAGTTTGGACCTGAACATTTGTTTGCAGCGCCGGAGACGCTGCTGTGGACCTTTTTATTTACATCTACTAAGGTGTCCGGTTTTGCGAAAGTCGTAGTCTTGCTTTCATTCGGCACTGCTGCGTACAAAGCGAACGATCACGTCAGGGAAAGCAGAATCAGGAGTTGCGAAGAGACGTTTATGAAGCCAAAGGGCATTAAGGAAGACAAGAAGGTAAAGGAGGATCGCGAGGATCTTCTTCTAACTTGCCGCTACGCGTCCCTCGGTCATCCCAACAACATGGGGGCCCTGGTCTACGCTGAAGCAATTAAGGGACAGCTGTTGCAGTTTATAGATAAAGCCGGTTGGAAACGTGATACTAATAGCCGCTTGAGTCTCCCGTGAAAGGACCAAACGAATGAGCTTCCCCCTGCATGACATCGAATTCAACCGAAATGCGGTAGAGCCGATCGAATGTATTAAGGCCGGCTGGGAATTGATCAAAAGGGAATACTGGCTTTTCGTGGGCATGACCTTGGTTGGGATATTAATCGGCAGCTTGGTGCCTTTGGGGATTCTGATGGGGCCGATGATGTGTGGCCTCTACATGGCTCTGTTCAAAACGCGGCGAGGCGAGCCAATTGAATTCGGTTTGCTCTTCAAAGGTTTTGACTACTTTGGCGATGCTGTGATTGCGACGCTGCTACATATGGTTCCGATTATCGTGGTCGTTGCTCCTGCCTACATCCTGTATATCGTGGGAATGTTTACGGTGATGGGAGCCGCTCAGCAAAACGGCGGCGAGCCCAATCCCGGAGCGATGCTGGGTTTCTTCGGAATCTTTGGCGTCGTCTGGCTCTTAATCATAGTGCTCTTGATTGTTCTTTCCGTTGTATTCGCGTTTGCCTACCCGTTGATAGTTGACCGTCGCTTATCCGGACTCAATGCAGTGAAGTTAAGCATCCGCGCCGGGTTCGCAAATTTCTGGCGTTTGCTGGCCATGATTTTCTTGACAGGTCTCATAAGCGCCTGCGGCATACTCTTGTGTTGTGTCGGGGTGTATCTGTTTATGCCACTCGGCTTTGCCGCAATCGCAGCGGCTTACGAGCAAGTGTTTGGACTGAGCGACGTGCAACCAAATTTGCCGCCACCACCGCCGTCATTTGCCTGAGGGAATAAGCGTAAGCTGCTAATGACCCGCATGAGCCGCGACTAACTTGCGGGCGCTCGCAAGCTAAAAGTTTGCGCCACGATTTGATGCCGGCACCTAATCTTGTCATACGTGGGCCCCGAGTTGTTTTGCCAGACTCGATTGCGCCCGCTTCGATCCACATCAAGGACGACCAGATCGTGGCCATCGGTTCGTATGAGAATGTGCCCGTGGGTTGCGAGCTAATTGAAGCGAATGAAGAATCGCTGGTGATGGCCGGTCTTGTCGATAGCCACGTTCACATCAATGAGCCCGGCCGCACCGAATGGGAAGGCTTTGCGACCGCAACGCGAGCAGCGGCAGCTGGCGGCGTCACTACGCTCGTCGATATGCCGCTCAACTCGATTCCCCCAACGACGACGGTGGCGGGTCTCCAGGAAAAGTTAGCGGCAGCGCGCGGCCAGTGCACTGTTGATGTCAGCTTTTGGGGCGGTGTGGTTCCGGGAAACACTGGTGAACTCGCGGAGCTTGCCGCGGCCGGCGTGGTCGGCTTCAAGTGTTTTCTAATTCACTCCGGCGTCGATGAATTTCCAAATGTTACCGAAGACGATCTGCGCACCGCACTGCCGGAGCTGTCGCGACTTGACGCGTTGTTGATAGTACACGCCGAAGTGCCTGGGCCAATCAGTAGGACAGGTATTCCTGCCGGTTCCTCTTCAGATGTTGCGGCCACCCGATACGCAACGTTCCTCGCGTCACGTCCACGCGCCGCTGAAGATGAAGCAGTAGCATTAATGATCAAGTTGAGCCGCGAGTTTGGCGCCCGGGTCCATATTGTTCACCACTCTTCTGCCGATTCCCTTTCGCTTTTGCGCCAGGCGAAGGCAGAGAGCCTTAAGGTCACCGCCGAAACTTGTCCGCATTACCTGACGTTTGCAGCCGGAGAAATTCCGGATAGCGCCACGGAATTCAAGTGCTGTCCGCCAATCCGCGAACGTGAGAACCGCGAACAACTCTGGACTGCGCTCGCCGAGGGAACAATCGATATGATCGTTTCGGATCATTCACCGTGCCCGCCGGCAATGAAGTTGCCGGAGACTGGAGATTTTCTGCGGGCCTGGGGTGGTATATCTTCCCTGCAGCTGCGTTTGCCGATTGTTTGGACGGAGAGCCGGCGGCGCGGTTTTTCAATTGAGGATGTGGCGCGTTGGTTGTGTAGTGCGCCCGCTAAACTTGTCGGGCTTGAGCGTCGAAAGGGTCTGATCAAGATCGCGTATGACGCTGATCTTGTGATTTGGAATCCAGCGAAGTCGTTCACAGTTGACGGCGCGGCGCTGCATCATCGTCACAAGCTCACGCCTTATCAGGGACGAACATTAGTCGGCGTTGTAGAGAAAACTTTCCTTCGTGGCCGGAAGATATATGATAGCGGCGAGTTTGCTGGTGAACCGCGGGGACTTTTGTTGGTGTAGAACAGACATTCTTGTCTGTCCATTATTTGATTGGAGGTGTGACCGGCAGGAATGCCCGTCCTACACATGTCTGAAGTCGAGTGGGCGCTAACCGAAGACGCGCCGGTAAAAGAAAAATTCGGAGGTGCCATCAGAGTGCGAACGCTCTGGCAGGCAGCCAACGGAGCGACGGCGCAAGTTGTCGAAATCGATCCGGGTGCTTGTTGGGAAGGGATCGATCTGCACGAGCCCGGTCCGGAAGAGGTTTATGTAGTTTCCGGTGTCTTCAACGACGGCGTTCGTGATTACCCGGCCGGCAGTTTCATTCACAATCCGAGAGGCTCGTCACACGTGCCGCAGTCGAAAACCGGCTGCACAATCTTTGTCTTTTATCCCGAAGGTTAGAAGCACAAATGGACTTTACTGAACTGATTGATCTGGCAGCGGAAAAACTTGGCGGCGCCGCGCTCTGGGCCAACGATGATTTTTTTGCGCCGAAGGAAAATCTGCTTAAGGCCGCCGCGCCGGTCTTTATTGAAGACAAATACACCGATCTGGGGAAGTGGATGGACGGCTGGGAGTCGCGACGACGGCGCACGCCCGGCTACGATTGGAGCATTATCCGCCTCGGTTTGCCGGGAATAATACGCGGGGTTGTGGTTGATACCAGTTTCTTCCGCGGCAATTATCCCGAGCAGTGCTCACTCGAAGGGTGCACGCTTGATGGTCTGCCCAGCGTAGCAGAACTGACTAGCGAGGCCCTGGAGTGGACAGAAATCCTCGCCCGGTCGCAACTCACTGGTGATTCGCAAAACCCTTTTGCCATCGAGAGTGGGCAACGCGTCACGCATCTACGCTTCAAGATTTATCCGGACGGTGGCGTTGCGCGTTTGAGAGTTTACGGCGAAGTTGTACCCGATTGGGATCGACTGAAACGGATTGGTGGTGAGATTGATCTAGCGGCGGTTGAGAATGGCGGCCTCGTGCTCGATTGCAGCGATATGTTTTTTGGCCATCGTCATAATTTGATCATGCCGGGTCGAGCGGCGAACATGAGCGACGGCTGGGAAACTAAACGGCGCCGCGGGCCGGGTCACGATTGGACGATTATCCGCCTGGGCCAGCCTGGCCGGATTCGCCGGCTGGAAGTTGATACAGCATGGTTCAAAGGAAACTTTCCGGAGAGTTGTTCGCTCGAAGGCTGCCGGACGACAGGTAATGTTCTGCCGACCTCCCTCGACTGGAAACCGTTGCTGCCACGCACAAAACTACAGGCCCATACGCGTCACTTCTTCGAGCAGGAAATTCTCGACCCCGGCGCCGTTTCGCATTTGCGCTTCAATATTTTTCCAGACGGCGGCGTGAGCCGTTTGCGCGTTTATGGAAAGTTGGCTGAAAGCGCCAAGTGATTGATTGGGACCGCAGGCGTCCCGCCAGCAATGAGCGCGAAGCGCGAAGAAATTGAAAAGTCAACCTTTAGACCTGGATCTTGCGTCGCTGAATTCAATGCCGGCTGGCAACGCCGAAGCAGAATTCTTGAAATGCTGCGGTTCAAATAACTGGGCACAACAAATGGTGGCCGCAGGTCCTCATAGTAATGTGAACGAATTGTTCGCCGCCGCAGATCACATCTGGTGGTCGCTTGAACCAAACGATTGGTTCGAGGCGTTTCACAGTCATCCGAAAATCGGAGAAAAGAAAGCGGCGGCAAAGACCACCGCAGAGGCTCAGCAGTGGTCCGAAGATGAACAATCCGGAATTCGCGATTCTGCGCAACAGACCCTCGATACTTTGGCGGAGTTGAACCGGGAGTACGAAGAAAAGTTTGGCTACATATTCATCGTTTGTGCCTCGGGAAAAAGTTCTGAAGAGATGCTGGCGATACTGCGCGAGCGTTTAGGCAGCGATCCAGATGACGAGTTGCGCGTTGCCGCGGCTGAGCAGGCGAAAATCACGCAACTGAGACTTAGAAAGCTCCTAACAGTTGAATAGTTTTTGTCCGTTCTCAGTGGTCTGTTGCCAGTTGTTTGGTGCTAAACTGATCACCGACCACCGTTCATTGACCAAGCGATGAGCACCATCTCCACGCACATCCTCGACGTCTCGCGAGGCGCGCCCGCGGGCGGCGTCGCTGTCCATCTGGATATTCAGAACACGGATGAAACGTGGGCTGAGCTTAGTCATGCCTGGACCGACGATGACGGACGCGTGAAGCCCTTTTTTCTGGTTGAAGAACCGCTGTCGGGTGGGACTTACCGGCTTGTTTTCGACACGGAGCACTATTTCTCGGAACTTAACATTGAGTATTTTTATCCGCAGGTTGCCGTGGTATTCAAAATCGACGATGCGGCGCAACACTATCACGTGCCGCTTCTGATCAGCCCGTATGGCTACTCTACCTACCGCGGCAGCTGAACTTTGGAGTGCGGTGGCAAGCGCAGCGCGACACCGCTTTTTTTATTTGCCCACTGAATATAATTGAATACAAAGCGGTGTCGCGTTGCGCCTGCCACCGCACTCCAAAATGAACATCAATCCAACTATCAGCGAATGGCTCAACTTGATCTTCCGCTGGGTGCACGTGTTCGCGGGGATCATGTGGGTAGGCACGACTTACTACTTCACCTGGCTTGATGCCCGTCTCACCGAAGAAGAGAACGCAGTCGCCAACACCGGAGAGACTGCCCAAATATGGATGGTGCACAGCGGCGGCTTTTACGTGGTCGAGAAACGTAAAGTGCCGGATCTCGTTTCGCGCACGCTCCACTGGTTTCGCTGGGAAGCCGGCACGACCTGGCTGAGCGGCTTCGCCCTGCTGGTACTCGTCTATTACATCGGCGGCGGCGCCCTGGTTGATCCGGACGTGCGCGATATTAGCGTGGCCGCCGCAATCGCTTTAGGGATTGGTGTGTTGGTCGTCGGCTGGATTGTTTACGATCTAATGATGCTTTCGCCACTGCGCAAGAACGAAAGAGCTTTTGCGGTGCTCGCTTATGTGATGATTGTGGGCGTCGCGTACGGTTTGACTCGAGTCTTCAGCGGACGCGCGGCTTACATTCATGTGGGCGCGATGTTTGGCACGATCATGGCTGCAAATGTCTGGATGCGAATCCTGCCGGCGCAGAAGAAAATGATTGCCGCCCTCAACGCTGGTCAAAAACCCGACGACGCGCTTAGCGCACAGGCAAAGTTGCGATCAAAACAAAACACGTTCATGGCCGTGCCGGTCGTGTTCATCATGATCAGCAATCACTTCCCCGGAGTTACCTATGGCGATCAATACAACTGGGCGGTACTTTCAATTCTTATTCTGCTCGGGTGGCTGGCCGCGAAGTTTATCCGACGGGCCTGACCAGCCGCAGAGCGGCACCATTTTATGGATTCGAACGAGTTGAATCCCAGAGCTCCGTAGGAGCGCAACGACCACACCCATAAATGGGTGGAAAGTTCATCGTTGGCATGCTGGCTATAAACGTTCCGTGCCTACGGCACTTCAAGCCGAAAACAACTCAACCTTACTTCGCCAGCGGAAAGATCGGCTCGATATCCACGGGCACCTCAAGCAAACGATCAAGTGCACCCTTCATCTCCGGGCGAATGACCGAATATTTATCGAGTATCGCTTTGGCCTTGTCATAAGAACCTTCAGCCTCAATCGTAAGTAACTCGTGATCCAGTTTCCGCACCGCGTCTTTCATCTTCGCGTCATCGGCGTTGAACTTGCCCGTCGCCGCGTCAAACCTGATCGCGCCTTCATCACTGAAATAGTTGAACTGCATCGCCACGCCGCGCGCGTGCGATTCTGTTAGTCCGAAACGCACCGAGCGAAACATACTGGCGAGATAAGTGGTGTAAAGCGTGCGCTGCATTTGTTTGTCGATAACACCCTTGTCGATCAGATACTGCAACGCCCAAAGCCCCGTCACGTCCGCTTTCGCTTCTTCGATCGACGAGTAAAGCTCCTTGAGCCGCAGGCGGACGGTCGTCGCCTGCCCGTTGACATCGATGTTGTGTGGTCCGAGTCCGTGCATTAGCTCGTGCATAAGGATGTGCGTGAAAAATGAATCAAAGGCGATGTTGCGTTGCTGCGCGGGAGTCAGCACAACGCGCGCAATTGGGACCAGGACCTTGTTGAACTTCGCATCCTGAACATTCTTCAACATGATCCGCGCCGAACCTTTTTCTTTCACCACTCTTTCATCGTTGGGAAGATTGAAGGCCGCGGTCTGCACGCCGTTGTTGCCTTCGCCCGAAGCGAACACTTCATTTACGACGCGCATAGGCGACGACGCGCCCAGCTTCGGATTGCGATAACGCGCATCCATCGGCAGGTTGTTTTCCAACTCTTGCAGGTGTTGGCTGAATTTTTGAAGCTTCGCACTCTCCATCGGATCCGTTAGTGTGACGTAGGCCTCGAATGCTGCCTTGTAGCCGAAGAGCTCATCTTCGTAAGTTTCATAAGGACCGATGGTCACATCAATTGGGGCTTTGAGATCCATCCAGGCAACGTCGCTTGCGTAGTAATCATTTGACGCAAACGCGTCGGCCCGCTTGCTTAGGAAATCCTTTAGCGTTGCGTTCGTAGTCAGCGCTGAGGCTTCGCGCAACAATCTGGCAGCGGGCTCGAGAAACTCGCGATACTCCACGCTGTAAGGCACGGTAAGCAACTTGCGACTCGAGTTCCGGCGAATCGCATAAAAGTATCCCGTAGCTTTCTCTTTATCCGAGTCTGAAAGCCCCGCTAGCCAGGAATTGAATTCTTCTTTCGTGATGCCATCCGGATAAAAACCTGCCGGCGCCGGTTTTTCTTGCGGCGCACCATCAATGAAAGGCTCATTGTTATCCAGCCGCGACCAGGGGCCATCGTTTATCAGAAAATAATGCAAACGCTGGCGACCAACAGCGGTCTGGTCGGCCTCGAGTTGTTTGTATAACGAGTCGTTATCGCTCCATACCTGACGCAGAAAGAGAGGGTCAAGCAACTTGGCGGCTTCGATGATCTTGCTCAGGGCCTTGCGATCACCAGGCGATAGTTTAGCCGTGCTGGCAGTCAAGGTGGTAGGCGCGAACCGCGCGATCTTCCTTGCGAGTTCCGGATCGCCGGCTGCTTTTTTGGTTCCGAGTCTTTGCACGGCAGAAATATTCGTCAACAGAAGTGTGCTGAGTAGTAATAAGCTGATAAACGTTCTCATCTAATCCTCCGCTAGACCCAGATCGACGCCACGCGTCGTTGTCCTTACAAGCTTTGCCGATTGTTCAAGATCTTAATAAACGAGCCCGATCGCAATTCAGCCACCGTCAACCCGGAAAGCTCGATCGCTTCTGCTTCCGTCAGCGCGCCGCAGTTGATCGCGCGCAGAAAATAGTTGAGCAGCCCCTGGCCCGTGGCCGCATCGTCAAACACGTCGCCGACCAGCGTTGCCTTCGCCGCTTTCTCCACGAAGTTCTTCAAGCGTTCCGAAGCGGCGTCGAGGCTTTCGAGGAAGAAGGCGTAAACGGCAGCGTAACGTGTTGGTAGTTGCGCGGGATGCAGATCCCAACCCTGATAGAAGGCGGTTTCGAGTGAATGTTGCACGTGATCGTAATGCAACTTCCAGGCGCGATGGACCACGTCACGATTCTCCGCGATCTGTTCCGGCGTTAAAGGAGCGCCACCTTCACTAAAACGATGTAGCGCCACCGGCATGATGTTAGTCGCGCCGTCAGATAGCCAGATCCCGGTGCCCGCGAATGAAACCTGCATCATGTTTTTGGCAAAGTCACAAGCGGGGTGCATCATGTGTTGATGCGCCGCCGTAATATTGCAACTCGCCGTGTAGTCATACGTGCCGAAATGTGCGGCAACACAACGACCGCGGGCAGCCGCCAATAACAGCGGCAGGTTGATTGCGCCAGTGGCGTTGATTACAGACTGCGTAGTTTCGATCATCATTTCGAGCTTGAGCGAACCCGCTGCTAGCCCGGTCTTATTTTCAAGCAACTCAAATAGGTCGGCTAACGCGTTCAGCTGCTCCGGAATCGTAATCTTTGGCTGCGTGACTACGAAGTTTTCCGGGAGTTTACCGCCGGATTTCTCGACCAAAGTTGAGACAAAAATATCGAGCGTGCGTATGCTGCGCGCGCGAAGTTCTTCCGTGAAAGGTTTGATGCGGATGCCGATGAACGGTGGCAGCGTGCCGTTTAGCATGCCCTCCGCTACCTCAGTTGCGGCTGAGGCGGCGTGCCCATCTTCCTCGTCGTCAGGTCGATTGCCGTAGCCGTCTTCGAAGTCGATGCGAAAATCTTCCACCGGCTCGCGGCGCAGCTTCTCGCTCACACGGTTATAGACCGCATGAGCAAACCAGGCAGATCTGTTTTCCTGGCGCACTTGTTCGGGATCAGTCTCCAGCCGTTTTTGCAGCCCTTCATCTTCTTCCGGTGAAGCCGGCAGCCCAGCGGCGCCCCGGAGGCCGATGGCCTTAGCGAAGCTCATGAAGTCTGGCGCAAACTGATCGAGCGAGCGCCGCGCCAGCGCGCCCAGACGCGCCGCTGAATCTGATTTGAAAAGGTGCGCGCCGCCGTAGACCGTGTGTACCGGCTGGCGCTTCCCGGTCTCCCCCGGATAGGTTTGAGCGAAATCGTTGTTTGCCTGGCGGAGTTTGGCGGAGAGATCGCGAACCGACTCTGTGGATAGCGAGTTTGTCATCTGATAGTTTTGTTGGACCTTTTTATTTGGTCAAGATTCTACCGAATGTGCGGACTTCTCGCTATTAGCCGCAACGCCCTGGCGAAAGACCTTTCGAGTAGCTGCGTGCATGCCCGATTGAACTTCGCTTGAATCATTCAAACAGTTTCCTGTCTCGCTCCGGTAGCCCTGAATAAGAGCGTCAGCACAACTCCCGCCAGGAACCCGCCGATGTGAGCCATGTAAGCGACGCCGCCGGTTTGGGCGCTGCTAATCGATCCAATCCCACTGACGAACTGCAATACGATCCAAAAACCGATCACAACCAGCGCCGGCACTGGGATAACACCTCTGCCCATCAAGACTTTCACCTGTTCACGCGGGAAAAGCAAAATGTAAGCGCCCAGCACACCGGCGATTGCGCCGGAAGCTCCGAGGTTTGGCACGTTCGAACCGGTACTGAAAGCAAGTTGGGCCAGGGTCGCGGCAATGCCGCAAAGCAAGTAAAAAATCAGGAACTTGAGATGACCAAAACTGTCTTCGACGTTATCGCCAAAAATCCATAAGTAAAGCATGTTGCCGCCGAGGTGTAGCCAACCAGCATGCATGAACATTGAGGTGAATATCGTCGGGAAGTCGGCACCTGGATTCGCGAGCAGACGTTGCGGAACTACCGACCAGTGCTGAATGAAAGGATCGCCACCACTCAGCTCCACAAAAAAGAAGAGAATGTTGAGCGCAATCAAAGCATAAGTCACAACCGGCGCCGTCCGGCGAGCACTGTCGTCATCACCAATGGGAAACATCTCTATTCTCCTTCGCTCCGGGCGATAGAATTGGACTATCTATACAGCCGGATTACTGTTCGTTTAGGGTTCGGGGGCTAGAGGGAGATCGAATTAACCAATTCCTCTGAGGGCTAATTTTTGGGAGACCCGGCCAGAGAAAAATTGGTAGCGCATACGGGACTCGAACCCGTGATCTCTGCCTTGAGAGGGCAGCGTGTTAACCAACTACACCAATGCGCCCGAACGAAACAGGATTATAGGTGCCGACTCTGATCATTCGCAAGGTTGAACGCTCCGAACTAATCCGCAGATTACGCAGCTGTAAGACTCAATAGCTTTAAAAAAAAGAACAGCGCCCGATTTTATCCAGGCGCTTCTTCCCTCTATTGTTTTTTACATCTGTGAAACAAATCCATTTCTTGTTTCTTGGCAAAGTTTTGGCAGCGTGTTGTTGAAGGTAAATTCAATGTTAAAGCCACAAAATCCAAGTGAGCCTGCGAAGCTGGCGACAGATGGTCAAGGAGCCATGAAAAGATCATGATGATCAATCCGAGCCTATTTCCTTGCACGTTTCATCTGACGCGTTGCGGGTTGCGTTCCCTTTCGGCCAGAGGTTCTGATTCTTACTTATGATTCAAGCTCTGGGTTGATAGCCAAAAGAAGAAACGGTGAGCCCCTTCCGATCATTTATGCCGACGGGCCGGAGTTAGGCGGCAACTACTCGCTCTACATACAGGTCGAGCCGCTCCCATAGCCCGGTGGCTTGGGATTCCCCTGTCAACTTTCTTGGAGCTGTTCCAGCGCCGATGTTATACTTCGCGCCGCAATTCTAACTCTTCCCAAACAGTCGGCAAGAGATAGGGCAAAGGGATGGCTTACAGATTCGGCATATTGGCTTTGACGCTGATTTTTCTGATGGCTTTTCCGGCCCAGCTCTTGCCGGATACCGCCAGCAGCGTACACGGCCGGTTCGAATTCGTCTCCGAAGAATTATTTAGGAGCGGTAGCTGGAATGACACCGTGTATCTGAAGGTGTTTCCAAGTCTGGGGTCTTCCAGCTTCATGGATTCAAATCGAATCATAATCTCGGGTAGCTTTAGACGTCCGTTATGTATGACAGATATGGATTGTAGCGATAACGTGTTCTGTAACGGCAGGGAGCGGTGCATTCCCGGCCGGGCGGATGCCGATGCGCATGGATGCTTAGTAGCCCCTGAACCCGCTTGCGGCGAGGGAAACTTTTGTAATGAGGCCCGAGGTACCTGCGTGCCCGACTGCGTAGTAGAGCGGGACGCAGATGGTGATAATCACGTCGCGACCATCTGCGGCGGCGACGACTGCGCCGACCACGACCCGAATCGTTACCCTGGCAATATCGAAGTTTGCGATTCCCAGGGACACGATGAAGACTGCAACCCATTGACCTATGGGCACCGTGATGTTGACGGAGATGGCGAAGACGACATCCGCTGCTTCAATCGCGATAGGAATGGCAACGTCCACAGCGGTACAGATTACGACGATAACAATCCTGCGATCCGCAATTTCTCGATGATATGCGATGGAGCGGATGGCGTGATCTCGTTCTCTCCTGGTCCGGCCTCTCTTCCATGTCCAAGTGGAACTAAATGCGTCACGCAGCCGAACCGGACAGGCGTATGCATTGTTCCACCCGCGAATTATGTGCCGCCGCCAAGGTGGGTACCTCTGTTCCTACCGTCCTCGGTTGGCACAGTTATCTCATCAGAAAATCAAGGACTGATTCAACACGGAATTCCGTCACCTAGTCCCCGGCCAACGTCCAGCAGCGCAACGACCGCTCCACCGCCGGGTGGAACCTCCGCAAAAGATTTAACCGGTACAGCGGCGGAAGTCGCGCAATGTAAGAGCGTTTTGCAATCAGGAAAAATATCCTGGGGCGGAGGAACCTCCTGGTCTTCCGAAAACAGCGACAGGTTGTGCAACTCTACGACGAATGCGAAGCGGACAATTGAGTGCTTTGAGTCGAGCCTGGCGAAGCTGGGCTGGTCGGCTGCCATCGAGCAATGCAAATGAATGAATTCTCGCTCCTTCGACTACTCACATATGGTGCAAGGGTTTGATTTCTCAAGCAACGCACTACGTCCGTTACGCGAATTGATCCGGTGGCGAATGAGGCGGAAGATTGTCGTCTCAGCGCTATGCTTTCAGTTTGAGCAGAACCGCTCGATCTCTTTTGGGTAAAATTGCGCTAGCGGCGATAGCTCTACGCAGTTAGAATGTGCCGGCTTTTCTACGCTAATCAAATCTATGAACATCGTTGTGTTGCGAGAGACACTGCCGGGTGAGGCGCGCGTGGCGCTGATGCCTGACTCGGCGAAGAAACTGTTGGCACTCAAAGCGGCGGTGATCGTCGAGAGCGGCGCTGGCCTCGCTGCCGCGCGATCAGATGCGGAGTACACCGAGGCCGGGGCCGAAATCTCGGCAGACCGAAATGCGATACTCGCGAGCGCGGAAGTTCTGGTAACCGTCAATCGTCCTCCGGATAAAGTCTTTGCGCAACTCCGAAGCGGCGCGGTGGTGCTTGGCTTTCTGCGTCCACTCGATGAGCCGCAGGCGTTGCAACCGGCGTTAGCCGGCGGCCTCACGACCTTTGCGATGGAGTTGGTTCCGCGCATCACGCGCGCGCAGTCGATGGATGCGCTCTCGTCGATGGCCACGGTGTCTGGTTACAAAGCCGTCCTGGTTGCCGCTGCCAGTATTCCCCGAATGTTCCCCTTGTTGATGACTGCGGCGGGCACGGTGAAGCCCGCGCGCGTGTTGGTGCTCGGCGCCGGCGTGGCGGGCTTGCAGGCGATCGCCACCGCGCGACGATTAGGTGCGGTCGTTCAAGCGTATGACGTGCGCGCGGCAGCAGGCGAACAAGTGCGCTCGCTCGGCGCGACGTTTTTGGAAGTTGATCTCGGCGGACTTAAGACTGAAGACGCGGGTGGTTATGCAGTTGAGTTATCAGAAGAAGCACTGAAACGCGGGCGAAATTTGATTGCCGAACATGCAAAGACTGCGGACGTGGTGATTACAACTGCGCAAGTTCCCGGGCGTCGCGCACCGCTGCTAATGGATCAAGCTGCAGTCGACGGAATGAAGCGCGGTGCGATAGTGATCGACCTCGCAGGGACAACCGGAGGTAACGTTGAACCCAGCAAGCCTGATGAAGTTGTGGAACGAAACGGCGTTGTGATCATGGCGCCAACAAATCTTCCTGCAACTGTCCCGGTTCACGCCAGCGAACTTTATTCGCGCAACGTTACAGCTTTGCTCAGCCTACTAATCAAGGATGGCGAACTGAATATCGACATGAAGGACGATGTGGTTGGGCCGTCGTGCGTCACGCATGCAGGACAGTGGATAAACAGCCGGGTAGCCGCTGCGGTGAACTCAGCTTCAGGGAAATGAAAGCCGACATGCTCCGGCTTCGCAGGCGCTTAAGAGGAACACAGAGATGACAGCAGCAACATTGATTTCCGCGCTCTACGTCTTCGCCCTCGCGGCGTTTCTTGGTTACCAGGTGATCTCGCGCGTGCCGCCGCTGCTGCACACGCCGCTGATGTCAGCGACGAATGCGATCTCGGGTATATCACTGGTCGGTTCGATTGTTACTGCCGGCGCGCGCTACAACACGGTCAGTACGATTCTCGGATTCATCGCCGTGTTTTGTTCTACGACCAACGTTGTCGGCGGCTTTGTGATCACCGATCGCATGCTGCGCATGTTTAAGCGCAAGCCGGAAAAAAGTAAACAGCAATCAGCAATCAGCAATCAGCAAACAGCAGGAAAGGCCAGAACTGGGCTACTAAGTACCAAGAACTAAGTACCAAGAACTAAGGGCAAAGAAACAAGAAACAAGGACCTAGGCCAAAGACCAAAAACCTGATCTAACGTGCGTACCTACTTCATCGAACTAAGCTACCTGCTGGCTTCCATCCTTTTCATCCTTGGCCTCAAGGGATTGAGTCATCCGGAGTCTGCCAAACGCGGCATGCATTTGGCGGAGTTTGGCATGTTGATGGCGATCGTCGGCACGCTGATGCATTACGAGATCGTGACCTTCACCTGGATCATTATCGGCCTGGCGCTAGGGTCACTGGTTGGTTTGGCGATGGGGCTTTGGGTGCCGATGACGGCGATGCCGCAACGGACTGCGCTGTCGCATGCCTTTGGCGCCTTCGCCGCTGCGCTCGTCGGAATCTCCGAGTTCTATCGCGCCGGTGGGCACCTCGAAACGATCACGATGGGCGCGCTCGGGTTTGAAGTAATGCTGGGCGCTCTGACGACCACCGGAAGCCTTTTGGCTTTTGCGAAGTTGCAGGGCCTGGTAAGAGGCACGCCGGTCACTTATCGCGGCCAGAACGTTTTCAACATGGCGCTGTTGGCTACGACGATCGGAATTTTCGTTTACCTGATTTTCGTCCCCGGCTCGCTACCTCTCTTTTTCCTGATGGTCGGTTTGGCGTTTGTCTTCGGCTTGCTGCTGGTGATGCCGATCGGTTCGGCCGATATGCCCGTCGTCATGTCGTTGCTGAATTCCTACGCGGGACTCGCCTCCGCCGCGACCGGCTTCGTGCTGAAGAACAACGTGTTGATTATTGCCGGTACGCTCGACGGGTTCTCCGGATTCATTCTCTCGATACTGATGTGCCGCGCGATGAATCGTTCGATGACAAACGTGCTGTTCGGCGCTTTCGGCAGCGCTGCGACCGCCGGAACATCGGGCGAACAGCAGGGCACGATGCGTGAAGTCAGCTTAGACGACATTGCGGTGCAGCTGGCTTATGCAAGTAAGGTGGTGTTCGTGCCCGGCTACGGCATGGCCACGGCGCAGGCCCAACACGCGGTTCGCGAGTTGGCAGACACACTCGAAAAGCGCGGCGTGACGGTCAAGTATGGCATTCACCCGGTGGCGGGACGTATGCCCGGGCACATGAATGTGTTGCTTGCCGAGGCGAATGTTCCTTACTCGTCGTTGTACGAGTTAGAACAGATCAATCCCGAGTTTCCGACGACTGATGTGGCGATGGTGATCGGCGCGAACGACGTCGTCAATCCCGACGCGCGCGACAATCCCAGCAGCCCGATCGCCGGCATGCCGATACTCGAAGTCGATCGTGCCAAGTCGGTAGTAGTTTTGAAGCGCGGTCAGGGAAGAGGATTTTCGGGACTCGAGAACCCGCTGTTTTTCAAAGATGTGACCGGGATGCTCTATGGCGACGCGAAGGAAACATTGACGAAGTTGGTCGGCGCGGTGCAGCACGTTTGATAATTGGCCGCCGATTTCACAATGATAAACGCGGATCAGATCAATAAATAGAAAGGCCCGAGGCTGCGGTTTTCTTTTCAGATTCGTGCCATCCGCGTTAGTCAGCGGCTAATATTTAACCCGACCGGCAGTGCACACATGCGAAGATCACTTGCGATAGTTTTGTTGACGAGCGGCCTCGTCTTTAGCTTTGCCTTAGTTCCATCCGTCTCTCTCGCGCAGAAGAAAAGCAGTCGCGCAGCAAAAGCCGCAGCCGTCTCACTCGCTTCACAAAGAGGCGTGGACACGATCTCGGCGGCGCAACTTAAGGACTACTTGTCATTCATCGCCTCTGATGAGATGGAAGGCCGCGATACGCCTTCGCGCGGGTTGGACACGACTGCCAAATTCCTGGCGACAAATTTGTCGCGCTGGGGATTCAAACCCGCGGGAGACGATGGCAGCTATTTTCAGAAGATTGCTCTAAGCAGAGACGTAGTTGATAAAGCGGAAACGCAGGTGCAGCTGAATGATCAGGCTTTGGCTTTCGGCAGCGACTATATCCCCGCGCCGCGGCCGGCTAATATTTCCGCAACTCAAATCGTGTTTGCCGGCAACGGTTGGTTGGTGAAGTCGAAGAACATCGATGCTTACGAACGGATCGACGCGAAAGGCAAGATCGCTGTCATCTTTGGACCACTCAACGGCTACCCGGCAGGAATTAAGAGCTCCGATCTTTCCGGCAAGCGCGGCGAAGATTGGATGAACGCGGCGGAGTATGCACAGAAGCAGGGCGTCGCGGGCCTGGTCATCGTTCCTGATTTCCAGTATCTGGCTAATTGGGATCGCAATCGAACCCGCATAACCGAACGCGGCGTGACCAAGGTGGACAAATTTCAGTCGCCCGCCGGCGCACAAATACCGCAGCTTGTTCTTTCGCCGCATGTGGCAGAAGTTTTGTTCTCGGGTGAGCGGCAGAATGCGCAGTCAATCTTTGAGTCGATTTACGCGGGCAAAGTTCCGGAGCCGTTTGCGCTGAATGCGGATAAGAAGCTCTCAATCACCGTGAAGGTGAAATCCGATCACGCTGCTACGCAGAACGTGGTGGCAGTGTTTGAAGGCAGCGATCCCGTTCTCAAAACCGAGTATGTCGCGCTGGGCGCCCACTACGATCACGTCGGCGTTGGCATACCGGTGAACGGCGACGCGATTTACAACGGCGCTGACGACGACGGTTCGGGCACCACTGCGTTGCTCGCGATGGCAGAAGCCTTGGCGAAGGCGCGCGTGGGACCCAAACGATCCGTGCTCTTTGTTTGGCATGCCGGCGAAGAGAAGGGATTGTGGGGCTCGCGTTACTTCACAAGCTATCCCACGCTGCCGCTCGAGCGGATCGTGACGCAGATTAATATCGACATGATTGGTCGCAGTAAAAAGGAAGGCGACACGAACCCGCGAAACAGCACCCTCTCCGGGCCAAACGAGATCTATGTTATCGGCTCAAAGATGATGAGCACGGAGCTTGGAGAGCTTACTGAGTCGGTGAACAAGCAGTACCTGAACATTACTTACGATTATCGCTACGACGACCCCGGCGATCCAAACCGTTTCTTCTTCCGCAGCGACCATTACAACTACGCGCGCAAAGGCATTCCGATTGTTTTCTTTTTTGACGGCGAGCATGAGGACTACCACCGACCCGGTGACGAGGTTAGCAAGATCGATTTTCAAAAAATGGAGAACGTTGCCCGCACGATCTACCTGACACTTTGGGAAGTCGCTAACCGCCCCACGCGGCCCAGGGTCGACCAGCCGTTACCGGCGCAGTTAGTGATTGAACGGGTTGAACGACAGCAATAACCGAGCGCCGCTAATTACCACGTTCGGCCACCAAACGTCGATAAGCTTCGTCACGCGAGAGTCCCAACTCTTTCGCCGCCTTCTTCAACGCGGCGCGGTGATCCAGGCCTTCGTTCTCAAACTGTATAACCAGAGAAGCGAGACTTGCGACAGTCTGGTCCGAGTCGCCTTCATTCAGGATTACATCGCGATCGATGATCAATACCATCTCGCCGCGCGCGTGTTCGGCTGAAGAAAAACGCGCGGCAAGTTCACTCAAACTCCCACGCGCTATCTCCTCGTGAATCTTGGTCAGTTCCCTCGCAACTACAGCCTGGCGTTCACCGAGAATTTCGAGCGCATCTTTGAGCGTCGCCGCTATGCGATGAGGGCCTTCGTAAAAGATCAAAGTGGCAGGCAATGAACGTAGCTCGGCGAGCCGCGTTCGGCGTGCGCCAGATCGCGCGGGGAGAAAGCCGCCGAAAAAGAACTCGTCAGTGGGCAGTCCCGAAGCAATCAGCGCGCTAACCAACGCACTGGCTCCGGGAACGGGAACAACGGGCACACCGTTATCAATCGCAATTCGCGCCAGGCGAAAACCAGGATCGCTAATGCCCGGCGTGCCGGCGTCGGATACAACCGCCACATCTGCGCCGGACCTGAGTTGTTCGATAAGCTCAAGCGCGCGTTCACGTTCGTTGTGATCGTGATAGCTGATAGTTTTGGTTTTGATGCCGTAGTGATTCAGCAGCTTCCTGGTGTGGCGCGTATCTTCACAGGCGATCACGTCGACTTCACCCAGCAGCCGTACGGCGCGATGTGTAATGTCCTCAAGATTGCCGATTGGAGTTGCAATAAGGTAGAGCGTGCCAGTCATGAGGCCATTCTGTCATCCGGACTGGTTTGGCGGAAGCCCGACCGTTAGGAAGGGCCCGAGGCAACATACAAAACGGTCCCTCACGGTCGGGCTTCCGCAAAGACTTACATGCGAAAGCCTCGCCCCGCTCTTTCAAGCCGGGACGAGGCTTTGCGTTCGTGATTGCTTGGACTGCCGCGACCTTAGTTGGGCCAGGGAATTCTGCGCCACCAATCGTTGTTGCGATTGCGGTTATTGCGGTTGTTGCGGTAGTCGTCGTTCCGATAGTCATCATTGCGCCGGCGATTGCGATTGTTTTCGCCGTGATTCGTACCGTCGATTCCATAAGCGTCTGAAATAACGCTCAACTCCTGGGTGATCTGCGACCATTCGGAACCAAGACGACCGTCGTAGAAGTGATGACTCGCGAGATCCTCCAGGTGGCTCGCCGCATCCAGGACTCGATGAGCTTCGTCGGCGCTGCTGTCGATGTTGCGTTCATTAAACGCATTTTTCAAATCGATCACAGCACGACGAAATTCCTTAGCGTCCGCGTTCAAATGGTCCTCGTGGCGAGTTCCGTTTTCGTTGCTGCGATCAAGTTCGCGGTCAAGGTCTCTGTCAAAATCGCGGCTTAGCCGATCCAGTCGCCGAATCGAATCGCGAAGATAGCGATCACCGTAACGACCGTAGCGGCCATTGTTATCGTTGTGATCACGACGATAAGTGCCGTCATCGCGATTCCGCCCCCATGGATCGTATGTTCCTTGAGCGGCCGTTAATACCGGCAAGCAGAGCGCCAGGATAGCAGCCGCGAAAATTGAAAGACTCAGTGTGCGTCGGTTATTCATTAGTACCCTCCTCAAACTTTTTCGAGTCGACCAAGCTTCTGAAACGCCAGGCACCAGTGTTGGCGCTACCCGGTTTTAGTGCTCGAAACGGGGGACACGTAAGCACTGTCGAGCATCGTCCCGGCCGCATTATTGGCAAGCATCGTACCTCAGCATGGAATTCGCAGTTTTGCGAGGCTGGGACGGTGGAGGGCTGGAAAAGAACCACATTCTGCGACTGTTTTCTCGCGGGTTTGAAACACTTGGGTTATCGGCGTGGTTTGAAAACGTGCACGGATACCGGATATCGTCAGGGGCGGGTTCGCGGATTTCGCGAATCATCGAGCAGGATTGCAAGGTGATCTTTTAGGTTCAACTCGTGAAGCTCGCGAGGGTCTTCGTGTTTCCCCGTCACGATCCAACTGGGCGTGCTAGTGGCGTTAAGGACGAGCCGGAGTTCTTCGTTCGCAGGTTTGATTCCGACGTGTTTGATGTTGCCGCAAGCCAAACCACCACCGCGAATGAAGCCATCGCGCGGTGTACGCGGCCAGCCGATTTCCACCAGCAACTTACGCACACCGCTCGTCAAACTGAGACAAACGCCAACCATGCTGGCGTTGCCAGCTTTGAACCGATGCGCATCCTCTCTGGAGATTTGAATAGCTGCACCGGCCCGATTCGCTTCGCCGGCGCCGGTTGTAAACATAGTCAATAGCCAGTCGCACGCAATCCTTCTGATCAAGTCATTCGAATTGCGCAATGCCAGATACTCGGCGACGTCTGTGCGTCCCTGGGTACGCGCGCGGGCTTCGGCTTCGGCAAGACCCATAGCCCACACCTCTTCAAGTTCGCTCAACGCATCCTCCGAGAATGTTCGAAAAATATCGCCGCCGCCCGTCGCCTTGTTCGCTGACTAAAGCACGCGATGGTATCATGAGTTCTCGTCCCCCATTTAGATAGACCAGAACCTAAGCAAACCAGAGTCCGGTGGTCCGGCAAATCACGAGCGCCTCCCACACGCGAAAGACCCATGAAACTATCAATTAAGCGAATAACAAATTGGACACTGCTCTTCGGATGTAGCGCCGCACTCTTCTTGTCGCTTGGCGTGACCCAACTTGCACAGTCGGCGAAAGTGCCCGCGCCGGCCGGTCACGTAAACGACTTTGCCGGCGTCGTCAACGAACAGACGCGGCAGCAACTGGAAAATATCCTCGCCAATCTAAAACTAAAAACCGGAATCGAGTTTGACATCGCGACGGTTCAGTCAACCGCTGGTCAGGATATTTCTGAATTCTCGTTGCAGCTGGCAAAGGACTGGAATATCGGCGCCCGCACGAGTGCGAAGAAAAGTCTCCTTTTGGTCCTGGCGGTTGATGAAAAAACGTCGTTCACGCGTTTCAGCAAATCGGTTCAGGGCGATCTACCGGAAGGCGTAATCGGCGAAATGGGTCAGCGCATGCGGGCGTTGATCGCGGCCGGCCAGTTTAGCGAAGGCCTCGATGCCGGCGTGCAACACTTCGTTACTTCGCTGGCGCAGAAGTTGGCTTTCAACACCGACGCCTTTGCTAAGACGCCGGCCGCGACTTCAACTTTGAATTCTCCGGCAAGCGCTCCGGAGTTGAGTAAGCCACTGACTCAGGTGGATCCGATTAGCACTTCAGCGGCTACCGATGTATTGCCCACGACAGTCAAAAACGCATCCGCTCGCAACTCAAACATGCCGGCCAGAACCAGAAAGTCTTCAGCCGCCCCTACCGACGATGAAGCGGAAGCCGGCGACGTGGAATTGACGCTGGCGAGACCCTTCGAGGAACGCGTCGCATTGCTGCGGACGTTTCTTGATCGTCATCCTGAGTCAAAATCGAAAGCACGGGCGACAGAACTTCTCGTTAGCGCCCATGCAGCACTCGGTGATGAGCGACTGAAGAAAGGCGACAGCGCCGGCGGCATTGCACAACTGATGCTGGCTATCTCCGAAGCGCCCACTGATTCCTCGGAGAAGTTGTTTAGCGGCGTGATTGTTCAGATTCCCTTGAACCTTTTTCTACGCGGAGAGCCGGCCGCAGCAACGAAAGCAGCGCAGAACGTTGAGGCAAAGTTTGGAACTGACCCGAGGCGGCTGCTGATGCTTTCTGGGTTCTACATTCGGACCGAACAAGGGGTCGAGGCTGCGCGGCTGGCATCACAAGCTGTCCAGCTTGCCCCCGCCCTTGCCGAAGCGCACCAGGGTCTAGGCCGGGCGCTGCACGTTTCGTTGCGGCTTGCCGAGGCGGCCGGGGAATACAAACGCGCGCTCGAGCTTGATCCAAACTCAAGTGTGGCGCGACGCAGCTTGGCCGATCTCTATCGCGCCGCAGGAAAAACGGAAGCAGCGCTCGAGCTTTACCGGCAACAGCTCGACGCTGACCCAGCCGACAAGGCCGCGCGCACCGGCTGGATTCTTTCATTGTTGGAACTTGGCCGGAAGGATGAAGCAAAGACCGAACTGGATAAAGCTTTGGAGACTGATCCGAGTAATCTGCCATTGCTTGCCGGCGCGGCTTATTGGTTTGCGGCGCACAACGACAGCGAATCCGCGCTGGGGTTTGCGGGCCGAGCGGTTCGGATCGAGCCGCGTTATACCTGGTCGGAAATTGCGTTGGCTCGCGCACTGGTGGCCCAGCGCAAGCCGATGGATGCGGAACGCGCGCTTCGTTTCGCGCGGCAATATGGAAAGTTTCCGACCCTGGATTATGAGTTGGCAACCACGCTGGTCGCTGCCGGCCTTTACGATGAGGCGGCGGAGCTTCTGCTCCAGTCTTTCAGTTTGAAAGATGGTGAGATCGAAACCCGACTTGCCGGCCAGTCGATTGTACGTAACGCAAATTTCATCGACCTGTTGGCGCCGGAACGCCGCGCTAGTATTTTTCAGTCCACTGCCGCCGACACCGAAAACAATGCGAAACTCCTGAAAGCGCTCCTCGCCTTTGCTACCGCTATCGATCTACAAGGTAACGGGGGAACGATCGACGAGGATAACGCGGTCGCCACCGCTAAAGCATTTGCTTCCGGTGACGACGCCGCGCGGGTTCATCGCAAACTCTACGCGGCGAGCCACCTGCTGCAGAAACGTGTGGGCTTCCAGACCGCTTTCGAACTTGCAGAGGCGGCGCGAGCCAGCGCTGACGCGGGTATGACCGTGCCCGAGTTGACGGTCGTTGTGCAGGCTGATGAGTTTCGCACGATTCGCGCTCGCGCCATTGCCGCCGGAGGCACGCCCGATATTCCCGAAGCCCCGCGCAATGTTTTGTCCAATATTCTTCGCGGCCGCATCGAAGACACATCTGGCTGGGCGCTATACAACCAGGACAAGTTGGACGAAGCCGTCGAACACTTGAAGCGCGCAGTCTCAATATTTCCGGAAGGCACGCCGGCAGCCCGCGCTTCAATGTGGCGTCTCGGCGTCGCTCTCGAACGCCAGGACAAAAAGGCGGATGCGCTTTCCTACTACATCAAGAGCTACAGCTTGGGTGAGTTTGATCCAGTGCGCCGCGCAGTGATCGAACGACTGTATCTTAAGGTGAATGGATCTCTTGAGGGACTCGACGGACTAATCGGGCCAAACCTGGCGGCGTCTGAAAACGCTCCAAACCCGGCGCCCGATAAACCTTCCGACACTGCGCAACCAACTGCCTCAGCGGAAATCACGCCGGCAGCGACTCCACAAGATTCTGGTGCGCAAGCAACACACTCGAGGCTGGCTCCAGCGACAACTCCATCGCCATCGTCGTCGCCTGAAGCTCCGGTAACGACAACGCCGGTTGAAACGCGGCCGTCCGCTCCTACTCAATCACCTGTTGCTACGCCTGACCCGACACCAGTGTCGCCACCCGAAGGGCCGCCAGTTACTTCGCCGACGCCGGAGCCGACTCCGGAGCCGACTCCGACTGCAACACCTGATTCAACGCCCGCGTCGTCTCCGACTCCGAAGCTGGATGCTTCCCCAGTAGAAAAAATGGATAAGCCTATCCAGACCAGGGTCGCGATCACGGGGGAAGTGAAAGATTCGAGCGGTAACCCGCTGGCGAGCGTGGTGGTGGTGCTGATCAGTCCACAGGGTACAGTGCTCGCCTCGACCACAGACGATCAGGGAAAGTTTTCCTTTACGGTGGCGGCATCGGAAGGGACGCGCAGTTATCGAGTCATTCCTTCGCGAGATGGTCTAAAGTTTGAACCTGTGGATAGAGTTTTGCCGATTGCAAGCGAAGATATGAAGGAATTGAACTTCGTCGGGACTGAAACCCGCAAACCTTGAGGGTAACCCTCGAGCGAGGTCGTGACGCCCTCCGCGCCGGTAATTACTTGATGTGATGCCCGGCTTCCAGCCAACCGCCTGCACCTCTTTACCATCCAAAAAACCCCGGTGCTCAAAGCGTTCAATTTTCGCGGAGTGTTAGGCCCGGAGCATCGCGCGGGCAACTGAGGACCAACGATTCGGAGTGCTGTGCCGTAACAGGTTTGCGGTTGTATAATCGAAATACTTGCCAAAAAGCAGAGATAATATGAAGACACGCAGGCCCAACTTTCCCCAGCTGTTGTTATCCGTTGGCACACTTTTCGTAATTGCGA
The DNA here is from genome assembly GCA_040002755.1 of Acidobacteriota bacterium. Taxonomy (GTDB): domain Bacteria; phylum Acidobacteriota; class Blastocatellia; order Pyrinomonadales; family Pyrinomonadaceae; genus PSRF01. The sequence goes on along the minus strand of JBDUDV010000012.1, from coordinate 6,374 downwards.
CGGCCGCCGGCGCCCAACAGCCGGCGCCACAACCAGCAGCTTCGCGCTTCGACATCACAAGTTACCGCATTGAAGCTCAGCTAATTCCAGACCAGCATAGTTTGCGAGCCGGGGCCGACGTCACCATCGTCCCCCAGGAGGCGACGCGTTCACTTGTCTTCGAACTCAACGGCTCACTGCATGTGGAAAGCATCGATCGCGACGGCAAGCCGCTGACGGGATTTGTACAGGATGCGGTTGGTGTCGGCGCGCTTGGACCAAGTGTGAGGGTTGATCTCGGGCAGGTAGTGCCGGCTAATCAGCCGTTAACACTTCGTTTTCGCTGGAGTGGAGCGCTGCTGTCGCCCGAAGGCGGACCGCTGGCTACTAAGAGGCTGGCCTATGTTGGGCCCGAGGGTTCTTATTTGATGTATGCCTCGCGCTGGTTTCCCTTCCATGATTACGCCGCCGATCGCGCTACTTCTGATATCACGCTAGTCGTTCCCACCGGCTTGCAAGTGGCAGGGACGAGTGATGAGCCGGTAACGCCGCAAGCTTCTTCCAAAGACGGCACCACGCGTTTTCACTTCGTTCACCGCCAGCCGGAATTGGTCGGAAACTTTGCTGCCGGACAATACATCAATCGAAACCTGCGCTTTGGGAATTATGAGATTCAGTTTTACGCGAAGCCAGGCAGCGAGGGGCGCATCAATGGCTATGCTGAGATGATGGGCCAGGTACTGGAGTTTTACTCGAAGCAGTATGGCGCGCCGATCTTCGGTACACGCCTGGTCGTCGCTCAGGTTGACGATGATAGTCTCGACACTTATTCGGGCTCCGGAATTATCTTTCTGGCCGCACGACTTTTCGACTCTTCGCGACCGATGCCGGACGAGAAACTTGAGCGCGAAGTGGCCTATCAGTGGTGGGGTCAAACAGTCGGCTTGAAGTCGTTTGACGACGCCTGGATCTCGCAAGGTCTCGCTGAATGGAGCGCTTTCGCTTTTCGTGAAAACAGTTTGACGGGTGGCGCGCTCGAAGCGGCCCAGCGCGAGCAACAGGAACGCGCGTTGACATTCGAGCAGACCGCATCGATCGCGCGCGCGCCGGGCGCCCTCGATGATCAGTCTGCGGCTTATCAGTCGATAGTCTTTCACAAGGGCGCGATGGTCTTTCGCATGCTGCGCGAAACTATAGGCAAAGAAAAGTTTGACCAGCTGCTCCGCAACTTCCTGCAGGAATATCGCGGCAAGAATGCCTCTATCGACGACTTCGAAAAGTTGGCATCACAGGTCGCCGTAGAAAACCTGCGCTACTTCTTCGCGCAGTGGGTAGAAGGCACCGGCGTTCCGGAGTTTACCGTCGACTATCAAATCATCCGTACGCGGGAGGGGAAGTTTCGCACGCGCGGCACAGTGAAGCAGACATTCGACAACCTGCGCATGCCGGTGCAGTTGATGTTGCGCACCGAGGGCGACAATCAGACGACGACGACGCGGATCGAAGGCAAGAGCGAAGACTTTGATTTTGAATCAAACGGGCAGCCGCTGGAAGTTGTCGTGGATCCTAATTATAGAATCCTGCGCATGTCCGACGATCTGCGCGTCTCGATAGTTGCGCGCCGCGGCATTGAGCAGATGAAAGAAGGTCTCTACGCCGAAGCGCAGCAGCAATTTGAGGCAGCGTTGAAACTGGACCGCTCAAACTCCTGGGTTTACTACAATCTTGGTCTGCTTTATCTCGAGCAGCGTAACTGGCAACCGGCCCTCGACAACCTTGACGCCGCACTCAACGGTACACTGCAGCCTTCGTGGATTGAAGCGTGGGCCCACATCAAAAAAGGCAATGCCTACGATGCCAAGGGCGAACGCAATCGCGCGGTCTCGGAATATAACAAGGCAGTGCAGTCAGGCATCAACTATGAGAACGCCCAGGCCGTAGCGAAAAAGTTTCTCGCAAATGCCTACGATCCGAAGGCAGCCTCCGCTGCACTCATGTCGCCGGGGAATTAAATACCACGGGGAAAGAGGAAACGGGTAAGGGTCGACTTAGCGACCCACTTTGGTTCTTCTCCCTTTCCCTCTTCCACTCGCTCCTTCCTTATTCTCACACTTCTGCCGTAACCTTTGCTTCGCTCGACAGTTTATATAGTTGGAAGAAGGTCGAACTGGATCCGCGCGCGGGCAGCCCGCGTGGTGGGTGAGGGCGAGTTTGCCAGTCAATCAGCCAGAAGAACGAGCCTTGATTGAGGCGGCGCAGCATGATCCGAGCCGTTTTGCCGAACTGTATGAACTCCACTTCGCAAGAGTGTATGCCTACATCGTGCGGCGAGTGCGCGAGCGTTCAGCTACAGAAGAGCTGACCGCGCATGTTTTTCATCAGGCGCTCGCGAACCTGAGCAAATTCAAGTGGCGGGGGGCGCCCTTCGCCGCCTGGCTGTTTCGCATTGCTGCAAACTCGATTGCCGATCGCGCCAAACGTTTGCAAAGGGAATCCGAACACGACGCTTTAGTTCAGCCCGTGAATCTCGGTGCCAATTCTGAGTCCGATCTCGAACAGGTGGAAACAGTTGCGCGAGTTTACCAGTTGGTGGAGGAGCTTCCCTGGGACCAGCGTGACGTGATTCGTTTACGTTTTGCGGAGGAGAAAAGCATTCGCGAAATCGCTCAGCGGTTGAGCCGAAGCGAAGGAGCAATAAAACAATTGCAGTTTCGCGCGTTGCAGAATCTGCGTGCGCGTATGAGTGAGAAAAATGTCTGAGCAGCCTTTGATTGAGCAGTTGGACGAAGCCGTCGACGCGATTATCGCAGGTGGTGAGATCGCGTCTGCGGCGGATTGGCCAGAGCTTGCGCAGCTCGCAACCCTGGGAAGTGAACTGCGTCTGCTGCCGCGTGAGAATTTCAAAGCAAGTCTGAAAGAAACATTGAGAAGGAGTGCAACTATGAACACAACCGGAACCCAAACATCTCCAGAACAGCAAACCATCACGCCTTACCTGACTGTAAAACGCGCCGAGCAGTTAGTCGAATTCGTGAAACAAGCCTTTGGCGCCAAAGAAGTGTTCCGTACGATTGGTTCAGCCGGCGGCTTGCACTCCGAAGTCACCATCGGCGATTCCAAACTGATGATTGGCGGCTACGAGACGGTGGAAGAGATACCCACGGCGCTTCATCTCTACGTGCCGGATGCAGACGCAGTCTATCAACGCGCCTTAGAACTCGGTGCTACCTCGGTGGAAGAGCCGGTCGATCAGTTTTACGGCGATCGCGAAGCGGGCGTGAAAGATCCGAGCGGCAACATCTGGTGGATTGCCACGCACAAGCTCGGCTCCGCGGGAACGTACATCCCCGAAGGCATGGGTTCAGTGACTCCGTTCCTCCATCCTATCGGGGCGCCAGGACTGATCGAATTTATGAAGCAGGCTTTTGCGGCTGAAGAAATTTCGCGCGAACAGTCGCCGGAGGGAATGATCCATCACGCGACGGTCCGTGTCGGCAACTCTATGATCGAGATGGGCGAGGCGCACGGCGACGCGCAACCGATGCCGCCCGCGCTGTTTGTCAACGTCGAAAACCTTGAAGCAGCCTATCAGCGCGCGCTCAATGCCGGTGCGATTTCATTGCAGCCGCCTACAACTCAAGGCTACGGTCGCACCGCCTGGGTGAAAGACGCGTGGAATAACATCTGGTACCTGGCGGCGTCGAAATAAGACGAGGGGGGTAAAAGGGAAAGAGGGTAAAAGGGAACAGAGAAAGGGAAAGTGCAGGGGCGACCTCGCCTCTCTTCCCTTTCCCCTGTTCTCCTTATTCTTATCTCCCCGGATGGTAAGTCAACCAAAAATAGATTGCCTGCCCGATGCCGATGAGGAAGCCAATCAGCGCTCCGAAGAGTTCGATCGTCTTCAGGTGATGCTTAGCTACAGAGAGCACCAGCGCCTCAAGTTTCTCGATCGGATAGTCTGACACTTTCTTGCGTACGAGACCCCCGACGTCAAACTCAGCAATTGCTTTTGGTAGTCCTTCGCGCGCCGTCAGAGTTATTCGCTCAACCAGCGCAGTGCTGGCGCGTTTCATCGAGTGTTCGGAAACGTGATCGCCTAGCCGGCCAATAGGCGACACAAGCAAGCGCTCGATCTGGGAACTCAGGATTGCATTAACTGTGCGCGCAGTATCGTCTCGGGCCAGCAACGCCGCCAAGCTTCGCGTCAAGAATTGCTTCGCGATCTGGATCGAGTCCGGTTCGATATGTTGTAACGCGGAACCAAGGGTTTGCGGGCGGAACCGCTCAGTCGCTTCGCGAACGTAAGTCGAGACTGAAGCCGATAACTCCTCGCTCTTCGCGATTTCAACGATACGCCTGGTTATTTCCTGCTTGATTGAATCAAACCTTGCGGATTCGATCTGCCCTACGAGCACGTTCAGCGGGCGCGCTAAGACGTTGTCAATAGTTGCATTCAGAAAAGCTTCCGCTTCCTGTTCAAACGCCGGCCCGCGCAAGTATTCCTCGATGCGCTTCGGCACAGTTTTATTTACCAGCTCATCAACTTCGCGGTGGATGCGCTCGCGCGAGATGAAGATCTTCTTGATTAGCGAAAGCTGATCGTAGTAGTCATCGACCTCGCGTTTGATCAGCGCACCAATTTGCGTGCGCGTATTTTGGCTCGTGGCTATGTCGGCCAGGTGATGAACAATTGGCGGCACCTGACTATCGATGCGCTCCTTAATAAAAGCGACTGTCTCCGGAGTAAATGTTTCTGCCAGTGTCGCGTTGGTGCGCGCTAGGTCGTCGAGTCGCCCGGAAACAAAGCCGCCGATCTTTTGCTCCAGGTCAGCTTCGCCGACCAGTCGTGCAAATCGTTCCTCAATAAAATGCAGAATCTTGTTGAACTGATCTTCGCTCAGCGTGTCGCCGACGCGACGCGCCAGGAGTTCGTCCACCTGGCGATTTACAAAAGAACCGATCGCCAAGGTCGTCTCTTCGCTCTTAAGGAGCGCCGCGACGTATTCAGCGAGGCGATATTGCAGCGCCGAAATGGTGTCGAGAATCGGTGCGCGCGCCTGTGAAGGCAGGGCGTCGATGAACGAGGGATAAACACGGCCCAGCAGATCGTGGGTGTGTGCGTTGACGAAATCCTCAACCTTCCGTTGAAAGAAACTCGTTTCAAACAGCGCGTCGAACACCGTCTGCTGCGAGACGAGTTCGTTGCCCACGGCGTTGCCAATCGACTCGGCCAGCTTCGCGCGGTGGCGCGGAATCATTCCCTGCGGCCAAACGGTCATTCCCAAAACCTTCGCTGGTTTGTACGGATGAAACAACATCCAGATCGCCAGCCAAGCCGCGCCAAAGCCGTGAAGCGTGGCGACGACAACGATCGCAAGCGAAATCAGGAGTTTGAAGGTAAATGGATTCAAGGCGAGTCAATCGTAAATAGTAAATCGTAAATAGTAAAACGCGCGGGGGCGTGAAGTGGACAGTCCACGATTGCCTGAAAGAAATCAGAACCTGGAGTGGGTAGGCGACGGGGGTCGAACAAGTGTTCATTACCGGCGTGGTGACATGCAAGCGATTGGCGGGCCGCAATGAGCGCGAAGCGCGAACTGCTTACTACGATGGCGGGACTTCCACGGGATACCCCGCGCCGATCCACGCACTAGTGCCGCCAGTCACATTCAGCAAATTCGAAAACCCATGTTGCTGAAGAATGCTCGATGCCGCGCTCGAACGATAACCGCCCGCGCAAATTACTGCCGTCGGTTGCTTCGGATCGAGCTCAAGCTTGGAGAAATTTTTTTGGAAACTTAGTAGCGGCGCAGAGATCGCGTGCGGCACATGACCGCTCTGGTACTCAGGTGGACGACGGACGTCGACGATCTGCAACGGCGCCGCGTTTAAAATGAGTTTGTTCAACTCGGCGACCGTGATCTGCGGCACCGCGGCGAGTTCCAACCCAGCGTCATTCCACGCAGCGATCCCGCCCGCGAGATATCCCTTCACGCTCTCGTGACCAACGCGCGCGAGCCGCGTGACTGCCTCCTGAGCCTTCTCTTCTGATTCCGCAACTATCACGATCGGAGTGCCCATCGGGACGAGCGTCCCGGCCCAGATCGCAAACTGTCCGCCGAGCCCAATATTGACTGAACCCGGAATGTGTCCGGCGCCAAACTCAGCCCCCGCGCGGACATCGAGAATTAAGCAACCATTTGTTGCAAGAGTCTTAACTTCTTCCGGCGCAAGCGCAGCCGGCGGTGGAACATCCGTGAGGCTGGGCGCACCGGTGCGATTGATTTCGGCATCCTGAGGAAAATAAGCGGGCGACTCCGGCAAGTCTGCGGTCATCATTCGCACAAACTCATCTTTCGACATCGGCTGCAGCGCGTAGTTGAATTTCCTTTGCT
>JBDUDV010000011.1:0-49036 GCA_040002755.1 Acidobacteriota bacterium | reverse complement strand
TAGCGCCCGTCTCTTCAACCAGCGCCCTGATCATCTTGCCGCCTGGTCCGATGACGTCGCGGATCTTATCCGGATTGATCTTGATCTGGATGATTCTTGGCGCATGGGCTGAAATGTCCGCGCGTGGCTCGGCGATGGCCTGTTCCATCACACCAAGGATATGGAGGCGTCCCTTCCTGGCCTGCTCGAGTGCTTCAGCCATGATCTGCGCGTTGATGCCGCCGATCTTGATGTCCATCTGCAGGGCCGTGATGCCTTCTTTTGTCCCGGTGACTTTGAAGTCCATGTCACCGTAATGATCTTCGGCGCCGGCGATGTCGGTCAGAATCGCATACTTGTTACCTTCCATCACCAATCCCATCGCCACTCCGGCGACCGGCGCTTTCAAAGGCACGCCGGCATCCATCAGCGACAAAATGCCACCGCAAACGCTGGCCATCGATGACGAACCATTCGATTCGGTAATGTCGGAAACTATCCGGAGCGTGTAAGGAAAATCCGCCTGGTCGGGCAGCACCGGCTCGATTGCGCGACGCGCGAGCGCACCGTGTCCAATTTCACGTCGACTCGAAGAGCCAAACCGACCTACTTCACCGACTGAGTAATGCGGGAAGTTGTAATGGAGCAGGAAGCGACGCTTGATCTCGCCCTTCTCGATGTCGTCCATAAACTGCTCATCTTCTTTCGTACCAAGCGTAGTGGTAACGATCGCCTGTGTTTCACCGCGCGTGAAAAGCGCGGAGCCGTGGGCGCGCGGCAACCAGCCGACTTCGCAACTTATCGGGCGTATTTCCGAAAACCGGCGGCCATCGGGCCGGCGGCGACTGTTCAGAATATCGTCACGGAAGATCGTCTCCTTCAAGTTATCGAAGACTTTCTTCGCCATTTGTCGCTGCTCGGGTTGATCTTCCGGATACGAATCAACAACTTCCTTCTTCAAAGCATCAGTCGCAGCGTAACTGTCACGCTTCTCCTGGGTGGTGGTGTCCATGGTGGCGCGTAAGCGGTCGCCATAGTTTTGCTGCGTTGCTGCCAGCATCTCCTGATTCAACTCCGGCGCGACTACTGCCCGCTTCTGTATCTCGAGCGCTTTGTACAATTCCTTCTGCCAGCGACACAGGCGATTGATCTCCTTGTGCGCGAGCATCAGGGCCTCGACCATGATTTCTTCCGAAACTTCCGACGCGCCGGCTTCGACCATCACAATGGCTTCTTCGGTGCCGGCCACAATCAGGTTCAAACGCGACTCGCGCGTTTCATCGTAGCTGGGATTGATGATGTAACGGCCGTCAATCAGTCCGATACGCACACCCGCGATTGGGTTCATGAACGGGATGTCGGAAAGGTAAAGCGCGCAGGACGCGCCGGTGATCGCGATAACGTCGGGATTGTTGTCAGGGTCAGCGGAAATGACGCTGGCAATAACCTGCGTCTCGTTTCGGTAACCTGCGGCAAATAAAGGTCGGCAAGGCCGATCGATCAAGCGGCTGGTCAGGGTTTCTTTCTCGGTCGGCCGCCCTTCGCGGCGGAAGTAGTTTCCGGGAATGCGGCCGGCGGCGTAGTTTGCTTCACGGTATTCGACTGTCAGCGGGAAAAAGTCGATTCCTTCTCGGGTGTGAGGGGCGCCTACTGCGGCAACCAGCAACATCGTGTCACCATATTTGATAATCACTGAACCATCTGCTTGTTTGGCAACTCGGCCAGTCTCGACCGTCAATTCCTTATCACCCAGTTTTATTGACTCTTTGAGGTATTTCTTAACTGTCATTTGTTTGTCTCCTTCGGACAATTGCCTGAGTTAACTCAGACTCGCGAGCGTCTCCAGGCGCCTCGCTTTAGTTTGGAATAAATTTTCAATGCCAGGTTCACATTTTTTCTGGCCTGTTCGAAACCAACGCCACGTGAAAGCGTCAGCGGGGAAACCTTGTGAGCCGCAATAACAATAAAGGCGGCAAGCCTCTTTAACGTGAAGCTCTGCCGCCTTTTGTGCGTTGCGCTATGGCCGAACACGTCTGCTTGCTTGGGAGTATCGCCGTCACGTTCGGCACCTTGGGCAAGCCCTTCGATAGACGTGGGCTTTGGAAGTCTGAGATTCGAAGTCTCTCTCTCGTTACACTGTTCGTTACGTTCTCTTATCTACGGAGGCCGAGACGAGTGACTACCTCGTGGTAGCGCTCAATGTCTGTACGCTTCAAATAATCGAGCAAACTCCTGCGCTGCGAGACCATCTTGAGCAGGCCGCGCCGCGAGTGATTGTCCTTTTTATGGATCTTGAAGTGTTCGGTAAGCTCGTTGATTCGCTTGCTGAGTAAAGCCACCTGAACTTGTGGGGAACCCGTATCTGTTTCGTGACTGCGAAAATCGCTAAGAATCTGTACTTTCGTTTCTTTGGCTAATGGCACTGCTTAAAATGATCCTCCAGAACAGCAGAATGTCCGTCTATGGAACGACACCGCTAAGATTAACTGTCGAAGTAAGTTAACATGCGACCGGGAGGCTGTCCAGCGAAGGTGCTGGTAGGTAAAGCGTCCGGTGACGGAAGACCGGAGACCGCCAACCGTCTCGGTCAGCGGTCGCCGGTCCTCGGTCGCTTACTGGAACCGAGCCCTGTATTCACCGGAAACGATGAACGCTTTGACCATCTCCGCCTGCTCGAAGTTGCCGTTGAACTGATTTAGCTTGGCGAGCCAGAATTGGTAGCCGCTTTCGTCCGGGTCACGTCGCAGATAGCCGAAATATTCCATCATCACAAACATCTGGTTCGACTTGGTGCGAGTGAACCCTTCATTCTCAACGACCTGCCGCAGCACAGCCGACCGCGTCATTGTTCCCGCGTTCAGGCCGTTAACCAGCGCGTCGTGGTCGCCGTTAAAGCCGGCCCGCGTATGCGCAATCAAAGCGTCAACGAAAGCGGCATTGCCTAATCCGTCATAAGCTGCACGGAAAGTCGGACGCTCAACCCAGGCATCAATGAATGCCTGCTTATTTGCTTCCAACTGTCGCGCCCAATCCGCGCGGCCCACCACCACCTCGCGTCCAACAATTGCGGCGTCAGGCATGAACTCGGTGTAGAGCGGCCGACGGTCATAGCTGGCCCGGTAAAGTCCGTCAACCAAACCACCTGTCTGCTGAAACTCGATTGATAAGAAATACGCCGCCGAGACGTTTATTGTCCGACGCTCCACGCACGCCGCATCAGCGCCACAGGACAGTATCTGGTCGCTCCAGAAGTTGAACCCGCTCTCGTCCGGCTCCCTTCCCAAAAAATCCAGGTAGTGCTGGCGTACAAAGTAATCAGCGCTAGCAATCGCATTTCCAACAACTACCGCATCAACCGTGGCAGCGAAGGTCGCATCAGTCTGGTTCGCTACCAGCGAGAAGGAACGTTCCGTAGGACTGAAGTGGTAATTCACTCGCGCCGGAGTGACGGTGTAGAACCGATCTGTATCGACATTCTCAAAGCGGTAGTTGCCGTTACTGTCCGTTATCGTCTTGCGTGCCCCTCCGCCGCTCAGCTGCACCGTCACTCCTGCCAAACTCTGGCCGTCCGGTGTCGTCACTCGTCCACTTATGCTTGCTCCCGCTGCTGTCGGCGCGGCGTTGTAGGCCGCGAGTGCGTCGATGCGACCATAACCAAAGGAATTGTTTGGTATCTGCGTCGACGTTGTGCCGCCGCAGGTTTGGGCGGGACTGACCGCCACTGCCGGGTTGGCCGTGTTCTGCAAGATTGTTTTCGTTAAAGCGATATTCCGCGACAGGCTTGGGCGCGCCGACCACAGCAGCGCGACCACCCCGGCGACGTGCGGGCCAGCCATTGAAGTGCCGCTCAAGTTACCGAAACTGATGGCGCTGGTGCGCGTGGAGGAGCGGACGTTGACGCCGGGTGCCGATAGATTTGGCTTTAAAAGGTTCGGGCTGTAAAAGGTGCTGGGCCCCCGACTGCTAAAACTCGCCAGGGTGTTGTTGATGTCAAACGCGCCAACCGAAAACGAAGCCGTGTAAATCGCCGGCGGGTCAGCCACCGTGGAGCATCCCGGACCCGCATTGCCCGCAGACACCACAACGAAGATGCCGGCTGCCTGTGTGTTATTGACTATCGTTTCCAACTCGCCACGGGTGGTGCAGCCTTCGCTCGTCGGGCAACCCCAGGAGTTGTTGATTACATGTGGGCGCAACGTCGGATTGGCGTTGTTATTGCTTAAATCCGTCGGCGCGATGAAGAACTGGAAGCACTCGGTGTAGGTGGCGGGCGTGCCGTTGCCTTGATCCATGTTGCGGCAACCGATCCACTTCGCTCCGGGAGCAACGCCGACCTGATTTCCTCCGCCATCATCACCAACGGTTGTGCCCGTGGTGTGAGTGCCATGCCCATTGTCGTCGCACGGCACCGCGGAGTTAAAACCGCAGGAACCACCGCCGCTGTGGATTGAATCGTGCCAGTTAAAATTGTGATCGGCGGTGGTACCGTTCCAGCCGCGATACTTCGGCTTCAAAGCATTGTGGTCCCAGCGCATGCCGGTGTCTTCGTTACCAACCACCATGCCCTGCCCAGTAAAACCCAGCGCCCAAAGGGCGGGAGCGTTAACATTCGTGACACCCCACTCCGCCGCCGTCGGAGCGTTAACGTCAGGACGTGTAATACCAAATTTTTCTACAACTGGATCCTCAATCCAGTGCGCCGGTGCGTTTGAGTCGATGCTCGCCACGTCTGCGCGGACAGCCAGCTTTTCAACCAGTGAACGATTGGCGGTCGCGACAATCATGTTCGCCGCCCAAAACGATTGGTAATTGACACCCTCGGACTGCAGAAAGCTTTGCAGGCCAACCTGAGTGCGAGCAGCGTGCTGTGTCAGCGTGTTGTAAACAAACCAGCCGCGCGCGTCCTGGTCCTTCATCTCATAAGCCGCGCTAACATCAGCCTGATCCGCGAGCATGATAACGACCGAAGCGCTCTTACCGTCAGTGGTATCAGCCAACACCCTTCCTGCGATCTTTTCCGCTGGCGCTTGCAGAATTAACCGATCCATTAGCGACGATGCGGTACCAGTCGGATATGAGGCGCCGAATGTGATACTGCGCTTCGTAGTTTCGCCAGACCCCCGCACGCCGTCAGAATTCAGCGATCGCGACGACGAGACGATGGTGGCAACTTGCGTTAATCCCGCCAGACAGACAACGATGCACAACGGATAGAAGTAAACACGAAATGGGCGGCGGGGCATCCTTGGGTTCATTACTGAGCTCCTTGATCGCGTAAGTCTGTCGGGGTTTCGAAGCGAACGCGCGTCGGGTAACAACAAAGCGTGCAGGCATCATAAACCCAAGTGAACCGGTCGAGCTAGTGTCCGGTGCCAAGCCTTTTCGCCTGACGCCGTTAGTTTGTTACCATCTCGCCTTTAACCGGGGGATTCGAACATGGCCAACAAAAAAGCGCGAGTTGTTATTGTGGGCGGCGGCTTCGGTGGACTTTTCACCGCACTTGATTTGGGAAGCTCTTTTCAGGTCACCCTCGTTAGCGATGCCGATCATTTTCTGTTCACACCAATGCTTTATGAGTACTTCAGCGGCGAGGTGGAGGAATGGCACATCGCACCCGGCTACAAAGAACTGCTCGACGACGATGTAAACGTAATTCGTGATCAAGTCACGTCCGTCGATCTCGCAACTCAAACAGTAAGGCTCAGCGAGCGGGCCGAACCACTGCAATACGACATACTTGTACTTGCGTCCGGCGGAGTCTCAAATTTCGCAGGCGTCCCCGGCGCCGCAGAACACGCGATTCCCTTCCGCAAGATCGCAAATGCCGACCTGTTACGCCGGCGAATGGTTGACGCGCTGGACCATGTTCCACCGGATCTGCCGCCGCAGGACACCCAACGCGCGTTGACTTTTGCGGTAGTAGGCGCCGGCGCGAGTGGCGTCGAGTTGGCTACCAAAATGGCCGATTTATTGCGCGACGCTTTCGAACGGCGCGCGCTTCGCGGCGAACCACGAGTGCTCGTCATCGAGATGGGCGATAGGGTTGTGCCCGGCATGGGCAACGACATCCGCAAGTTTGTCGAGGATGCGCTGCGGCAGTCGCGCGTCGAAGTACACACCCTGACGCGCGTCGTGCGCGTTAGCGAGAAGACACTCGTCTTCGAGCACAGTGGGGCGGAAACTGAGATCGATACGGCGGCAGTGGTCTGGGTGGGCGGAGTGCGCATGAGCCCAATGATCGAAAACCTCGCGGTTGAGAAAACCAGTCGCGGTTTGATCGTGGTCAAACCAACTTTGCAGTTACAGTCTCACGAAAACATCTTCGCCCTCGGCGATGTCGCCTTCTTTAAAGGCGCAACGCCGACGCTGGCGGGCACGGCGCAACTTGCGCTTCAGGAGGCGGGCCTCGTAGCCCAAAATATCAAAGCTCTGCTGGCGGGGGAGGAATTGCAAACAAAACAATTTGAGGAGCTCGGGGAAGCTGTCAGTCTCGGCACCGAACGCGCGGCTGTGCTGGCGGGCGGAAAAGCGTTTGGCGGACCACTCGCGCGCCAGGCGCGCTTTGCGCTTTACACCGCGCGGCTACCTACCTGGCATCATCGCTTGCGCGTCGGCGCGAGTTGGTTTTTTGACGGCACAACGCCGCGGCCGCTCCTGCCTCTGGGGCTGCAAAGGTAGCAATCGTGCCGCTCAACATCACAAGCCGCGCACGTTTACGAGTGATTCTGATCGTAGTGGTTACGATCGCTGGTCTCGCCGTTTTCTTCGAGGCTCGTACCAGATGGAGCGGGAACGAGCCTCCAGCAGCTTCACGGCACACAAACAAGCGGGCTATAAGCGAGGCTTTGACAAAGTCACCCACCCCGTTTTCCGATTTAGCCTCCCCTTCGCCGACCACTACTCCGCAAACCCAAGCCAGCCTTCCAGTTTCTACCAACCAGGCCGATGAAACACTCGCGGGGAGTTTCGTCGGCAGTCTGAAACTAACTATCCCGGTAGCCGGTGTCAGGCCGGATCAGTTACTAGACACGTTCACTGCTGCGCGTTCGGAAGGTCGCAGCCACGACGCCATCGACATCCTCGCTCCGGCCGGAACTCCGGTCCTGGCCGCCTCCGACGGCGAGATTATCAAGCTCTTCCAAAGCGATCGCGGCGGGACGACGATCTACCAGTTGAGCACGAACCCCAAGGTGATGCTCTACTACGCACACTTGCAGCGTTACGCCGAAGGCCTCACGGCGGGAAAGTTTGTGAAGCAAGGCGAAGTGATCGCGTATGTGGGCGACACAGGAAACGCCGGCGCGGGAAATTTTCATCTCCATTTCTCAATCTCGATTGTTGCTGATCCGAAGCGTTACTGGGAAGGCACCTACATAAATCCCTATCCCTCGCTGCATAAGTGAAAGCTCACTGTCTTGAATTGCGACAGCTTTCGTCGCCTTACCAAAGGCATCGGTACATATCGGCTGAAGCAACTCGGTTACTTGAGCCTTAACCAACAGGAAAGCCGCGGAGATCGCTGGCACGCGAGTTGTTGTTAGTCTGGCGCCAGCAATTCAGGGGTGAGCGCAGTTACCATCCTTTCCCGACTAGAGGACATCAGGACACAATCAGCGGTGACTTGCGACGCGTCAATCCAAAAGTTCCTAATTTCAGCGCGGAGGTAAGAGAGCAATGCAGGTAAAAGAAATCATGACCGCCGATCCAGCATGCTGTTCATCAGATACTCCTTTGGCAGCGATAGCAAAGATGATGGTGGACAACGATTGCGGGGAGATTCCAGTACTCGAGAACAAAATTCCTATCGGTGTAATAACTGATCGCGATATCGTTTGCCGAACAGTCGCAAGAAACATTAACCCGCTTGAATCAACTGCCGCAGACTGCATGACCAAACCGATAACGACCGTCACACCGGATATGTCGGTTGAAGAGTGTGGCCGTATCATGGAAGAGAAGCGCATTAGACGCGTGCCGGTTGTAGATGCCAGCGGCGCTTGCTGCGGGATTGTTGCGCTCGCTGACATTGCGCGCGAAGCCAGGAGCAACGTGGCGGGACAAATCGTTAAGGAAGTCTCTGAGTCAACCGAGTCGGCATCGGCTGCAGCAGGTTAGTCTATCGGAATCGATCCCAACAAAACGAAGGCTGGCAGGATGTGACTCGAGGTCTCTTGTCCATCGTGATTTTACGACTTGATCGGTTCTTCGTGCGCGTAGTTAAAGATCCTGGGTCGGGTTAAAATAGATTGAACCCGTGACTCAAGTCCTGGAGTTGTACAAGCACTCAATTGTAAACGAGGGCTTCGGTGCGTAGCGAGCGGAGACTCCGGTGAAACGCCTGTGGGAACACCCATTGCTGCCAGCCAGCGTTCGAGCAAGCATCATCATGCTTTTCAATCTTGCTCGAACGAGGCCAAACTAATGAGTAATCCCAAAATGAAACCAATCGGACGCACCACACTTCTTTTGTCGTCGCTACTCGCAATCGCCTTCGTGGTTGGTTGCGAGCCGGCCACTAATTCAAACACGCCGCCGCCAAATACAACCGCCTCGCCGGCCAGCGAAACAGCTGCACCTGCGACAACAAACCCAAGTCCGGTCGCAAGTCCTTCTCCAGCTGCGTCGCCTTCGCCCACGGCCAAAGCGGCGAAACCCAAATAGGGACAGCGCAAGAAACGAGAACCGTAGGCAGAGCAAGTTTCGGTAATGAGGTACTTCAGATGAGAACAATCAGAAACACAACACTCGGGCTCATTGTGGCCCTTTCTACTCTTGCCGCCGGTTGTACAACTGGGCCGGGTAACAATACCAGTCCAATCACGTCTGGAAGTCCGGCGGCTTCGCCTTCGACCTCGCCTTCGCCCGGGGCAGTTAGTAAAGCTGCCCCGGTCACTTTGCCGGTGCTCGACGCGTTGCTTTCGGATGACGCGTTTAAGACCAAACTGAAAGCAAATCTCGAGCTCAGTGACGATCAAATGGCCGGGCTACAAAAAATCGCCTCTGACGAGGTTGCCAGGCTGCACCAAACAAACGTGGAGGAACAAACCACCGATCAGTCGCTGCAGTCCGAACAATCGCGTGAGCATGCTGCGCAAGCGATTCGCGACGTGATCGGCGAACAAAAAACCGCGGAGCTGTTTGCCTTTGCAAGCGACTACTGGGTCGCGGGAAATCAGGGGACTGAAAACAAGAACAGCTCGGCTGAGGCGCAGCCGGCCGTTCCAAACTCCATACCCAAAGATACGCGCGTGGTCGTCAACATTCCGGCATTCCGCATGGACGTCTTCAAAAATGGTGCGCTCGTCAAGTCGTACAAGATTGGTATTGGCTATCCGGAGTTTCCCTTGCCGACGGGTTTGCGAAAGGCAGAAACGATCATTTTCAACCCAACCTGGACGCCGCCTGACGAACCGTGGGTGGCAAAGATGAAGAATGTCAGCGTTGGCGAGAAAGTCGAGGCCGGCAGCAAACTGAATCCGCTGGGACCAATCAAGATTCCGATTGGCGCGCCCTCGCTCATCCATGGCGGCAAATCGCTTGCAAAGATCGGGACCTTTGCGTCGCATGGCTGCGTTGGCCTAACAACCCCGCAGGTTAAGGACTTTGCCAAGGTGCTGGCCGAGGCCGGCGGAACGGAACTTACCGACGCAAAGATCCAGTCTTACTTAAAAAATCCGACTAGGACTCAAGCTCTAAAGTTGAGTCAGGTCGTGCCGGTAGAGTTACGCTATGAAACAATCGTGCTTGAAGATGGAAGGTTGCATATCTATCGCGACGTCTATGCGCAGGACACCAACACTGAAGAAGACTTGCGCGCCGTCTTGGAAGCCAACGGCATCAAGCTCGAGGATTTGAGTGAAGGCGAACGGACACAGGTATTGGATGCGCTCAACGCGATGTCGCGCCATCCGCTAAAGAGCACGGCGGGCGGTAAGTCTGCTATCGCGGCGGCTCCTTCACCTTCACCTACAGGTGCGACCAGCATGACTGACAACGCAGGGAAGAAAGCAGCCACCAGGAAACCCATCACCAAGAACCAAAAAGAGGTTGTTATTGAAGTGGCGGCGTTGAAGGGAAAGGGTTATCCGGCTGCTGTAAACCTGGACAACGGAACTGGAAAGCCGGCGGTCGTAGCTGAAGCGCGATCCGCGCACTGACGCTCGCGGTAATCTCGCCGCTACGCGGCTGCGAATGCCGCACCTAGGTAGACCGCCCAGTCGCCCTTCCCTTTTTCACCGCGGCGGTCGATTTTTTCTTTTCATGCTCAACCGCATAGTGCATACGCACTACGCCGTCGGGGAAATCGCGGGCGGAAAGCAGCTTTAGCGGGATCAGGCGTTGCCTGGGCGCAATGAGGGGAATACCTTCGCCAATAAACGTTGGGATCACGTGGACAATAAACTCGTCGATCTCGCCCGCATCGAGAAACGATGCGATGATGCCGCCGCCACCCATCATCCAAATATTTTTTCCCGGGTTCGCGCGCAGCCGTTTGGCGAAGTCGACAACAGGCTCACTGACAAACTCCACATCCGGAGCATACTTCTTCGGCGGCCGGTGCGAGAAGACATAGTTCTTGACTTCAGCGCCGTAGCCCAGGCCGCCGCCTTCTTTGGCGAACTTTAAACCAATCGCATAAGTCTTACGTCCCCACAAGATCGTGTCGATCGTTTTGAAAAACGCGCCCATACCGTAGTCGCCGAATGTGCGCGGCCGATTGAGCCAGTCGACGCTGCCATCGCGCCGGGCAATGAAACCGTCTGCGCTGGTCGCGATGTAGACGATGATTTTTCGTTGGGCCATTACTAACAGGGACTACCAAAGAACTGCGATGCAGCGAAGCGTCTTCGGCTAAGCAACGCTGGCGGCTTCACAAGAATCGAGTTCCGGAGCTTCTTCAATCGGTGCCCCGGCTTCACCGAAGTAAGGCTTGCCGTTTTCGATCGCTTCAAAGTATTCCTCGATGCGGTTCAGAATTTCGTCTACCGAATGGGAATGGTAGAGCGAAGTGCGAAACAACGCGCCGCCCTGCAGACCGCGCGTAAACTGCCCGGCAAGTTGCTTCATGCGATTTATTGCCGGCGTCTCAGGCATGTCGTCACGCAGCAAATCGAAATACTCGTGCAGGATCGCGCGCTTGTCTGCGAGGGTTGGTTCAAAGACCTGCCGACCGTGCATCGTGTCTTCAACCTGCCTGAAGATCCAGGGATTCGCCATCGCGCCGCGTCCAATCAAAACGCCGTCGCAGCCCGTTTCACGAAAACGCGCAAACGCCTGGTCGATTGTTGTCACATCACCACTGCCTGAGACGGGCACGCTGACAGTTTCCTTTATTTGCTTCACCAAATCCCAATTCGCGAGGCCACGATAACCCTGCTCCTTCGTGCGGCCATGAAGAGCAATATGCTCAACGCCACAGCCTTCCGCGAGCTTCGCTGTTTCGACAGCGTTGATAGTGTGATCGTAGAAGCCGGCGCGAATCTTAATCGTTAACGGGATCGTGATCGCTTTCTTGATTTCGGTGAGAATCGTTTCGAGTCGCTCATGATCTTTCAGCAAT
This sequence comes from Acidobacteriota bacterium, assembly GCA_040002755.1. Taxonomy (GTDB): domain Bacteria; phylum Acidobacteriota; class Blastocatellia; order Pyrinomonadales; family Pyrinomonadaceae; genus PSRF01. The sequence goes on along the minus strand of JBDUDV010000011.1, from coordinate 37,497 downwards.
CCGGAGCCGCCGCCATGCTTCACCACTTTCGGCGCCGGACAACCACAGTTGATGTCGAGAATGTCTGCGCCAATTTCCTCGGCCATCTCCGCTGCCATGCGCATGCGCTCGGGTTGGCCGCCAAAGATCTGCACTGCAAAGGGCCGCTCGTCTTCGTAAAACCGCATCTGCCTTTTTGATTTGGGATTGCTGCGCGTCAGTCCTTCAACGGAAATAAACTCGGAGACACTGAGACCCACACCGCCGCGACGCTTGAGCAGGCGCCGAAACGACACGTCCGTCACACCCGCCATCGGTGAAAGGACCAACGGCGGGTTGATCTCGATATCGCGAATCTTGAATGGCTTTATTTCTGGCGTCATAGAGATTCCAACAGGAACTTTAACTAATCGCTCAAATAACGTCTAGCTCAAGCGATTCTTCGCGGACTAGTTCATACAAAGTGCTTGCGTCTTTGCGCGAGGTCTGGCGAACATCGGGTACGGAAAGAACGCGCACGGTCGTTAGCGTGGTGTGACGGCGAATGCAGATCTGGTCATTCACCTTGACTACATGGGACGACTTCGCGCTATTTCCGTTGATCGAAACGCGCCCGGCATCACAAAGTTTTTGGGCTAGCGTGCGGCGGGCACTCAGACGACTGGCTTTGAGGAAGAGATCGAGACGCATAAAAGATTTCGAGTTAAGGGTTTCAAGTTCGGAGTTAAGACCGGAAACTTGAAACCCCAAACTCGAAAATCGAAACGCGTTAATTACGGTTTTGGAAAGATTCCCAGCAGTTTTCCCTTTTTCTTCTTTTCAGGCGCTCCACCATTGGGAATGCCGCCGGCTTCAGCCGTCTTCTCCGGGGTGATCTTTAGTATCGGATAGACCGCGTTAGCGTAGCTGTCGGAAATCTTTATGTAAGATTCATCTCGCAATCTCTGCAAGTAGTCCTCACGAGCTTTTGTGCCGCGCTCCATGGTGATGGCCTCGCGCGTTTGATTCTCATTAAAAGTTGCGGCAGTGCTCGCGGGTACACGCTCGTCAACTCGGAAGATTTGATAACCCTCAGTCGTGCGCAGCGGCTCACTCACTCCGCCCACCGGCACGCTTTTCACAGACGTGCTGATTTCCTGACGCAGGTTCGGCACCTCAAAGGTCCCCACCTTGCCACCCGTTTCGGGCGCGACGCGCACGCCGTTTTGCTCGCGCTCAGAATTTGCGGCGGCTATCTTGGCGAAGTCTCCACCCGCTCGCAATTGTCCGACGAGCTCCAACGCACGGGCTTTTACCTCGGCGTCGTTCTTGCCGGCAGCACTCAGAAATATCTCTGAGATGGTTACGTTCTCTGGTTTGCGAAACTTGTCCTGGTGCTCCGCAAAATACTTTTTTAGTTCGTCCATTGTCAGCCCAAAGAATATCTTGCGATCAACTTCCTGCTGAATCACGGACTGTTTCATGATCTCAGCACGCAAGGTCGCGCGAGTAGCTACCGGATCCACTCCACTCTCGCGCATTGCAACTTCCAGCTTTTCAATGGTGGGAATACCCTGCTCTTTGGCGACTTCAAGCATGCGCCGGTTGACCTCTGCCTCAACGTCGTTTGAAAGCTCCAGCTCCTTGCCTTTTTGCAACAGGAGCGCCTCGTTAACCAGCGTGGCAATCAGTTCGGGTTGCCGCTTGGTTACTTCAGCATTGGCTTCCTGCTCCGACATGCCTGACTGCTTCAATTGGTCGACGCGTTCCTTAGACTCCCGCTTGAGCATCGACAGCGTGATCACATCGTCGTTGATTTGCGCGATCACTTCATCAACGACCCGTAACTCGCCTTCCTGCGCGAACGTTTGGGACGGCATCAAGGCCAGAAGTGCAAAGGCGAATGCGCCCATTATGGCGAGAGATACAAATTTAGATTTCACAAAATGCTCCTTGAAAAAAGTAATCAGCATTCAGCAATTTAAACAGCGATTGCCGTAGTGATTAAGGCTAATGAACGAAGACTTATCTCTTCCGGCTGATTGCTGTCTGCTGATTGCTCGGGACTCGATTCTAGTCTCCCGCTCTTAGTTCCAGCAACACGCCACGCACCGTGGCCAGCAAATCGTCCTGTTCAACGTCGTTAAGACTTAGCTTCAAAACGCCGGTTGGGGTAAAGACCCTGCCGGCACGATCGTTAATGAATATTGCCAGTTTCTCCGGCGAAACTCGCGCCTTTTCGCTAAACTTCAATGCCACGCCCTCACCGGTTCTGTCGATCGATAGCACCGCCAGGCTCTCCGCCAATCGTCGCAAGGCTGCATAACCGAAAAGCTGTCCGACCGACTCCGGAAGCCGTCCGTAACGATCCTGCGTCTCATTGCGAATACTGGCGAGCGTGTCTTCATCTCGCGCGGACGACACCCGTTTATAAGTGCGCAGTCGCTGGCCCATGTCGTTGATGTACTCATCCGGTATGGTCACATCGACGCCGAGATTGATAGTAACGCTCGTCTCATCTTCCACCTCTTCACCACGCAACTCGGCGACTGTGCGCTCGAGCATTTGCGTGTAAAGGTCGAAGCCCAGCGCATCCATGTGGCCGGACTGCTGACCACCGAGAAGATTGCCGGCGCCGCGAAGTTCGAGATCCAACGCCGCGATGCGAAAACCCGCGCCCAGGTCCGAAAACTCCCGAATTGCCGCCAAACGTCGTTTCGCTATCGGCGAAAGCTCCTGCTCGCCGGGAATTAATAGATACGCGTAAGCTCGGCGGTTTGAACGGCCAACCCGCCCGCGCAGTTGATAAAGTTGAGAAAGACCATACTGATCGGCGCGGTTTATGATGATCGTGTTAGCGCGAGGGATGTCTATCCCATTCTCGATGATGGTTGTCGCAACCAGGACATCATGCTTATGATCGATGAAATCGAGCATCACGCGCTCCATTTCTTTTTCGTTCATCTGCCCGTGGCCAACCACCATGCGTGCCTGCGGCACCAGTCGATGAACGAGGGCCGCAATTGTTTCGATGGTTTCGACGCGATTGTGGATGAAGAAAACCTGCCCGCCACGCCCGAGTTCGAGTTCAATCGCCGACTTAATTACGTTCTCCGAGAACTGGACCACCTGCGTTTGAATTGCGAGCCGATCGCGTGGCGGCGTTTCAATCAGCGACATGTCTCGCAGACCACTGAGCGACATATTGAGGGTGCGCGGGATCGGCGTTGCGGAGAGCGTCAAGACATCGACGCGCTTCTTGAGGTGTTTCAATCGCTCTTTGTGAGCCACCCCAAAACGTTGTTCCTCGTCAACGACAACGATGCCGAGTTCTTTGAAGCGAACATCCTTCGATAATAGGCGGTGTGTGCCAATCACTACGTCAACATCACCAGACTCAACACGCTTGGCCACCTCCTTCTGCTCCTTCGCGGAACGGAAGCGCGACAACAATTCGATCTTCACAGGAAACGGAGCGAAGCGACTGCGGAACGTGTCGTAGTGCTGATAAGCAAGCACCGTCGTTGGCGTCAGTATGGCCGCCTGCTTCCCTTCCATGACCGCTTTGAACGCCGCACGCATTGCCACTTCGGTCTTGCCGTAACCAACATCGCCGCAAAGCAGACGGTCCATCGGGACAGCTTGTTCCATGTCCTGCTTTACGTCTTCGATCGCGGTTTCCTGATCCGCTGTTAGGACGTATTCGAAGCCATCTTCAAACTCGCGCTGCCAGGGCGTATCCGCAGCAAAGGCATAACCACCAACGAGTTTTCGCTCCGCATACAAACGCAAAAGTTCATCTGCCATATCGCGCATGGCGCGCTTGGCTTTGGCTTTAGTCTTCTGCCAGCCAAGACCGCCGAGTCGATCAAGCGTCGGTTGTTGTCCTTCGGCGCTCGAATAACGCTGCACCAGGTCCAGCCGCTCGACGGGAACGTAGAGCTTGGCGTCCTCAGCATAGAAGAGCAGCATGAACTCACTGCTGCGCGTGCCAAGATCCAGCGTCTGCAAACCGCCGAAGCGCCCGATGCCGTGGTCGATGTGCACCACGTAGTCGCCCGCTTTTAGATCGCGAAAGTCCGACAGAAACGCAGCGGTCCTGGATCGTTTCTTCTTCCTGCCATCTGTCGTCTGCCGTCTGCCGTCTGGCGCCGCCGCCCGCCGCTCCAGTGCCTGCGCGCCGGCTTCGTCAAACAAGTCGCCTTCAACATGCGTTAACAAACGCGCGCCCGGCATTTCGAATCCGCTGCTGAGTCGCCCAATCGTCACGATCGTCGACGCGACCTGCGCGGTTTCACTCGACTGAGTTGCTGCGGATCGTTCCGATAACGAAAGCTGCGCGTCAATCTCATACTCCCCGAGAATTTCGACGACTCGTTCCGCAACTCCGAGACTGGGCATCACAAAAAGCGTTGTCACACCATTTTCGCGAGCGCTAATCAGGTCGGTGGCGAGGCTTGCCAGCCGACCGTGATACTTCCGCGTCGACTGCGTCTTCAATTCGACTTCCGGCGCTGGTCCGGCAACCGGAAAAAGAAACAGCGGCTCGCGGGACGCTCGCGAGCGACCGAGTTGCACCTTTGGCGCTTCGGCATCGAGGCCAATCGCCTGATCCACTTCGGCAGCCGCACGTCCCAGAACGCGAAGTTCAACCCTCTGTTTGGAATCCAACTTCGCTCGCAACTCTTCTACAGACAAGTAAAGTTCTTCAGGGCTAACAGCGATATCGTCAACTGCATCGGTCTCGGAATAACGATCGGCGAGCGTTTGGTAAACTTCGCCGAGATACGTTTCCACTGACGACGGCTCATCGATGACCAACACGGCGTCCTTCAGGTAATCAAAAACGCTTCCGTCTCTTTCTCTGACAATGGGCATCAGCCATTCCCAACCGGCAAAGCTTTCTCCCTCGTCAGCAAAGACCGTGCGATCACGAAGCGCGCGCGTATAACGTTCATCAGCCCACCGCTCACGCGCGGCATCCGCCCAGGCTCGGAAGTCCTGACTGCGGACTACCACTTCGCGCATCGGCACAATTTCGACTTCACTCAATTGACTGGTGGAAAGTTGCGTATCTGGATCAAAACCGCGGATTGAATCGACTTCATCGCCAAAGAACTCGATACGTACGGGTCGTTCCTGCCCAGGCGACCAAACGTCGATGATGCCGCCGCGCATCGAGAACTCGCCGACCGCAGCCACCGGATCCTCCCGCACATAACCTGCCGCCACGAGTTTGTAGACCAGATCTTCCGGCGACTGATTATCGTTTTTGGAGAGCAAGACTCCGGCTTCGGTGATTTCATCCGGGGTCACTGTTCGCCGTGCGATGGCGCGTGCGGTCAGCAAAACAAAATCCTGGGAGTGGCGAGCCAGTCGCCAAAGGGTCAGCGCGCGACGTTCTAAAGTTTCCGGATGCGGTGATGAACCAGCGTAAGGATCACTTTCTGAAGATGGCAGGATGAGTACTTCGTTTTCGCAGTTTTTCTTGCCGGCGAGCGCGCAATACCAGAAGCGCAAATCGCCTTCCCATGGTTCGAGGTCGCGGTTTGACGGCGTTACGATCGCAAAGGGCTTTCTCGTTTCACGTTGCAACGCGGCCAAAGCCAGCGCGCGTGCCGAGCCGGTTACCAGCCCGCTAATTGAAACTACCCGCGCCCCGCGATTGATCTCGTCGACTGCACGCCTGAACTCCGGCGTTTCAGTGACCCGTCGTAGCCCGCTTTGTAGTGGATTGCTTGTTTGAATCGTATTGCTCATAGCCTGGAGTATGCAGTGAGCCGTAAGCGGTGAGCAGTACTTGAGCTAGCGGCCTGCCACTGCTTACTGCTCACTGCTCACTTCTTCGCTTTTTTCATTCGCTCGATCATCGAGCTCGTTGACGCACCCTCAACAAATGGCAAACTGACAACTCCTCCGCCTGCTGCTTCGACTTCTTCGCGTCCGTGAATTTCATCGAGGCCGTAGTCGCCGCCCTTGACGAGCACGTCGGGCAACAGGCGCGAGATCAGAAATCGCGGCGAGACCCCATCGAAAATCGTTACGTAGTCCACCTGTCGCAAAGCCGCCAGGATTTCGGCGCGTTCGTTCTCGCTGATCACCGGTCGGCCTTCGCCTTTCAACTCCCGCACCGTTCGATCACTATTAACGGCAACGACCAACGCGTCGCCCAACGCCCGGGCCGCGGCCAGGTAACGCACGTGGCCAACATGCAATAGATCAAAAACGCCGTTAGTGAAAACGAGAGTTTGGCCGGCAGTGCGCAGAGTTTGGCGCAAACCGAGCAGTTCATCCAGGCTCAGAATCTTGTCGATCATCGATAGCTAACAATCTAGCATGAGCTGACTGGGGTGTGCAGCCGCCGAGAATGGCGGACCTGCATTAGCTACAGATTTACGCGGATAAGGCGGATAAAGAACGGAATGTTTTTTCTAATCGGCGACTATCCGTGTCCATCTGTGGCTGATTAAACCAAGGTCGCTGTTTACGATTTGCGATTTACCATTTACGATGCTTCTCATGTCTGTGCCATTCATCGAAGAGAATGATCAAACCCGAGCGCGCCAGGAACACCTGGAAGCGCTGCAGCGACTTGTCGGCAACGCCTACCCAAATAAGTTTGAACGCAGCCAGACGATCGACTCGCAACGCGAAGACACGATCACGTCGGTGTTTGAAAAGTATCGCTCGTTTCAACCGGAAGTGCGCGAAGGTGAACGTCCGGCGCCGGAACCAATCGAACTTGCCAATCAACAACTGAACAAAGTCACTGTTCGCCTGGCTGGTCGCATTGCTTCGCCGCCACGCGTGATGGGCAAAGCAGCGTTTGTACATTTGTCTGACGGCGTCACCCGGCTGCAGATTTATGTGAAGCGTGCGGACGTGAAGGGCGTGAGCAACGATGCCTCCGGCGGTGAGGCTGATGGTTGGGAGTTGTTCAATCTGTTGGACCACGGCGACTTCATCGGCGTCGACGGCTATCTCTTCATTACAAAAACCGGCGAGCTTTCAATTCACGTGCAGACCCTGCAGTTCCTGGCGAAGGCGCTGCTGCCGCTGCCCGATAAAATGCACGGGCTCAACGACCCGGAGATTCGCCAGCGACAACGCTACGCAGATTTGATTGCCGGCAGTCTGCAACTGGAGCGTGACGAAAACGACTTAACACCGCGGGAAGTCTTCGAACGTCGTTCAGCGATCATCCGCGACCTGCGACGCATACTGGACGAGCATGGCTACGTCGAGGTCGAGACGCCAATGCTCACGTCGAAAGCGACCGGCGCGGCGGCGCGGCCGTTCAAGACTCATCACAACGCGCTGGATATAGATTTGTACGCCCGAATCGCTCCTGAGTTGTATTTGAAGCGATTGTTAGTTGGGGGATTCGAGAAGGTCTACGAACTCAATCGAAACTTCCGGAACGAGGGCATCTCAACTAAGCACAATCCCGAGTTCACCATGCTGGAGTTTTACTGGGCCTATGCTGACGTGAACCAGATGATGGATTTCTGCGAACAGATGTTACGCGCCGTCGTGTTCACTGCTCTGGGCCACACCCATGTGAAATTCGGCAAGCACGAACTCGACTTCAGCCAGCGATTTCAGCGACTGACAATGAGAGAAGGCGTGACTTGCTTTGCGCCTGATATACAGATTACCGATGAAAATCTTTTGCAGTTATTTGAAGAACACGTCGAACATCAGTTGATTCAGCCAACTCTGATTTACGATTTTCCAAAAATTGTTTCACCACTCTCGAAAGCGTCGCCGTCAAACCCGTCAGTCGCGGAACGGTTCGAGTTATTCATGGTTGGCATGGAGTGTGCCAACGGTTTCTCGGAGTTGAACGATCCGGCAGAGCAGTATCAACGTTTTCTGGATCAGGGGGCGCAGCGTGAGCGTGGCGATGAAGAAGCGATGGTGATGGATGAAGACTACATTCGCGCGCTGTCCTACGGCATGCCGCCGGCCGCGGGCATCGGCATCGGCATCGACCGCTTCGTGATGCTACTCACCAACAAGCAATCCATCCGCGATGTGATTTTGTTTCCGCACATGCGGCCAGAGCGCAAGGCGGAAGAAGGCGCGCAAGCGGCAGACGAAGAAGTGCCGCCTTCAGGCGGCTAGCCCGCAGGGCCTAGGCCAGCCGCTTTACGGCGCGACGCCTGCGGTCCCGGCAATCACCGGCCTCTACCGAACAGAATTATCTTGACAGTTTCAAACAGGATGATCGCGTCGAGCATCAGACTCTGGTTCTTGATGTAATAAAGATCGTATTGCAGCTTCTGGCGCGCGTCCTCAATCGAAGCTCCGTAGGGATACTTGATCTGCGCCCAACCGGTCAGTCCCGGCGCAATCAGGTGACGCTGTTCGTAATAGGGTATTTCTTCAGCTAACTGCGAAACGAAGTGCGGGCGTTCAGGACGAGGGCCGACAAAATCCATGTCACCACGGATGATATTCCAAAACTGCGGTATCTCGTCGATGCGCAGTTTGCGAATGATCTTCCCAACGCGCGTGGTGCGATCGTCGTCGGCGCTGGCCCATACCGGGCCGGACTTCTCAGCATCCGTGCGCATCGAGCGAAACTTCATCACGGTAAAAGAACCACCGTTCTTGCCAACCCGTTCCTGTTTGTAAAGAACCGGTCCGTGAGAATCCAACTTGATCAAGATTGCGGTGACAATTGCCAGCGGCAAAGACAGCAGCCCACCCGTCAGCGCTAACAGCCGATGAACGATGTTTCGCATTATCCCTGAAATCCGTGCCTGCCTACCGCGACTCGAGAAAATCAACCATGAAGGCCGGATCATGTTGAGCGACACGCGTCCCGTGACGCGCTCGTAGAAGGAGGCGCCTTCCTCGATGTTTACAGCTCCCGCCAGACTCAGCTGCAACAACTCACTTGTCGGCAACTGTCCGCGACGTTCGCCCATGGCGACGACAATGCGATCGATTCCTTCACGCCTGACAACGGCATCCAATTCCGAAGTCAGTCCGATCACGCGCGGGTTAATTAAACTCTTGCCGAGCAGTTCAGGATCGTTGCCAACAAAACCCGCGATGCGATATCCGGCGTCGGGCCGTCCAAGCATCTCGCGCGCAACTTCCACGGCGAAGGTGCCCGAGCCAAGAATCAAAATCTTTTCGCCGAAGTCCGGATGGCCCAGCAGCCAGTGAATGGAGATGCGCCAACTGACCATGAGTCCCAGGGCGAGAGGCAGCGCAATCAGTGAAATGCCGCGACCCAACATGAGGTGGGGAAACGCATAGAAGGCTAACGCCATTGCTACCCATGCCAAACCGACGGCCTGAATCAGTCGCAGGACCAACTCGCGGCGGTCGTGCATGACCACGAAGTCGTATAGGTCGAAAAGGTAGAAAGTGGCGAGACAGAAAAGCGTGGCCAGTGCGGCTTTCAGGAACCCCTGCCGCAGTAGTAATTCATTGTGAGAATCTTCGACGCCCAATCGCAAATATACCGCTCCCACAATCGCGCCGAAAACAACTGCGGCTTCGGCGAAAAGCAGTAAGCTGGTCCGAGTATTTGCGCGGGAACGTCTCAACTTGCGATTGCCACCTCGTCTTCTTCAGACTCATTTACGAGCAGCAACTCCTGCTCCTCCTCGGGCAAAGCTTTTCGTGGCCGGTAATTGCGTTGCTGGTAGTAGTAAGAATTCGATTCCAGTTCTTGGTCAGCGCGATTCAAGACGACGCCCAGCATTCGTTCGCGCGGCAACTGGGCCAATAACCCGTCGAGCATCGCGTATCGCGTCCTGCCGGCGCGAACGACCATCAAGGCACCGTCGGCGCGATTGATTAGCAGGTTGGCGTCCGTAAAGATTCCGAGTGGCGGCGCGTCGATGATGATGAAGTCAAACAGGCTGCGAGCTTCGGCAATTACTCCGGCGTAGGTTGGGCCGGAAAGCAGTTCGGCGCAGTCGTCGCGCGCCTGGCCGCCTGGCAACAAGTAAAGTCCGGCAGGATCAAGACGGACAACAGCCTCCTGCAAACTTAATTCGCCGCCCAATACTTCCGACAGTCCGCGCGGCACCTCAATCGCCAGGTAGTCAGTGGCGCAGGGCTGGCGCAAATCGCTATCGATTAGGAGACATCTGACGCCTTCGGTTTGCGCGAGCAGCCAGGCGAGATTCAACGCCGTCAACGTTTTGCCTTCACCCATTCCCGCGCTCGTGATAACAAACGTACACATCTGCTCACGCTCACCTGCTTGCAGGATTCGCGTTCGCAACGAGCGATACTGCTCGCAGTAAGCCGAGCGAGGTTGCGTGATTGCGACGAGATGAGGCTCGACGCGCGCGGCGTCTACGTCATAAGAGACGAGTCCGTTCGCACGCGCCGGCCTGACAGCGTTCAAAGTTGCCCCAACAGCACGCGGCGCCGGTCGTTCGGGGAGTGCCATCCCGTCAGAAGCATCCGCAGTGTGCGCAGTGAACGCTGAACTTTTCACCGCCGCTTCAGCGCGACGGAAAGAAGAAGCTTTAAACAACTGCTCCTCTATCTCCGTGCTCGAAGGGACGATGCCAGGTGTGCGGATCTCTCCGCGATGTGCTGATCCATGTACCTCGGGCGCGCGAACACTCGACCCGTCCGCGCCGGCACGTCTTATTGCGTCGTAAACTCTGCCCATAAGGCTCTCTCCTTGTAGGAGAGACATTCCTGTCTGTCTCTTCTGCAACTCTATCGGTAGCTTTAAAGAACCCGCGGATAGGCAGGAATGCCTGTCCTAATAACTAATATGAGTCACCGTTTCCACTACCTGCGGACCAAAGTTCCGCGCGGCTGGCATCTGAGAAAATCCTTGCCGATAGTTCCCTCGGTTCTGCGGCTGGTGCACGGCGTTCCGCGCGCGGCAACATGTCAAGAGCCTCAGCGACTTCCTCGATGATCGCGCGGCTGATTGATAGGTCGCCTGCGGCGTAACCAGCCAGCAGTGCGTTATCGCAAAGGTTGTTGATGTTGCGGGGAATGCCTTCAGTGCAGCGATAAATATAGTCGATCGCCGCAGATGAAAAGATGTCGGTGCGCTCCGCGCCGGCGACGAGCAGACGGGAATTGATGTAACGATCAGTTTCTTCAACGGTCGATAGCGCCTTGATTACGCAGCGAAGTGCGACACGTTGCTTAAGTTGACGAAGATCGGCATCGTTTAAGACTTCGCGCAGCTCGGGCTGGCCGGTGAGCACAATCTGAAGCTGCTTCGCTGTATCTGATTCGAAGTTTGAAAGCAGGCGAATCTCTTCGAGCACGGTCGGTGAAAGTCCCTGGGCCTCGTCAATGATCAAAACTGTTCGCAGCCCGCGCGAGTGACGCGACTCCAGCGCCCTGCCAAGCTCCACCAGCAACTCCGGCTTCGTTTCCCACTTCTGAATATCGAGCAACGACGCGACCTGCTGGTAAAACTCGGTGACTGAGAAGCGCGGATTGAAGATGTAGGCGACGAGGACCGTCCGGTCGAGTCGCTGCATCATCCAGCGCAGGATCGTTGTTTTGCCGGTGCCAACTTCGCCGGTCACCACCACCAACCCCTTGCCGCTTTCAATACCATAATGCAGGTTTGCCATCACTTCCGTATGCGACGGAGTGGAATAGATAAAGCGTGGATCGGGAGTCAGCGCGAAGGGCAATTCTTTTAGTCCGTAAAATTCTGAGTACACTCTGTAACCTCCAAAGTTTTAACTTGCGAGTTTTGATCTCGAGTTCGGCCTTCACGTTCTCGCGTTCTGCCTCGGACAATTCTTTAGTTCTGGGACTCGAAACTCAGAACTCGAAACTCGAGGACACACTTCATCTAGACTGCGAAGCGTCAACCAGAGAAGCCGCTTCAGACGGCAGGTTGCCGACGTTCTTCTGCATGAACTCGAGCCCTTGCTGGTCGACAGTCGCCAGCTCGTCCTTCAATTGGCTGACCTGCTGATCTATGAACTGCTTCCCAGAACTGGTGGAGTTGATAGTGTTTTGTGCCTGGACGTTGATGTACTTGCTGGCCAGCTCCTCAGTAACGGCCTTCGTGGTCTGGGCGGCCCTTTTCAGAATTTCTTCAGCTTTGTTCATTTCGGCCTCGGCATCTACGAGGCGGTTGAGCTGCACGACATACTTGCCGTATTCAGTGTGGGCTAAGCCGGAATTACTGTTGACGGATATCGCACGCTGAAAAGTTTCCTCTGCTTTCGCCTTGTAGTTGATAACGATGTAGAAACGCGCCAGACTTAAGTACGGCTCGACGCGCTTTGGATCCAACTCGATGGCCTGATTAATTTCCGCGAACGCTTTGTCATGTTCATTCCGGGCATAGAAGATGCCCATCAGGATATGGCCTTCGACGTTATTCGCATCCTTCTGCAGGATCTGCGTCGCAAGCCGTTCGGCTTCGGCGATTAGTTCAGAATGGCCCTTGGCTGCGGCGATGTAGTAATTGCCAAGCTTCACACGGGCATCAAGATTGTTTGCGTCGAGGTCGGTAGTTTTGCGCAGCTCTTCGAAGACTTCCTGAAAGCGCTGGAGTCCTTCATACGAGCGGGCCAGGCCTCGGTGCGCCGACGCAAGCTTCTCGTCGATCTGTGTAGCGTTGCGAAACTCAAGCGATGCTTCCTGAAACTTCTCGTCTTTGAGGTAAGCTTCGCCTTTTTCGAAGTGGGCTATTTTTGCTTTTTCGGGATTGGTGCAGCTGCTTATTGCGAAAATCGCGGCCAGAAGAAAAGACAGAAGGGTTGTGTAATAAATTTTCGATCGGCACTCGGCTTTCATCTTCTTTCCTCTCGTCGGGAGCGACTTCCTGGGGCTCAGGCCTGGCGTCCCGGTTGTTGGTCTCTGGTTTTACTCTCGGCTCCATCAAAGTGGCGGGCAATGCCACCGGGATTTGTCTCGAGAGTGAGACGCTTTCAGAAAAGGCTTAATTGGAGAGTGATTCCGTAATTCCTACTGGACCGCCGGTGTCCCGCCCAAATACGCTCATTAGAGATCAGTCTAGGCAACCGGAGGTTCGCGCTTCGCGCTCATTGTGGGCGCGAAGCCCGCGATTCCGACAGTCAGTCTGGATTAAATTCGGGCAGGATGGCTAATGAACCAGCGGCGAGATCTGTTGCCAAATCGATGGCCGCTTGTACCGCGCCAGGCTCTAAGTCGTTGACTGTCGTTATGCGCACCATAGCGCCATCTGAGCGGCGCATCCGCATGCTATCAAGCACTGTGTAAACCTTCCCCCAATACTCGCTAGCAACAGCGCGGCCACGGCCTCGGCATGAGCGTGTCCGCAGTTGTCGCTGCCATGCGGTCCACAATCGAAGAGGGGACAGTATGGATGCCAACCATCGCGCATGACGTGGCAGCCGCCGTCGGGAAAGTCTTTGGATTGCGTCGCTGGTTCCTGCGCCTTGTTTCATCACGTTCATGGATCATTTAGCGTGTCGCGGATCCGCTCGCACAGTTGCTGGTGAATCCACTGCTGGATTGGCACGCCAAAACCCTGCTTTGGACGGTTTATGATTTCCGCCGGAACCAGATCAGTAATAGCTCGTTCTTGTAGAAGTCCATTGTCCGGACCGGCCCGGTGCCGCCAACGAACCAATACATCAACGGATTTGTAATGAATACGCGCGTCAGCGAGTAGGAAGCAGCCATGCCGGTGGCACCCCAGGGCAGCCCCGCAAAGATCGAAATTATTGAAAGCGGCCAGCTGATTAGTGACCAGTAAAATAGGTGACGACCTCGTCATTGCGTCACCAACACCGAGCCGGCGCCTTTCCACTGCGAACCGAGAACGATCGAGATTATTCAATCCGACTAGGCGATTAATACTAGATAGTAGGCGGACCACTGGTAAGCTACGGACGCGAAGAAGCTCACGACCCTGTACCCAACCAGGCTCGCCTGCAAACCGATCGCAAGGTAGTAAACTGGCGGCTGCCGTTTACTCGTCCGGGTCGCCGCTTCGGCTCGACGTAAACTGTTGAATGGACTTGTCTCATGTCGGCCGCAACGCGTGTAGGCGTTGTGCGTCGCCTTGTTTGTATTCGAGTAGAGGATGTAGTTTTCCATTCCTACACCAAAGAGCGGGGGGCGGGCTGCGACCAGAACTGCGTTTCAGTTCGTCAGCCGCTAGTCGTTGAAGATGCTGCCTGAAAATCACAAGAAGCCGCTACGCTCAACGCGCCGCAGCCTCGACTTGCAGTTTGAATAACAGGCTCCCGGAAGTGGCCCATGCAGAGCTAAACTGCGACCTCGTTTTGGTTGACGGCCAAAACCAGCTCCCTAACTCGCTCGCGCAATGCGCCCTCGAATCTCCTCGCCTCCTCTATTTCGGAGAACGACAGGGCACGTAACTCCTGTTCAATTCGCCGTCGATAGTCCGACACTAGCGAATCGGAAACTCCCAACACCGCTGCAACTTCAAGTTGGGTGGATTGCTGCGGGCTCAAATAGCAGTGCCACAACACTCCAAGAATGCGGTTGTATTGCTTGCCCTTGCCGCGAACAGTTTCGTGGAGGTGGCCAAGAAAGTGGTCGACTGACCCGGCGGCTTCATCTTCCGACTCTCGGCGTAACAAGCCCTGTTCTGGATCCTCACCTTTGTCCACCGGCTGAAAATGATTTCCGTCTCCATCATTGTCGTCGCCATCAAGCGGCACCAGATAAATATCCATTACCGGAAGTCGCGACATTACCAGACTGCGAAGGGCCCTTACGTCAACTGGCGAATCGACTGCATCCAGGACCGAAACAATGAGGTCTTCGAGGTCTGGATTACTGATCACAACCTGTGAGTCGCCCGTGCAGCCAACCATTCTGGTATCGCGCGCACGAACCGGGATCATGTGAACACGCTGTTCGACCTCGTGCGAATCGCGACGACGTTTTCCGTCGGCCCATTCGCTAAGTCCATAAACGCGGTCAGCCAACCGTCGATGAGGTTCATCACCACTACCGCTCGAGTCAAAGCGGCGGAAGTTTGAGCTGGATTGGATAAGTGTAGAAATGCGGCGGGCGAGGCGGTAGCTCTCTGGATGACGCTTCCGCAGTTCCGCGGTGAGAAGGTTAGTGAGTTCTATCTGGCCGATTTCACATTCAATTTCGTAATCGGTCATCTCCGTTTCGAGATAGTGCTCAAAACGGTTCTTGCTCAGCAGCTGAACAAAAAGCTCCTGGGTGAGGTCAGTGTAAGCGGTTGTAGCGCCTTCCTCCACTAGTAGACCCGCACTACGCGAAGCTCTTACCAGCGGATGGTGGGATACGATGCGATGCAGTTCCGACCACAGACGATTGACATCTGAGCAGCGCAGACTCTCGACCCACTTACCGCTCTTCGCCATCCGCTCTGCGGTGCGTTTTGCGCGGGCAGTCTGAGGTACCGGAATGACGGACGTCAACTCAGCTTCTTTTTCAACTTCGTGACTTAGAGATTTCACAAGGGTTGTTCTTTGGTTCTTGGAGTTAGGAACTGGGAAGGAACTCTATGACATGAGCAACTGGCTGATGACAGTGCTTTGGTAAATCTCGGCTTCTGCAAGGAGACAAGAGCTTTTAGTAGGGCAATTAGAGGTCTTTCGAGAATAGTCTTGAAATAGCCGGGGACTATTGCTGGCTAAGTCGTTTGTGATTGTGCCCGAGTAATCCTGGGAAATCAGGTGGGCTGGCCCTGGAACGAGCGTCAGAGAGCAGGAGCTCACTGACTTGACGGAGAGCATCTTAACAACATTCTCAAGAATGAGCAACATGTTTTTACATCTCCCTCAAGTTATTGATTACAAACTACAAAAGGTAAGCTGCGAGGGGTAAAGTTGTGGAATCTTCGAGTGATTAATCCTATTAGGTTCTTGAACAAGTGGGATGACTGCAAGGCTAGTTCTGGTTGAGGCTGCCGGCAACTTGCTTCTTAGACTCCTCAATCTCTAAAGCCGGACTGTTTTTCTAAATCTGAGCAAGTTACCTGGTCGTCCAAGAGGCCAGAGGGGCAAACTGATGAAGGCTGCGAGCGTAAAGTCATTCAGCAAAAAGCTGGCCTGCCCACCTTCGAACCTCCTGCTTTCATTTCGAAACCAGGCACTCGCACCAGAAATCAACTTTCTGGTAAGACATCACCTGGCTAGTTGCGACTTTTGTTATTGCGAGATTCCTCTAATGACGTTTTACGAGCCGCCACTCAAGGGAGAATGTCGCCCGCCGGAGTTGCCGATTAACTTGAGGGTGTTGGCTGAGTCAATTCTGGGGCAAGACAAGTCGGCGAAGGTTGTAGCCGAAAGCTCTTCCGCCAAGGGACTTAATTTGCTTGCAGTGAATTGTGAAGAAAGTTAGGGCTAGGTTGGACCGCAATGCGAAGTCTTCCCGATCGCGTTTGAAATTCTCTAACAACTTACGAGTAAAGTTCCTCGATCAGCTCACCAAATCTCTGATCGATGACGCGTCTCTTAACCTTAAGAGTGGGTGTAAGTTCCCCACGGTCGATTGAAAATTCATCAGCTACTAGCGCGATCTTGCGTATCCGTGAATAGTCGGACAGTTCCCGCGTAAGCAAGGCAACCTCATTTTGTACCAACTTGACCGCGGCCGGAAACCGGGCCAGCGCAATTCGATCCGCGGGAAACTCCTCGTTCTTAGCGGATAATGCTTGTCTGACTGCTTCCCATTCGGGAACAACAAGCGCAACGGGTTGCTTCCGACCCGCGCCCACTACAACAACCTGACTGACAAACTCACTTTGTTTCAGCAAGCTTTCAATTTGTTGTGGTGCTATGTATTTTCCGTTTGAGAGTTTGAAAAGATCCTTCTTGCGATCGGTGATGTAAAGGTGGCCTTCCTTATCGACATGACCGACGTCGCCGGTGGCAAACCATTCATCCTGCAAGACGGAAGCGGTTTCTTCCGGATGCCCGTAATAGCCACGCATGACATTTGGTCCGCGCAAAAGGATCTCGCCGTCGTCAGCTATGTTGACCTCAATTCCCGCAAACGGTAAACCGACTGAACCTACCTTATTATTCTCAGGTCGATTCGCCGAAACGATGCACGTCTCCGTGGCGCCGTACCCCTGCAGAATCGGGATACCGGCCGCAAGGAACGCATAGGAAAGAGCAGGTGAAAGAGGCGCTCCGCCGGAAACGAAATAGCGCAAGCGTCCGCCAACGCCCTCGCGCCATTTCGAAAACACCAGCTTGTTTGCCATCCTCTGTTGCAGGGCCAGGGTCGGCCCCACAAGTTTTCCTTTTTCCTTCGCCTTCGCATAGCGCTGGCCAACGTCCAACGAACGTTCGAAAACCCGTCGTTTCCAGCCCTTTTGCGAAAACCCTTTCTTCACAATCTTGTGGTAAACCTTCTCGAACAAACGCGGCACGGCAGTCATCACTGTTGGTCTAACCTCACGGAGATTCTCCGCGACCTGGTCAAAAGAAGCAGTGTAATAGACTGAGACGCCGGTGTAACAGAAGATGTAAAAGCCAGTTCTTTCAAAAATGTGTGATAACGGAAGCACCGACAGAGCAATGTCCGTAGAAGAAATTGGTAAGCCGCTCGTGGTTGCGAGTACGTTGGATACAAAGTTCGCATGCGTAAGCATCACACCCTTCGGTTCACCTGTCGTACCTGAAGTGTAAATTATGGTCGCCAGATCATCGGCTCTGATTGCCTTAAGATAAGCTCCAAAGGCTGCTGGCTTGTTGAGCGATTGCTCCTGGCCAGTCTTTTCCAACAACTCGAGGGTTGTCGATCGTTCAATGTCCTCGCCGGCAGGCGCGTCGAAAAAAATGACCTTCTCAAGAAAGTCCAAACCTGCCAGCGCTTCTTTGGCGTGTCTGAAGAGCTTCTTGTTCGATACGAATATCGCACGCGTGCC
This sequence comes from Acidobacteriota bacterium, assembly GCA_040002755.1. GTDB lineage: Bacteria > Acidobacteriota > Blastocatellia > Pyrinomonadales > Pyrinomonadaceae > PSRF01. The sequence goes on along the minus strand of JBDUDV010000011.1, from coordinate 19,694 downwards.
AGAATCGGAGAGGATGTAACGAATTTGGTCGACTGCCTGCGTTGTATAAATCGGAACATTGATTGCGCCGAGACTTAGAATAGCTAGATCGGCAATCGACCATTCGGGTCTGTTTTCCGATAGGAGGGCAATGCGATCGCCCGGTTTGATTCCCAGATCGGCGAGACCAAGGGCAACATTCCGCACGCGTTCAACAAAGGTCTCAGCAGTAATATTAATCCAATTGCTACCTAGCTTGTGATTAAGCGCATCTTGCTTTCCATGTTTTAGAGCAGCCGTGAGACAGAGCCCGGGTAGCGAAGAAGCCTGGGCAGCCTCTCGTTCATTCGCTTGCGATTTAGCTGAAGCAGTTGAAGCCAAAGTTGGGGGCCTCCCTGTGTTACACGTCTGTAGTTAGTAAACCTAATTCCGCACGATACTACACGGCGGCAACGCTCGAGTCAGTTTAAGGAGTTTGTAGCAAAGTCTCTAAGCTCTTTTCTTTCGCAGTTCCTGAACTCCGGCGGGAGCGTTTTGGCTTTCGTGAGTGCACATCCTCGACCCTTCCGTTGATAGTTGCCAATGCCGCGAGCACTAAAAAGAGCAGCGCATTGGACGGCGTGTGCAGCGTAAAATCAAAGAAGCTGTGAACGAGCACTGCAAAACATCCGGCCATCGCACCGGTTGCAACTCCGCGCCTAAAATCATCGCGAGAGTCTCGGCGCATGAATCCCATCCGAAACAAATTCACTATAAAGAACAGGCCCAGAAGGGCGCCGATAATGCCGCCATCAGAGAGTGTTTGCAGGTAATCGTTGTGCGCTTGTTCCAAGCGATACATTCCATTGCGTGAATCGTAGCCGGTATAGACCACGCCAAAGGCTCCTAAGCCAGTGCCAATCCAGGGATGCGTCTTAATTATGTCAACCGTCACGCTCCAGAAATGCGCACGGCCAGTCGTCGGATCGTCAGTGTTCACCGAGCCGACTACGCGTGTCAGGGCACCTTCGCCACCCAACAGCACTACTCCGCCAAACAAGGCTACGATCAACGCCAGTGCTAACCCGGCTTTCATCGCCGCACTCTTGAACCGTGGCGGTCGCTCCCCTGAGTCTCTCTTCTTGTGGCGGCGGCGGCGCAATCCCATGGTCGCGACCAGAAAAAGTATTTCTGACACGAGGCTGATAATGCCGCCGCGAGAATTTGTCATGATCAGCGCCACTGCCATAAGGCCGGCGGCGAAGAGATAGATGAATTTCTTTTCTTTCTCGATTGCTCCCGTGAACACCAGCCCGAGCGGGAGCGCCAGGGCTAACTCCATATAGCCGGCGAAGTGGTGGCGATTGATAAAAGGGCCGAAGGCCTGACTCTGCGGCAATTCGCGCATCCAGTAGATTTTGTCTGGACTGGTGAACGACTGCGTCATTCCAAAGATCGCCAGAAAAAATCCAAAGACTACGATTGTCCTCACCAGCAACCGGAGACGCTTGGGTGTATCGGTGAAAACGAGCACGGCGGCGAAGTAGATCAGCAACGCCATGGTCTGAACAAGAATGAACCGCGTTGAGTATGGGTCAAACGACAAACTGCTGACCAAGGGAATCGAGTGCGTGCCGACGTTCCCTGGATGTCGCAGCGGCAACAGTTGAAACACGCCCAGCAGAAACATTCCGAGTAGTGGTAACTGCAAAACATTTCGGCTGATACGAAATGTTCCGAGGTCCCAGCTATCGATCAACCACAGAATCAGAATGGTAACGGCACCAATAAAAAATACGGCGAGTGCCCAATAGTGGACGGTGCCATACGCGAGCGCGGAAAGAATGATCGCCAAACAAACCATCAGGAATGCGAAGCGACTCGCAAGCGTGTGCCTGATGCGATAAGTGACGTAGCTCACACTGGCAGTGGCTAGCGGCGCCTGAGTGTCCAGCGAGACTAGCGCGTCACTTTCGGAGTTTAAGATCGAAGTCGTCATACCAAACGGTTCCAAAAATCGGGCAGACCGGGCTATCAATGCAGGAATTCCGCACCATCTTCACTTTCACAGCTTCAGTTTTCTCACCGGTCTTAAAAGGCAAAGAAATGCGTTGCCAATTGCTCGTGCCACTAGACGCTGGCGGCGCGCTCGCCAGCGCGGCATCGTCACTCGCATTAACAATCAGGATTGCTGGAGTCTCCGCGCTCTCGAGTCTTTCTGTTTTTACGTAACACTCAAAATCATACCCAGCGTTCGGCTGCACCGGCACGAGTTGCGTCACGTTAATGGTGTCTATCTGTGAGCGAACCTGGAAATACACGCGCAAGCTCCGGCTACCGCTGTGACCTTGTGCGCCGTCAATTCCGACTTGCGTTTGCGGGTTTGATTGCACCTGCCAACCAAAAACCGCGCCCGGCCCATGGGCCAAATTATCTTCAAATCCGCCGTCCATGATACGTCCTATTTGCGCGTAGTATGCGGATCCAGGCGCCACCTGATTCCAAATCTCCATTGCCTGCTGATACCGTTGGGCGCTAATAAGACTGGCAATTATCGGATCGGCGGCGAAGCGGCTTTCTTTCTTTTCAGCTTCAGTCAAACCATTCCAAAGTCGCAGCCCATCGTCGTAACGTCCACGTTCAACCAAATATCTCGAAAACGAAGCTCGCATTGCCGGCGTATTCCCGACCGCGGTTTGCAGGGCCCCGAAGTCATCTTTATTTAGTTGCCAGGCAAGATTGAATAACTGACTTTGGAATTGATCGTAGCCCTCGCTTGCTTGTCGCAACTCTGCAAATCCTTCGGCGTAGCGGTCAGTACGCAGCAACAAGTTTCCCAGATACCAATGCGGATAAGCATACGACGGCGCAAGTTTCACAGCTTCGCGCATCGCTTTCTCTGCTTTGTCGAAGTCGCCAGCCTGTTCCAGGGCCCCGCCGAATTCCATCCACAACCGGTAATCATTGGGAGAAAGACTAACTGCCTTCTCATACTCGGTGACCACTACCGAGATTTGATCCGGCGGAAGTTCCTTTAGTGCGAGATTGCCCAGTCGCCAGTGTGGCAGAGGATCGTTTGGCGCGAGATTGACCGCCATCTGCGCCGTATCCAGGCGATGGTCCTCGGGATGGAAATACTCCGCGATCGTATTGCCGATGTACCAACGAACTACAAACCAGGTAGAGAACAACGCGAGCACCACCAGCAGCGTCATGATCGCTTTCACCGGCGCACTGGCCCTAAACTCCATTAATTGATCAGGCATAAAACTAAACGCTCTGTCGCTTACTTAAGGCGTCTTATGAATTGACTGTCGCCATGATTCCGCCAGATCTTCAATGGTGATTCGCATGCGCTTCACCTGAATGTCCTGGGCACGGCAAAAGTCCAACACTTCCTGCAAGCGTTCCCCCGACATTCTCGTACTTGAGATCAACACTTCGTCGACCTGGTGATCCCGGCAAACTGAAGTTAGATCGCCATTGCCGGCGTAAACCTTCAAGCCGTGAATCAGTTTCCCGCTCTTGGCTGGATCGTCGTCAAGAAAACCGACTGGCGAATAATTTAGCCCGCGATTGTTCTGAAGTTCCCTCAGCAACAGCTCGCCGCCGTCACCGGCTCCATAGATCAAGATTCTGCGACCTGCTGCATTTTGCGCGATCGGAATTACCTGCCGGAACAAACGAAACGCGAGGCGACTGCCGGCGAGAAACATGAACATCAGAATAGCGTCAATCATGAAGACAGTTCGCGAGAAGCCTTCGAAGCGAAACGCGAATAGCACCCCAATCACGCTCAACACCGAGCTGAGCACCACCGCCTTAGCGAATACGATCAAATCGTCCAGGCCGGTGTAGCGCCAAAGACCGCGGTACACGCCGACCAGGAGAAACGAAGCCATCTTCACGAAAACCAACACAGGCAACGTCCGCAGAAAGAGTTTCCACGCCGCGCTGCCCGAAAGCGCCCCAAACTTCACGGCGTAGGCACCCCAGTAAGCCAGGAGGATCAGAATCACATCCAGCAAGACTTCGAAGATGCGTCGCTTGTAAGAAAAATCGATCAGAAACGCGTACAGAGAATTGTCGCTCGCTGCTTGTGCTTCCTCGGTTTCGTCATAAACCTTGACGCCCGCCAGGTAAACACCGAGCAGTGTCAACAGAACCGTGAAACCGGCAATCGCCGCGAGACTGACGTCGAGTTTTACACTTTGGACCAGTAGCGCGAGAAAACCCGAAAGCGCCGCCAAACCATAAAGCAGCCAAACGGCGTGTCGCTCGGAAGTGCCGAGCGCAACCAGCCGGTGCGAAGTGTGATCGCGCCCGCCCTGCGACGCCGCGCGCCCGGAGAGTTTTCTTAGAATCGTGACGAAGGTAGTGTCGAAGATGGGGATGAACAGAACGAGAATCGGAACTGCGAGCACCGGCAATAAACTTCTCGATCGGCCACCGGAAACGTTTACGAGTGCCGCGCTCGCGAGAAAGAAACCGACGAACATCGAACCACAGTCGCCCATGAAGATCGAAGCGGGACTGGAGTTGTAAACCAGAAAACCAAGCAGGGCGCCCGCAAACGTGACGAGCAGCAACGCTTCCATCACATGACCGGTGCTGAGAAAACTAAGCGCTAGAAACCCCGACGCAATAACTGCAATCCCGGCAGCCAATCCATCCATGTTGTCGAGCAGATTTACTGCGTTCGTGATCCCGATCAACCAAAAGATCGTCAGTGCAACGTTCAAGGCTGAGTAGGCAGTCCACGGCAACGTCAAACCGTAATAGACCACAAACGCTGAACCCATCACCTGGCCGATCAGTTTTTGGTAGGGCTTGGTGTGCAGAACATCGTCGGCGAGGCCTACCAGGAACAGAAAGGTACTAGCGCCGATGACAACGTCCAGGAACGAGTCGGGGAAGTGTCCCCATACTTGACCGGAGGCGGGACGAGTGAAAACGAGGTAACTAACGACGACCGATAACCAGATCGCCACGCCGCCAAACATTGAGGTGGGCTTCTTATGCCAGCGGTCGGTCTTGGGCTTGGCCATCAGCCCGTAGCGACGTGCGAGTATCTGAACTATCGGCGTCAGCGCCAATGCCAGAACTGCTGACGCGGCTACGGCGAGAAGATGAAACGAGCTAAAGGGCATACGGACAGCGAGATTAGGAAACTCTTGCGACTGGCAGTGTACGAGGAAAACTAATCGATAGCGAAGGCCAAATCAAGCGGTGGGACATCCTTAATGGAGATAACATTCGCCCAAGGTGGGAATTGCAACGCTTTCAACCGGAATTGTCCGTGAGGGCGATGGAACTGAAGACTCTTCCGACGGGAATTGCCGCTGGAGCAGTCGCTCTTGTCGCTGGAGCAACTGCGTTTGTTCCTCGAGCTGTTGCTTGCGATATAAACTCACACTCACCGCCGCGAGAGTCCATTTGAGCGCACTACGATCTCGCTCCCTTGCCAGGATGCGGATTCGCTTCGGAAGAAAGAATATTAAGAATAGAAGTTCTATCACGAGAAGTGCACGACAATCGCAGGACCTCTCGGCTTCGTGGCTTTCAACAACGCTTTGAAAGAACTACTCGTCGAACGACGCTGGCCGGCCGCGGTGAAAATTGATCACTGTCTCAAGTATTCCATCGAGAGTGATCTCCGGTTTGAAACCGACGAGCTGATTGATCTTGGACGTGTCGGGGACGCGCCGCGGCATGTCTTCGAAGCCCTCCTCATACGCCTCATCGTAAGGAACAAACACAATCTCCGAAGCTGAGTGGGTTAACTCCTTGACCTTTTCCGCGAGCTTCACGATTGAGATCTCTTCAGTCGAGCCGATGTTGAAAACCCGACCGACCGACTCAGCCGTATCCATCAACTTGATCAGGGCGCCCACTACGTCGCCAACATAACCAAAACAACGCGTCTGCTTGCCGTTGCCATAAACCGTGATCGGACGACCCGCGAGCGCTTGCTTCACAAACGTCGGGATAACCATGCCGTAGCGCCCGGTTTGTCGCGGTCCCACAGTATTGAAGAGCCTAACGATCGTGGTCGGCAATTTCTTCTCGCGCCAATAAGCCAGGGCAAGAAATTCGTCAATCGCTTTCGAGCAGGCATAGCTCCAACGACCCTTGGTAGTCGCCCCCATCACAAGGTTGCCGTCTTCCTTGAAGGGGACGTCCATGCTCAAACCATAAACTTCTGAAGTCGACGCGATCAGCACGCGCTTCTGCTTCTTGTTTGCCAGCGCCAGCACTACTTCCGTGCCCCGCACGTTTGTTTCGATCGTGCGCACCGGACTCTCAACGATTAGTTTTACGCCTACCGCCGCGGCGAGATGAATCACGATGTCGCTCTGATCCACAAGCTCGGCCGTGACCGGCTGGTTGTGCACCGAATCGATCGTGTAGTGAAACTTCGGGTTACTTTTTAGATGTTGAATGTTGTCGATAGTGCCGGTGGATAGATCGTCTATCACCGCTACTTCGTCGCCGCGCTGCAAATATGCATCAGCAAGATGAGAACCTATGAAGCCGGCGCCGCCGGTTATGAGTACACGCAATGGCTGTCTCCTAATTATTTTTTTCTACTTAACGCTAACGGACTGTTGCTCGAATCATTATTCGCGTCTTAGGTCGCAATAAGACGACCGGCTGAGGCTCCACCACCTGGTCCTCAATTAACTCGAGCTTGAACCTTCGCAGGATTGTCGCGATCACGAGCGTCGCTTCCATTATGGCAAAGTCCTGTCCGATGCAAACTCTGGGGCCGCCGCCGAAGGGAAAATATGCATACTTCGGTAACTGGGCGACAAACTCCGGCGTCCATCTTTCCGGGTGAAACTTCTCGGGGCTTTCAAAGTATCGCGAATCACGATGCACCACCCATTGCGACATCAGGAGCTGCGTACCGGCCGGCACATGATAGTCGCCAATTTCACAATCATTCAAAGCCTCTCGCCCAACGCTGCGGTTTGGCGGGTAAAGTCGCGTTGCTTCCTTAATAACCATGCGAGTGTACGGCAAGGACGTGAGGTCTGCGACTCCGGGAACGACTCGCTCCTGCAAATGTTCGCGGAATTCTGCCGCCAACACTGCCTGCTTTTCAGGGTAGCGGGCCAGTAGATAGCACGTCCAAGTTAATACGAGAGCGGCCGCTTCATGGCTGGCGAAAAACAAAGTGGCCAATTCATCTCTTAGTTGTTGCCTGCTCATGCACGTGCCATCTTCATCTACGGCCGACAGCAACATGGTAACCAGGTCGTCAGATATTTCACCTTTTCGATGTCCGGAAATCAGGCTGTAAATGATCGTGTCCAGCTGTTTGATGGCCCTGCGAAAGCGAAGGTTATTCGGCGTCGGAAGAAAGTTGTCGAGGATCCAGAGCGGTCTTCCCTGAGCTGCAAATACCTTGGTTACCGTGTTGGATATCTCCCGCACCATCGCCCCATCGCGACCGAGCTCGGCGTTGAAGAGACACCCAGCTGCAATCGTCAAGGCGAGCGCTCTCATCTCATCGTAAACATCGCGAACCGCCTCCGCGTCCCAGTCAGCCAGCATTTTTTCTGTACAGCCGTTCATCACTTCGGCATACATCGCCAGACGATCTCGATGAAAAGCCGGCTGCATAAGTCGCCGCTCGCGCAACCAAACTTCGCCATCGCTCGCTAACAACCCATTGCCAAAAATGCGACGTTGCAACGGCAGCCGCAAAGACTTTGGCTTGCTAAAATTCCGGCTACCAAAAACCCGCTCGATGTGCTCAGGATTATTGAGGAGATAGACAGGCACATGAAAAAATGTGAGGCTGACAACGTCACCGTAGGTCCGTGCAGCTTCGCTTAAGAACCCTAATTGATCTTTGTAGAATTCTCGCGAATTACCTGCTACCAGCTGACGTTTTGGGCCGGGCGGGAGTCGCATGATTGCACAGTTCCAGTCGTTTGATTTGTTATGCGGCTGGCGCTCGCTGACGCAGCTTTTCTGAAAATACCGGGCCTTGTCCTAACAGCTCTTCATAGAGCGCCACTACATCCGCCACCAAGCGTTCTTTCGAATGGTTCTGTTCCACATACAGCCGTCCGCGTTCACCCATTTCGCGTCGGAGCGTCTCTGCTTCGACAAGAAACCTTAGTCCGCGAGTAAACGCATCCACGTCGTGCGATCTCACGGCAACGCCATGCTCACAAATGACATACCCATCACCAGCTTTTGCGTCTGTCGCCGCGAAGGCCGTTATGTTGCAACTGCCAAGCAAATCTACAACGCCACCGACCGCAGTTGCGATCACCGGTCGCGCATTGGCCATCGCTTCGATAAGCGTTAGCGGTGTGCCTTCGTTGAGCGAAGTAAGCGCTACCACGTCCAACGCTGAATAGAAACCCTCGGGATCGTTTCGCATGCCCGTAAAGATCACGTCGTCCTGAAGTCCGAGAGACTGGGCTTGCTGTTCAAGTGAGTTCCTGAGTTGCCCGTCGCCAATAATGATGAAGCGTAACCGCTGCTCTTCTCCGTTTGCCGATCCAAACAACTCCTTGTACCGCGCTGCTACCTTGAGAAACAATGCGTGATTCTTAATCTCGGTCAAACGTCCAACTATTCCGACAGCCAGCTCATTGTCTTTTAGTCCCACATCTTTTCGTGCCGCCAGCCGCGAATTTTTCCACTGAGAATAAATATTCAAATCCAATCCCAGGGGGATGATTGCGAATTGTCCCTCCTGAATTAAGGCGAACTGACTTCCTCGCCCCACCCCAAACTCGTTATGGATTTCCTGATATTGCTGTTGGCTAATAACCACGACGCGATCGGTCATACGTGCCAATAGCCTTTCGATGATGAGGAAAAGTTTTGTTTTGGACGGACCGTAGTAACTATGAAAAATGTGGCCGTGGTAGGTATGGACAAAAAAGCACGGGCGCGGCCGGCCCCACAATACCGCCGGCGTCAGCCAGCGATAGAACCAACCGGCAATCCTGCCGACTGTGCCCGCTTTAGCTGTATGGGTGTGAATGATGTCCGGGCGCTCGCGCTGGAACAGACGAAAAAGTTTCCAAACGGTGACAATGTCCTTCGCTGAAATCTCCCGGCTCATCTCGGGAATGATTATTGGGACGACACCTTGCGCCACCGCGAAGTCGGTTATGTCGTCTTCGCCCGGTGGCACGACGCCGGCGACCAACAGCGATGCAATGCCCGCTCGTTGAGTCGCCGAGGTGAGCCAGGCGACATGACGTGCGGGGCCACCCATGTTTAGGCGCGCAATGACGCGGACTACTTTCATCTCTTGGGAGCGCGAGCTTATGCGTTTGCGCTAATCTCGGTATTCGCCTGCAACTCCATTTTGTTTGCGCCCGTCTCGGCAACCAGATTCGATGCTTTCAGCAGACTCTCAAACGTGCCGGCGTCAGTCCACCAGCCGGCCAGTTCCTCCCAGGTCATCTCTTCTCGCTTGATGTAGGCATTGTTGACGTCGGTAATTTCCAGTTCACCGCGTCCGGAAGGCTTCAGCGTACGAATGATGTCAAACACCTCGCCGTCATACATGTAGATCCCGATCACGGCATACTGCGACTTGGGCGCGGTCGGCTTCTCTTCGATACGAAGAACATTTTGGCCGCTGAGTTCGGGAACGCCAAAGCGTTCGGGGTCCGGCACCTGCTTCAAGATGATCTTGGCCCCTTTGCCCTGCTCGTGATAAGCGCGAACTGCGGCCGCGACATTACCCTCGATGATGTTGTCACCCAACACCACGCAGATCGGTTCTTTGGCAGCAAAGTGTTCCACCAGCGAAAGCGCCTCCGCGATGCCGCCCTCGCCCTCCTGGTAGGTGTAGTTGAGATGTTTGAGACCAAAAGCTTTTCCGTTTCCCAACAGCTTGAGAAAGTCGCCGGCTGAATTGCCGCCGGTAACAATCATGATGTCAGTGATCCCTGCGTTCACCAGCGTCTGGATCGGGTAATAGATCATGGGACGATCGTAAACTGGGAGCAGATGTTTGTTGGTTACTGAGGTCAGCGGTCGTAATCGCGTTCCCAGTCCGCCTGCTAAAACTACACCTTTCAAAATATGCCTCCTGAATGATTTAAAACCTTGAATCGTAAATCTTTTTGGACTTGGGTCTTTGTCTTTGATACCGTCACTCCACGGACAGAGAACTCTAATCAATCACAAAGTTTCAAAAACCAAAGTCCCAGGATCTAGGGCCAAACTGCCAAGTACCAAGCTCGAAGTACAAAATTCCTTTTAGTCAATAAATCTTTGAAACCACAACTCCAGCATCAACAACGTCCAGAGCTGCGCCGCATAATCTCGCTCGCCGCGCGTGTGCAGTTCAACGAAATGCTTGATCGCTTCCGGCCTGAAAAGGCCACGATTCAAGGCCGCTTCGGCAAGCAGAGTTTCGCGCAGAAATGGTTCCAACTTGCCGCGAAACCAGTGGCCAATCGGAACGCCGAACCCCATCTTGCGCCGGTTTAGATTTTCCGCCGGCAAGAGCTTCCGGAGTATTCGTTTCAACAAATACTTTGTGGTCAGACCGCGCAGCTTGAACTTCTCAGGCAAGCTGGCCGCAAACTCGATGACGTGATGGTCAAGAAACGGAGAACGCGCCTCCAGCGAATTTGCCATGGTGGCTATGTCGACTTTTACCAGAAGGTCATTCGGAAGATATGTCATCAGGTCCGTCAGCAAGGCGGCATCGACAATTCCTGATCCGTTCGCGCGCGCAAACCAGGGACGGAGTAGGTCCAGCGCCGCGACGCCCCGGGTTTGCCGGGTAAAATTTTCGGTGAATAAATCCTGTTTGTCCGCCGCATCGAAGACGCTCACCCAACTCAGATAACGCTCAACCTTCGGCAATGAGGCGGCCTGCACAAACCGCTTCACATCACGAATGCGACTGCGCTTCGTTTCCGACGACGGCATTAGCTCAATCGCCTGCCTGACTACCGACTCACGCAGCATCGCTGGAATGCGATGATACCGCTCAGCCAGGCTCATAGCCGCGTAACGCTCGTAACCTGCAAACGATTCGTCGCCGCCATCGCCGTTCAAAGCAACGGTCACATGTTTGCGCGTTTCGCGCGCGACGTAGTAGGTAGGAATGGCCGAAGAATCCGCATACGGCTCACCGTAGTGTTCCACGAGAATTGGCAACACTTCGAGCGCATCGGGACGAACTATGAACTCGTGATGATCGGCGCCGACGTGTTCCGCGACCCGGCGTGCGTGATGCAGCTCACTAAAGTCCTGTTCTTCAAATCCGATCGAAAATGTTTTTACCGGAGTGCTGGATTCCTCCGCCATCAGCGCTACCACGGCGCTCGAGTCGATACCGCCGGAGAGAAAAGCACCGAGCGGCACTTCCGACATCAGCCGCACCTTCACCGCATCGCGAAGGATCGCAATCGTCCGCTCGCCCGCCTCCTGTTCGCCGATGTCGAGTTTTTTCGAGAAGTCAGGTTGCCAGTAACGTTCGATCTTAATTTCGCCCTGGCGGTAGCGCAGGCTATGGCCGGGCTCTAGTTTTCTGATCGCCTTATACGCGGTCAACGGCGCGGGCACGCACATGAACGAGAGATAGTGGTTGATGGCTGCGAAGTCGACCTCTTTCGGCACGTCCGGATGTTGCAAGAGGGCGCTGAATTCCGAGCCAAAAACAAACTGGCCGTTCACCTGCGCGTAAAGCAGCGGCTTCTTGCCAACGCGATCGCGGGCAATGAACAGTTCCTGCTCGCGCTCGTCCCAGATTGCGAAGGCAAACATTCCCCGCAGATGGTTGGGACAGTCGGCGCCAAACTGGTCGTAGGCGTGAACGATCGCTTCGGTGTCGCTGTTTGTGTAGAAAGTATGACCCAGTTTCTCGAGCTTTTCGCGCAGTTCGCGATAGTTGTAAATCTCGCCGTTGAAGACTACCCAAACGGTGCGGTCACGATTGTGAATGGGCTGCTGCCCACTCTTCAGATCGATTATCGCTAGGCGCCGCATACCCAGCCCGACGGCGCCCTTGAAGTAGAAGCCATCCTCGTCTGGTCCACGATGCTTGATCGCCGCGCACATCCGCCCAACCAACGCCTGGTCGACGTCTGATTTGTCATTACGAACGATGCCTACAATTCCACACATAGTAATCCGTCGCGGCTTACATTCTACGCGCGCACCTCAAAGTCACCGCTTGAGCAGTCGCAGCCGCTCCTCTTCATTTTGCTGTTTACGTTCCTCGCGCTTCTCCTTCATGAGAACGAAGCCCACTGCGACGAAGATAAAATAAAACACCAATAACTGCGCTCGCTGGCGGTATGCAGTTCCCACATTACCCTGAAAAACCGAATAGGCAAGCGTAAGCATGACGGTGAAGATCAAAATCGGCGAGGCCTTCCGCAAACGATACTTGAGGGTAAACCAAAGACCCAGGATCAATAGCGGAAACGATGCCCACCAAATGATCATCTCCGGCAGGGTAATGCTCTGACGCAAAGATGTGAGCTGCCAGGGAAAAGGCGCAAACAATAAATAGACCAGCCCCGTCGGAATTGTAGAAATCGCCCCCGAAGTGCTCGAGACATCGACGTCCCGGCCAAAACCGGATTCAGCAGACCGCGCCTGGTCCAGACGGCTGCGCTGCAGTCGTTCCAGGTTTCCATAATGTTCGAATTGAACGCTGGCCGAGCGCGTCACGCCCACATAAGTCAAAGCTACGCCAAGCAGGACGATGGCGGAAAACTGCCGCGCAAAACTGGTTGCGGTAATCTGCTGCATGCCGATGACGAATGCTCCGGCGATTGCCACACAGATCATGTAGAAGACATAAAAACGCAACGCAATCAAAGCTAACAACGCGCCCAGCAGGATTAGAATGTATTTTGCAGTGAGCTTCTCACCCAGTTTCAGCGTGGCTAAGATGGCTATCGCCAGACAGAACACAGTTGGTCCATCCTTGAGTCCTTGCGCTGACCAGAGCACCAGTGACGGGTAAAACGCCACTGCTATGCCCGCAATTCTTGCCACTCGGGAATTCTGAAAAACTTGCTGCGCAATCAAATAAATTACTACCGCGGTGTCCGCGCCGATTACCGCATTCATGAGTTGCACGGCAAGCATGTTACGGCCGACGAGTCCGTAGACTGCCGCCACCAGATACACCATTCCCCAGCCTGAGCCCTCGCCGCTGCGAACAAATTGATTGGCGACCGACTGATAGTATTTGTCGCCTCCCCAACCCAACAGCTGAGCATTCCCGAAGAAGTCATAAGTCAGAGCGTCGCCGCCAAAAAAGTCCTGGCCGCGAAACGCGAAAATTGCCATGCCGATAATTATTCGGGCCATCAAGCCGGCGACAAACAGCCGCAGCAGAAAACGTCCATCGGCCTCGTGCTTGTAAGCGTAGAAGCCGGCGATCGTCGCCAGCGCCGTACACAACAAGACAGCTTTGGCGGCGTCAAACGGGCTGAAGACGCCGTAAACATCCGCAAACGGAATAACCAGCGGCGGCACAAGGATCACAATCCCGACGCACAAGAACAGATAAATCAATGTAAGAACAGCGTTCATGTTAAGGAAGCAACTGGTAGACGGCTAGACATCGTCTGGGAGATCTACTCGGGTCTTTCGTTCGATCAGGAAGCGATCCTCTTCGCTCAATTCTTTAACTGGCTTGGCGGGCACGCCGGCAATCAGATGGCCTTCCGCGGACAGCGCGCCGACAATCACGGCGCCAATCCCGACGATACACTTCGCCGGCACAGAGCCTCCGGGCGCGATGCGAATTTCCGATCCCATGTAAGCGAAGGAACCAATCTCGATTGGACGGGTGCGCTGCCGATTATGGGTCCAAAGCGAGGAGTTGCGACCTCCCAGGATTGATCTCCGGCCAAACGTCACGCGGTCAGTAAAATCTATTTTGTGTCCGGTGGTGATGATGCTGCCGTCGCCGAGGAGAAATCGTGGATCGATCGGATTAACCACGTCGGGTTCAGCCATTGAGTTGATCTCGTTCCTGCGGATGATCTCGGAGTAACGCCCAAGGTGAACTTCATCGCCGCCTCTGATGATGTTCAGATGCCCGATTCTTACATGGTCATCAATCCCCAACTGCTTAACTCTGAAAATCAGATTGAGGTGACCAATTTGAACGTCGTCATCGATCCGGCACTCGCGCGCGTCGATAATGCTGAGCCCAATGCGCACGCGCTTGCCGATCTGATAACCAAAAAACCAACGATAGCAGCTGCGCTTGAGAAACGACGGCAGCAACGCGATGAACGCGAGCATCGTCAACCGGGATTTGCTTAGACGTTGCATAAATCGAGTTAGCTTACCCTTCCTCCGGCGACTGCTTCGTTCAATGCGCTCGCGAGTTTCTCGGCTTGATCCGCGAGTGAGTAGTGTTCGACCACGTGCCGGCGTCCGGCAACTCCCATTCTCTGCCGCAATTGCCCATCAGCAAGCAACAATTCCAAACTCCTAAACCACTCCTCGTTGGTTCTCGCCTGAAAGTGGGTCGTGCCCGCTTCGCCGATTTCCGCCATGGCGCCCACCGGGGCTGCTACAAACGGAATGCCGACTGCCATGTATTGAATCGCCTTGAACCCTGACTTCCCTGCCGCCCACTTCTCCGCATACAAGCCTGGATCAATGGGATAGAGCCCAACGTCGAACGATTGGAAATCTTCTACCTCACGTCCAAGCTTCCACTGCAGATTCTCAATCTCGACTCCGGGAATATTCACTGCATTCGTGCCCCCGCCAACGATTTTCAACTTGAAGGGGTGCGCTTTCGCCAAATCCTGCAACACGGGAAAGAGTGCCTGAAGATAGGGAAACGTTGAGTGAGTGCCGATCCAGCCCAGAACCGGCGCGCCGTGGGACATCCGGGGTCGCGGCGCAAAGATATCGGTATCAACCACAGTCGGAATTATTCGTGCCGTAGTGCCTTTACTCTCCACATACTCGGCAATCGCACGATTGCCACAGGTGACTATGCTGGCCCAACGTATCAGGTCGTTAGTTTTATTAAACCATTTCAACGCGCGGCCAAGCTTCCCGTAAGTTGGGCTAGTATAGGGAACGTAGGTAGCATCATCCAAATCGAGCACCAGCGGCGGTCCTGCAAGTCTGGTTGACAGCCACTCGATCAGCGGTGGCCCAAATATCATCGCTTCGCGCTGAACCAGAACTACGTCAGCTTGTCGTGCTGCAACCACATCACCAAATCGAAAGGCCGCGGCCTTCAGCAGGCTAAGACCGGTCAGCGCGGCGGCGCGACGCTTATACAAAGACTTGAATCGCCTGGAATCCAGAAACGGTTTGACAGTGAGGGTGATGCCGCGTTCGGCAAGCGGTTGCACAAACTGCTGCAACCGATAGCGAGTTCCCGCTGCTTCGACTGGATATGACGCAAAAGCCAAAACTTTCATGGTGAATGGGTCGCGCTAATCGTGTCGATCCCCGTCAAGCGCTGACCCGTTCCTCCCCGGCGATGCGTCTGTAGACGTTTCCGTAACCGTTCGCTCCTACCGTTTTTACGTCGAAGTTTTGCCGTGCAACATTCACGCAGCGAGTCTGCACACCGTCTTCAGCCTCAAGTTGAAGTGCACGCCGCGCCGCCCGCTCAAACTCTGCGGGACTAAACTCATGGACCACCACGCCGACCTGCTCGCTTTCCAACAGCCGGTCCACATCGCCAATTCCCGCGTTGCTGACGACGGGTAAGCCGGCAGCCAGATATTCCGGAATCTTAGTGGGCGATGCCGCGATCTGAGAAAACGTCCGCTTGCGAAACGACAAACCGAGCCGCGCCCGTCGCAGATAAGCCGGCACTTCTCCAGCGCTCACACACCCCACCCAGAAATCATCAGGAGCAAGACCGGCGTTGCGCAAACGCTGCGACGCTTCATCCGCGGACGTCGTCGTCAGAATCCGCAATAACGCGTGCGGTTCATGCGCGCGCAGGCTTATAAAAAACGCTGCCATCTCCTCCAGCAAGTAAAGGCCGGTGACTGATCCGGCGTACACAACTTCGAAACGGTCAGACTTCGCACTCTCAGCTTCCCGCACAGCGTAACGCGTGAAGTCTACACAGCAGGGGATCACTTCGACCTTTTCAGTTCCGCTTAAACCACTCTCGCGCAGCCATTCCCGCATTGCCTGTGTCAGGACCACAATCTGGTTCGCCTTTCTTATGCCGGTACGTTCGAGCGCCTTGATGGCCCGAAACTTTAGCGACTTCTCTGCCCAGACACCTGCATCAGCATACTCTTCCGCCAGCAGTCCGCGGATGTCAAAAACTAAAAAGCACCCGGTTATGCGTGCAGCAATCAAGGCCATGGCCATCGGAATATGCGCACGGGCGTGCAGTACGTCTATCCGATTCCGGCGCACCAGAGTGACAATCTGCCGGGCTCCGTTTGCAATGTCGTAGAGAGTTGCGGGAAGCGAAGGCCGCTTGTGATAGGCCAGCGCAGTCCAGTTTATTCCCTCGGCAGCGAGCTCGGATTGCGCGCTGTTCCGCGTCTGCGCGTCCCAACGTTTTCGTAGCTGCGGTTCAAAGGTCAGCAGATAGACCCCTGTACCAGCGGCGGCCAGTTCGCGTAGGTAGGGTAAAACTTGAGTCTGAACCAGCGGCTCTCGCAAACCAAAGTAACAGACGTACAACGTGCGCAGCTGCTTCATATGGCTGGTTTTTCTTTCACAACCCATTGAAGCGTGCCGACAATTGTTGCTGCGTCGAGCATCGCGATCAGGGGAATCAAAATCAACAAGCGAATGACGTTCTGGAAGAGACCGGTGGGATAACAACCGCGGTTGCGCCAGATCGCAACGGCCCCACGAGCCGCCAACATCAGCAGCCAGAGCAGCAGGGTAACCAGCAACCATCTGACTCCAAACCAAAACACCGGTAACACCGAAACTAATATCAATGCGTAACGTTTAAATATCGCCGCCTGCCATTGTCGCCATAATCCGGCCAACATGTTATTGCGCGCATAAGTGACGAAGCGTTTGAACGTCAGCCACGGAGTCGCTTGCACTTGCCAATGGACCAACGCGTCAGGCGCGCTGGCCACGCGAAACCCGGCCTCGTCGATCTTGTTCATGAACAGCAGGTCCTCCGCCGAGCGCAAATTTTCAGGAAACCCGCCTACAGTTTCCCAAACCGTTCGCTTCATCAGCAGGGAAACGACCGACCGAGACCGAACCAGCTTACCTCCAATCTCGACCGGTGGCGACACATAAGCCATTACCGCACACTGCTTGAACAATGTGTCAGCGACGGGCTCGTAAGAACCGTAAACTACATCAACGTCGCTCGCGAGTTGAACCCGCTTGGCGAGCGACTCTAACCAGTTGGGCTCTGGCCTTATCCCGGCATCAATAAACGCGAGCCATTCACTTGCCGCCTGGGCCGCGGCGAGATTGCGACCGCGACCGGGTAGCGCCGCGCTCTCGCGCAGCAAACGAACCGGCGCGCCGCTCGCGATGTATTCAGAGATAATTGCCGGAGTTGCATCGCTGGAACCACCGTCGGTGATTACGATCTCTGCGGGGGCAAGAGTTTGATCCAGAAGATTTCTAATCAACCTGCGAATCGAGGCCGCTTCATTGCGAACTGGAATGATTACGCTGATTTTCATTCTGGACTCAAGAACAAATCTTTTGAATCAATCAAGTTTGAGTTGCGTCTTCCAGTCTGAACTTTCGGCAAACTCCGCTTGTTCTCTCTTATCCAGCACGCAGGTTTCCAACACCAGAAAATCCATCTCGGTCCTCATGAAGCAGCGATAACTATCTTCGGGCGTACAAACGATCGGCTCGCCGCGCACATTGAAGCTGGTGTTAACTACAATGGGACAACCGGTCTTTTGTCGGAAGGCTTCAATGATCTCCCAGTAGAGTGGATTTGTGTCATGTCGGACCGTCTGAATTCGGGCCGAGTAATCCACATGAGTGACTGCTGGAATTTCTGAACGCCTAACATTCAACTTCTCAATCCCCCACATCTTTTCCTCCGCCGGCGTCATTTTTCTCCGTTGCGACTGGGCGACGTCAGCTACCAGCAACATGTAGGGACTATCAGCGTCCAGCTCAAACCAGTCTGCAACTTGCTCTCGCAAGACGCTTGGCGCAAACGGACGAAAGCTCTCGCGATACTTAATCTTCAGGTTCATCGCTGATTGCATTTCCGGCGAGCGCGGGTCACCAATAATGCTGCGGCCTCCCAAGGCACGTGGGCCAAATTCCATTCGTCCCTGATGCAGTCCAATAATTTTTCCGCCGGCAAGAAGATCCGCGACGGCGCCAGGCAACTCTTCGCGCGTGTATTTCCTGTAGGGCAAGCGTTGCGACTGCAAAAACTTTTCAACTTCGGTCTCGGTGTGGCGCGGGCCGAGGTATGAACCCTTCATACCGTCCGCATAAGGAACAAGTGTGTTAGCTCCGTTACTGCCGATCTGCGGGCGCCGCGCGGATTGCCACGTTCCTGCCGACTCCGGACTCACCCGCGGCTTTCCCAAATAACGATGCCAGATCGCGAGCGCGACACCCAACGCGCCTCCGGCATCGCCGGCTGCCGGTTGGATCCAAATATCTTCGAAAGGCACTTCCCGCAATACTCTTCCGTTGGCTACACAGTTCAAGGCAACGCCGCCCGCCATACAAAGTTTCTTCATCCCGGTCTCTTTGTAAGCAAACTTCGTCATCTTCAGCATCACTTCTTCGGTGACCACTTGAATGCTGCGGGCCAGGTCCATTTCTTTCTGCGTTACCAGCGACTCGGGTTTTCTGGGTGGGCCGCCAAACAGTTTGTTAAAGGCCACGTTTGTCATTCGCAGTCCCTGCGAATAACTGAAGTAGTCGTGGTTCATTTTCAGACTGCCGTCGTCACGAATCTCAAGCAGCTTGTCTTTGATAATCGAGACGTATTTTGGTTCGCCGTAAGGGGCCAGTCCCATCACTTTGTACTCACCGCTATTGACTCGGAACCCGGTGTAGTAGGTGAACGCGCTATAAAGCAAGCCGAGGCTATCCGGAAACCGCAGCTCTTTCAGCAGCGTGATTTCGTTTCCCTTGCCGATACCAATCGAACTCGTGGCCCACTCGCCAACACCATCGATCGTCAGGATAGCAGCCTCCGCAAAAGGCGATGGATAAAATGCGCTCGCGGCGTGGCTTTCGTGATGATCGCCAAAGAGCAGTTTCCACTCAAACTTTTTTCCGAGTTTTCTGGCAGCGCGCTCATCTTCCTGCCCACCTGCCTTTGCCAACTCCGAACGGATCAAGTCCGGCATCCAAAGTTTTTCTTTCATCCAGAGCGGCAGCGCTTTGAGAAATGAACCAAATCCGGCGGGCGCATAATCGAGATAAGTTTCGAGCAGGCGGTCAAACTTCAGCAGCGGCTTATCGTAGAAGCCGACAAAGTCGAGGTTGACAGGGTCGAGTTTGGCCTCGCTCAGGCAATAGCGAGCGGCATGAAGCGGGAAGTTGTGGTCGTGCTTTACGCGAGTGAAGCGCTCTTCCTGTGCCGCGGCCACGATTTCGCCGTCAACGACAAGACAGGCAGCAGAGTCGTGATAGAAAGCCGAGATGCCGAGGATGCTTACCAAAGGCGTCTCCGTTAGAAAAGTGTGTAGATGAACGGCGCGATAGCAGAACCCTTTGCCAGCACCAGCAATGCGCCTACCAACCCCCGCGTGATCACAATCGGCGCCAGCCAATACTTCTTGTTCTCTCTCATGAAC
>JBDUDV010000010.1:0-49143 GCA_040002755.1 Acidobacteriota bacterium | reverse complement strand
AGATATTTCCCGGCAGCGTTCCCCTGTACAAGAACGGTGTGCTGGCCGGCGCGATTGGAATCAGCGGCGACGGTGTGGACCAGGACGACCTCATCAGCGCCGGCGGCGCCAATGGTTTCTCGCCCGCGCCCGCCATTCGCTCAGATCAGATTTTTGTTCGTGGCGTGCGGCTGCCCTTTCTGAAGTTTCCGCGCAGCCCGAATCTGTGAATCGCGAATCCCGAATCCTGAATATCGTGAGAATATCCGGTCGCACACCAATCGTTGTCCTGCTCATTCTGCTGCTTGCTTTTTGTTGCCTGGGACAGGTTTCGTCTACCCCTCAAGGCGCGGGAACTGTTTTGCGTTTAAGAGTGCGTGTGAAAATCGGCGATGCCACGAAAGGACTGTCGCGTAAGCGCTTCTTTCTAATCAAAGGTTCCCTCGAACAGAACAAGAGCATTGTTGAAGAGATTCGACAACGAGCTTTCATCTCCCGCGATTGTTGGTACCGCGGCGCGGGCGCGAGCGAGCAACTAATTAACTGGCTTCGGGAAAACGACTGCGAGACGGTTTACTGCCGCGAGCTTCAACCGAACGACGTGGAAGGGCCGAGCACCGCGCCCGAGTTTCAAACTGCGATGGCAGTTGGTCAAAGGGACTACGGCAGTCGCGACCTCGCCCGCAAATGGCTGACGACAAACCTGCCGGAGAACCTGCGCAGCGGTTTCTACAAGAACCAGCAGGCCGCAATCGATGCGACCCTCAAACAAGCGGAGACAGTTTCCGGCGCGAAAGCGCTTTCAGTGCTGACCGATCGCAATGGCACGGCTTACTTCACCGATCTAGAACCGGGAAATTACACGCTCACAAATATTCTTCCGACTGAGCTCGGCGCGACGAGCCTGCTTTGGAATTGTGATGTTCCGGTGAAGCAGGACGACCGCGCTTTTGAGAAGCCGTATCTGATAATGAATCGAAAACTAAGCGGCGCGAAGTGCGTGGCCATGGAAACACCGCTGCCGGTCTGTGATGTGCAGCGGAGGAACGATCGTTAGCTTAGTCGCCAACAGCAGAGATCAAGATGTTCAAGCTCCAGCCGCCGCGAAGGCCTCTTGTTAGCCGTGCATTTGTTTTGGCGATTGTCGCCACTTGTGTCGTACTCTCAATCCTGATCGGTGTGCACGTAGCCCAGGCACAAAAGCGACGCGCGCGCCGGCCGCCGCCCCAGCGCGCGTCGACAGGCTCAGCCATCGACTATGCCCGATTCTCCCACGCGACTAAGAAGCATCAGGGCGCCTGCAACACTTGTCACAAAGCGCCGACCAGCAATTGGAAAAAGGTGCGAGACTTTCCTGACGTCGCCGACTTTCCCGGCCATGCCGCCTGTGTAAGTTGTCATCGTCCGCAATTTTTCAAAGGCGCAAAGCCGATAATTTGTTCGCTTTGCCACTCGAAGGTGTCACCTAGAGACGATGCGCGTTTCGCATTTCGCAACCCCGACGCGCCGAGACAGTTTCTGATGGAGTTTCCACACGACAAGCATCAGGACGTCATCGCGCGAACGCTACGCCGCTTCGCAACTGAGGAACCTCCGCTATTCGAACGGACTTCGTTCACAAATTCACTTGACGAGAAAACCAGGCACTATAACAACTGCGAAATTTGTCACGACGAGCGCGCGAGCGCGCCCAAGCCGCCGGCTGCCGGCTGGCCTGACGCGTTTACGCCCGACGCTGCAACTTTCAAAGACGCGCCCCGTAGTCACGCCGCCTGCTTCAGTTGCCATTGGAAATCCCAGCAGCCAACCAATGACAACTGCGCCGGCTGTCATAAACTTAGCGATCAGCCTTACGCCCTGGTCGATGTTCCCGCACGCTTGTCGCTGAAGTTTCGTCACGGCCGCGAGCAGCACATCGCCGAATGCACTACCTGCCATATCAACATCACCAAGTCAGCGACGCTGCGCGGTTTGAAACCGGACGTGCCAATCACAGCTTGCACGGAATGTCACAATAAAGATGGCTTGCGCCAGGATGTGAGCAAGGAACTGGAAGCCATCGATAAGAATCGCGACTTCGTTTGCGTGTACTGCCATACGTCGGATGTTGGCCGGCGCGATCCGCCGTCGAGTCATTATTTGATTGCCGGTCGGGAAGCGTTGAAACGCAAAAATCTAAAGTGAAACGTCCGCCCGACACATTCTTACGTTTTGCCTTTCGTTTTGGCCGTTCCTTAGGGGCATGGCTTTTTTCTCTGTGCGGTCTCTGTGTCCTCGGTGTCTCCGTGGTGAAGGTTTCGCCGGCAAGGCTCACCAGCAAGGCACGGAGCACACAGAGTTTACATCGAGAGTTGTTTGCGATATCACCGCAAGGTCCAGGCCTCGATTATTCAAATTTCAAGCACACGATTCTGCGTCACGCATCGCTTGCCTGCACTTCCTGTCACCAGCGGAAAGATAATTCTGCAACGCCGAGTTTTCCGGGACACAACGCCTGCATAAGTTGCCACGCCGGGCAATTTGTCACTGCAAACGTCCCGATGTGCTTCATCTGCCATTCAGACGTCAACAGCGGTAATCCGCCTTTGAAGAGTTTTCCCACGAAGTTTAATGAAAGCTTCAACGCGAAATTCGACCACGCGCAACACATGACCGGCGCCGGCAGGCCCGCAAGTGGGTGTGCAGCCTGCCACAGTCGCAGCGGCGCGCGCGCAGCAGCACTTGGGATTCCGGCGGGCATCTCCGCTCACAACCAGTGTTACACCTGCCACACTCCAGCCAGTAAATCGCAATCCGGGCGGGAGATTGCGTCGTGCGGAGTTTGTCACGACCAAAAACCTTATTCACGAACCACCATTAATGCGCGTTCTTTCCGGTTTGCTTTCAGCCATGCAAAACACGGCAGCGGACAACGGCTGGCCTGTGCCGAGTGTCATGCAATCACGGCGGGTTTGCCGCAAACTCGGCAGGTGAATTCGCCCGCTCCGTTTGAGCATTTTGCTGCTGCACGCGGTAGGACCTGCCTGACTTGTCACAATGGCCAGCGTTCCTTTGGCGGCGACTTAGCCTTCAAGGATTGCCGCCGCTGTCACACCTCCGCGACTTTCAGGCTGCCGCAGTGAAAAGAAACTTCGCCGCCGGATCCACGCGGAAGAACGCGGATCAGAAATAGGCGGAAATTTTTGATGTGCCGCAGCCGGCGCGAGCAGGACCGGCGTATGGACGCGCTCTTAATGATCTAATTCGGTTTCTGATTGTTTTGTCAGATCTGCGGTTATCCGCGAAAATCCGCGGCTGATAATTCGTTTGACACGTCTCCAATCGCTAACTAAGATTGTGCTACCTCCCTTTCGTTCCATTGCAACCTTTCCAAACCGTTTGACGTTTGAGTTTCTTACGTGAGGTTATTCAATGAGAAAACTTCTGTTCCTGATCGCGCTATTGGGGTGTTTTGCCGCAGTTGTTGTTGGCAGTCGTGCGGCGAGAGAAGCTGCTGCCCAGGACATTCCGAAGGAAAGCAAGACGCAGCCTAAACAAATAACTCTCGACAAAGACAGCCAATCGGACAAGTATGGCGACGTAGCGTTCAATCATGAGAACCACACAACCAAGAACTACAGTGTCGACGGCAAAACCGTTTTAGCTTGCGTGGAGTGTCATCACACGGATCAGCCGGCATCAGCACTGCAAGCTCCGCTGAAGACTTCCGAACGAAACGTTGTGTTGACAGCGAAATTGTTAGAAGCGGCCGATGCGAAGGCGGTCAAAGGTTGCCGGACCTGTCATCTACAGGCCGGCGACGACAGCGCGACAATTCCCGTCGTCACTTACGCTGGAAAAACTACTCCTACGAAACTGACAAACGAAGTGGCCTACCACACAAACTGCAACATCTGCCATGACAAGGCAATCGCCGCGCGACCCGCCCTCAAAGGAAAGGTACCCGGATCAAACGACTGTCTCCCCTGTCATAAACCGGTGAGCTGAAAAGCAGTAGAAGTGAACAGCAGTCAGTAGAACTGCCGTTGACTATCTACTGTTTACTTTTCACTGTCCTCCTACCAGCAACGACGTATTCCAATACCGCTTATCTTTGACGTGCTGAACGTGACATGAAGTGCAGTTTGGTTTATCTGCGGCGATTAGGACGCGATTCGTTCCCAACTCCAAACGGCCGTTGTGACACTTGCCGCAGGTAGTGCGCGGCGTTTCCCGATCGATCGGGTTAAAAGTCTTGTGGCAACTCGAACAAGACAACTGCCCGGCCGGATTCCCGGGCAAGCCATTGGCGCGAACGCGCAGCACGTGGAGCGCATGAAATTGTTTGCTGCTCCACTTCTCACCAGTATCTTCGGGCAGACGCGCCACCGCGATCTGTTTCATTGTCCAGTCGCTATCCGTGAGTCCCTTCCAGGTCCACTTCCCGTTTACTACCGGATAGCCAAACGATCCGCTGTGCGGCGTGTGAACAGTATGACCGTTGTATGAAATCCGGTTGGCATCGTTGTGGCATTCATTACAGGTAGCCAGCGCTGCGTCCGCCGCCTTGAATTCTGCGCCGCGGTGTTCTGCATGGCAGGCGACGCAGCCGATTCCGGCGGCGGCGTGTGGTTCAATGACCGTCGCGACGAAAGCCTCGGAGTTGTGACACTGCGCGCAGTTTCGTTCCATACTGCCGGAAAAGGAGTGGCAGTTTGTGCAGGAGTTTGCGTTAGCTTTGATCGCGATGGGCGGGAAAACACTGAGCTGAGACTGCGCATGCGCCCGAGCAACCGGACCAGGCGCGAAGGCATTCGCATAGGCGTAAACTGCTGCGACCGAAAGCAAGCTCACGCTGATCGCGCCCCAAACAAAAAACGATACGGGCCAGTGCGAACGCAGATCAGTTGTCGCTGTCCAGTGGGCCGCCGCTTTGCCGACGCGTCTTTGACTCCGGGGAAACAAAGGCGACGGTCGTACCATCTTGCCGGCTTCACGAATTCGCTTGTCCCAAAAAATATCCAGCGCCTTATCACCCTGAATTGGCGTCGTGCGGGTTTTCGCGTGGGGTTTCTTTTCGTCGGGAGCCAGAGCTGGTTCCAGTTTTTCGGTGCCGCGGGTCGAACTGCTGAGGTTGCTGGTGTCAATCACCGTTCCAATCTCCAGTGAAACTTTCAGCACCAGCGCTTCATCGGTCATATCTACTTCCAGCAGAAACGGGCCCACCTCGAGGACGTCGCCGGGAGCTAATGCCTCATTCTCCTCAATCGCTTTACCGTTTAGCTTTACGGGATTTGAGGGCCGCAGGCCAAAGATAAAATAGCTGTCTCCAATTAGCTTGATGCCCGCCTGGGCGCGTGAGACTGCAGGATGGTTAAGCAGCAGTTCACACTCCTGCAGCCGCCCGAGCAGCAAACCAGCGGTGATGATCGTTACCGGATCCTGAACCAGATCCTCACGGATGATGATGTATTTGTTTTCCTGGGCCATATGCCTTGTCGCTGCTACTTCACCGCGAAATAGACGACCTGAATAATATGAACGACCATTAGCGCCAGCATTATTGAGGTAGAGATCACGTGCGGCACAATCCACGCCCGAAGACTCTTGTGAAGATAGATCAGCGCCTCTACTCTTCGCATTGTGACTTTCGTCTCAACCGCACGCAGCAACAGCTGACGCTCTTCTTTGGTTGCGAGTCGCGTTAGTCGTTCCTTAAACGCCTTGCGCGCGTTGGCCAGCAGCGAAGTCAACGGCTCGCGACGCTGGTACTGGCGCAATAGAAAAGAGAAGCGTGAAAATTTCCTGATAACCCGTTGCTCGATTTCTTCCTTCAACCAGCCGTCGCTGAGTTTCACAATCTCATCGAGTTCCAGTTGGAGTTCGCCGCGCCGCGCAACGAGATCCTCAATCAGCAATGGCTCGCCTTCGATGCTGGTCATCATTCTCGGGGCAACGAAATAGGAAGCGATGCCGAATAGACCCGAGGCGATGACTGCGTCAAACGCGAAATAGAGTGTCGTCGTCAAGAGACCGCCGCTAAGGTTGCCTGCGTGCAGCAAAAGTATCAGACCAGCCAGCGCCCCGACGTAAACGTGCAAAAGCATCCAGTAGCGAAGTGCACCGGCACGGCGCCGATAGACCTGTTTGCGCAGCGGGTAAGTCATGACGACGGCAACACCAACCAGGCCCACAAGTCCAGTGATCCAGCGCATCGTTAGCCAGGTTCCGGCGAGCACGCTATCGAATCCGCGAGCCGCCAACCCCCAAACCGCCGCCGCCACAACTAGTAATGTCAGCGCGGCGCCGCCGATGTGAAAAGCTTTGGCGATCGGATCGCTCTTGTGAATGTTACGACCAAACGCCTGGTGCTGATCGCGGAAGACTAATCCTTGTGTTCTTTCAACCTCGGTGAAGTATTTGACCGGATCGACGCGCAACAACGCTCCGGTGGGACAATTTTCCTCGCACGAGTAAGCCTGGCGCGACGCCCCTGGGGGATTGAGTGGCGTGTGTTCGCATAAATTGCATTTGATCGCAACCACATCGTCAGCAGGCGGAAGCGTGGTCGCAGGTGGCGTTGAAAGGCTAAACGTCCGCCGCAGCGTGCCCATCAGATCAAAGGTAACCACCGGTCCGCCGTCTCTCGCCACCATCGAGATCGCATCGTAGGGACACTGCGTGGCGCAATCGAAACAGCCGATGCAGGTGGCCGGATCGATGTCTACGTAACCACGCGGATCGCGAAAAATGGAGCCGGTTGGACAGCCCGTCAAACATTCCGGGTCTTTGCAATGCAGGCAGACTTGTGGCGAGAGCACGTGCTGCATTCGTTCACTGCCAATCGAAACCGGCCGCGTAATGCTAATCCCCCGCCGCAGCAGGCGCGATTGTCCGTGCACTTTGTGACAAGCGAGCGAACAGTTACCGCACCTGACACAAAGATCCATGTCCATGACCAGCAGGTTGGCGCCGTCAATGATGCCCGTTGTTATCTCTGCTTCCGCAGACGCCATCGCGCGCAAATCTTCGACCGCTTCTATCGAAGGTGGATTATCATCGGCGGTTGAGAAAGCGGCGAAGGCAGCCACAATCTGTTCGCGCAATTTCGGTTCGCTTGCCAGCGGCGCCAGTGGGATCTCCAGCACTTCGATGCGGGCCATCGCCGAGGCGCTGTAGTTCCACTTGCCATGGTCGTCACCTTCAAGACCAAGACAATTTCCGGCGCCGAGAAAATCCACGCCGATTGTTTGGCCCATGCCGACTGCAACTCCGGCCGACGCCGGATCGAGCGACACGCCACGCACGCGCCTGACCCAACCGCTCTTGATGAGAATGATGTTCTGAATGGGTTCGGTCTCCTGGCAAAGCACGTGATGTTTCCCATAGACCATGAACTTACCAATCTCGCGCAGTTTCCGAACTATTGCTTCATTCCCCCTCCCGCCCGCTTCAGTCAAATCTTCCAACACGCGACCCAGTCCATGCTTGCGATAGGTTTCGTCGAGCACGTGCCCAAACTTTGGAAGTTTTCTCAGCAGTCGAAGCGCCGGTCGGGTAACTTCAAGCACGACCGCTATCTCGCTCTTCGGAACTCTAACGGTCGCGTTTCGCTCAACGCCGGCGAGCACTGCCATTTCGCCGAAGCAGGTGCCGGGCAGCAACCTACTGATCTTGCGCTGCTCGCCATCGGACTCGCCGATGTAGACGTCCAACGCGCCTTTGACTGAAAGATAAAACGTATTTCCGCCCCACTCGCCCTGCTGCATGATTCTCTCGCCGCTGTCGTAGGTGAGCAGGCGAACATAAGGGCCCACGCGCTTGCCGGTGGTGGCATTCGCCTTTCCTTCGACTATGACGTCCAGATCGTTTTGGTTCTTCAGTTTTCCATTCACTTCGAGGAACAGCTCGGAAGTGAGTTCGAGAGACTTGAGCGCGGCAAGAATTGCTGTTTTGTCAGTGACTTCGTGCGGCATGATGGGAGTTATACCAGTTAGGGTTACAAAGATAAATAACCATCGGGCGAATGTGGTTCAGACCACCGCTTTTGCCCTGGGGAGCCCACAGTTCTGATGCTTCCTGAGGAAAGATCTTTTCGTTGGCTGCCACGGCATGTTTTGCCTTATAGTAAAACTGTTGTTCCATCTTGTTTTTGAAATCATTTGATCGGGCGACTGCAGCAAGACTGCCACGGTAGCCCGCACGTTTCATTATGTCATTGGAATCATTCCTGTCGCTCCCGCTCGAACAGCAAATCGGACAGTTTTTCTACATCGGTCTTGCGGGTACCGAACTCGATGCGGACACCCGCGCGCTAATTGAGGAAGTTAAGCCGGGCGGAATCATCATCTTTGGACGTAACGTTGAGAGTGCGCCGCAACTGCGCAAGTTGTTGGACGACGTGCGGGAGATGATGCCGACGGCTCCGCTCATTGGTGTGGATCAGGAGGGCGGTCTCGTCGACCGGCTGCGAAAGATCTTTACGCCCATGCCCTCGGCGCGGACCATTCGCCAGCACGGCGACCTCGCCGGTGCGCGAGCACTGGGCCGAATCACCGGGGAAGCGTTGCGACTGCTCGGCTTCAACATGAACTTCGCGCCGGTGATGTCGATCATGACAGACGAGCGCGATCTGCTTTCGAATGGACTCTACTCGCGCTCATTCGGGCGCTCACCGGGGGAAGTGCTTGGCTACACGACCGTCTACCTGCGTGGCTTGCAGGAAACGGGAATTGTTGGTTGTCTCAAACATTTTCCTGGTATCGGCGCCGGCGAAGTTGACTCCCACGAGCAGATGCCGATGGTCCGCCTTTCGCACGACGATCTGATGGCGCAGGATCTGGCGCCGTACATAGAACTGTTTCAGCGCAAGGACGACCGGGTGCGTTGCGTGATGGTAAGTCACGGCGGCTTTCCAAATATCGACATCACCAAAGGTGTGACGGGCGGTTTGTTGGAACCGGCATCGCTCAGCCATAACATCGTCACGAACCTTCTGCGCGGTGAGCTCGGCTATCAACATCTGGTGGTGACTGACGATCTGGAGATGGGCGCGATTGCCAAGCACTGCGAGATCGAGGCGGCGGCGGTGCGAGCGTTCGTCGCCGGAAACGACATGATGCTGATCTGCGCCCGGCCGGACATCATTCAGAGCGGTTATCACGCGCTGCTAAGCGCTGCACGTGATGGCAAGCTGCCAAAGGATCGCGTTCGCGCCTCGCTCAAACGCATCGCCGCGATCAAGTCAATCATTAAACCGCCTGCAGCTTTTGACGCCGAAAAAGTCCGGGAACTTTCAGAAGAAACCACGAAGCTCAATGAGAAGCTGAACTACAAATACGGAGGAACAATTTAATGACCGCGAGCAAGTTTGGCTCTCTGTTATTGGCAGCTTTGATTGTGGTGTCTTCCTCGGGTGCGGGCTGCCGGCGTAATCACAGCGGCGGTCCGTTCGTGATTGCCCTCGGCGACAACATCCGCACCATCGATCCCATCGGCTCCCCTTCCGTAGACGCCGCCAGCGAGCGCGTGCGCACCTTGATGTTCAATTCGCTCGTAAAGAAAGATGAGAAGTTTGACTACGTCGGCGAGTTAGCGTCAGAAGTGAAGCGGTCTGACGATAACTTGACCTACACTTTTATTTTGCGCGACGGGGTGAAGTTTCACGATGGCCGGCCGTTCACGTCGGCCGATGCGAAGTACACGCTCGAGTTGGTTTTTTCTAGTACGTTCGCAAAGTCTGCCAGTTTTTACGAAGGGACAGGCGCCGAGCGGAAGAGTTATATCAAGAAGGTCGAAGCTCCCGACGAGCGCACGCTTACTGTAACTACCACAAAACCCTGGACGGGCTTACTCCCAAATCTGGTGCCCGTGGCGATCATTCCGAAAGACAGTTACGCCACACAAAAAGATCGTCCAAACGGAACCGGCCCCTTCAAGTTCGTCAGTTATGACAGCTCACAGCAAGTAGTTGATCTTCAGGCGAATCCTGATTACTGGGACGGCGCACCGCACCTTCCCGCCGTGCGCGTCCGCGTGATCTCTGACACCAACGCGCTCCAGGCTGAACTCCGTTCAGCGCGTGTAGACATTGCTCCGCTGCCGACCAGCCTTTCGCCCGACGCCGTCAAACTCCTGGGCCAGGATCCAAAACTGCAGGTGCTTCAGTTCACCGGGTCGAATCTCAATTTGTTGACTCTGAATTGCAGCCAGCCACCGCTCAACGACGTTCGCGTCCGGCAAGCGATTGCCCATGCCATCGATCGCGAAGGCCTGATCCGCGACCTTCTGCTGGGTCAGGGGAAAATCGCAAATTCAATTCTGCCTGAGGAGTCGTGGGCGTACGGTGCCGGACAGGCTTATTCATTCGATCCGGCGCTGGCGAAGAAATTGTTGGACGAGGCCGGTTTCAAGGACCCGGACGGTGATGGACCGCAGCCGCGATTTGCAAAGCCAGTCGTTTTCAAAGTATCCGGCAGCAGTGTAGCCGCCAAAAACTACGCGGGCGTAATTCAAAACTATCTGAAGAACGTCGGTATTCCGGTGAGCATCGAAACTGCCGAACTGAACACTTTGTTTGACGAACTGCGTCGCGGTAACTTTCAGATATTTTACGGACAGTGGGTCGGCGGCAACCAGGATCCGATCTTCTTCAAGGACCTCTTCGCCACTTCTGAAATACCAACCGAGACGCGCGCTTCTCGCAATCGCAGCCGTTACAGCAACAAGGAACTCGACGCGCTCATCGATGAAGCGGTGAACACGTTTGATCGTGACAAGGCGAAGGATTTGTATGCAAAAATTCAGACGATCGTGAGTCGCGACGAGCCGGTTGTACCGCTCTGGTATCAGGCAAACATCGTCATCGCGCAGAAGAAGGTCGGTAACATAAAGGTCAATGCCAGCGGCGATTGGGGCTTCATGAAAGACCTGACAGTTGCGCAGTAACCTTTGGAATGCGCCGGCAAAGTGAAGCGTCGACGGCGCTTTTGTTCTTTGTCGTGCCGCCTCCCTTGCCAGATCGAAGGCGGTGTCGCGCTTCGCTTGCCACCTCCCTCATAAAAGTGCACCTACAAGAATTCCTTCAGGTCTTTGCGGGTGATCGCGCCTTCGCGAACGAGACGCACATCAGATCCGCTAACATCCAAAACAGTCGAGGGCTGGCTCGCAGTCGCCTCGCCGCCATCAACTATCAGATCGATTCCCGTTGGAAAATATTTTTCTACCTCTGCCGCGGTACGCGCGGGCGGCTGTCCGGAAACGTTTGCGCTCGTCGCGGTCAGCGCGCCACCGCACGCTCGAAGCAGAGCGCGCACGTCCTCGTTGTCCGGTAAACGAACGCCGAGACTATTCGTGCCTCCCGTTAACTCCGTTGGAACTTCAGGACGCGAGACACCGATCAATGTAAGCGGCGCCGGCCAGTGACCACGGGCGACCAGTTTGAAAAAGGCGGACTGCTGAACGAAGCGATCGACCTCGCTTACATCTGCGATCAACAACAGAATGGGCTTCCGGTCTTCCCTACCCTTCAGTTCTCTGATCTTCCGAATTGCTGCTGGATTGAAAGGATCGGCGCCCAGGCCGTAGAAAGTGTCGGTGCGAAACGCGATTAGCCCGCCGGCCGCGACAAGTTTTGAGGCTTCTCTTCGGATGTCTTCGTTATCATTTCGGATCATGACATTAAACGGCGACTCTCGTCGTGGGGTTAAGATAGCCCTTGTGGTCCGCGGTGCCCACGGTGCTGACCAGACTCAGCAATCTTCACGGCATAACCTAATCCATCGCCAACTGAAAGAACCTCGGCCAGTAACTTGGGATGGTTAACGAAGTACTTGTTGAATTCGCGCAGCGCGTTTGTAGAACCTTCCTGGTCCGGTGAGCGAATCTCACCCGCTACCTGCCCGCCCCAAAGCAGGTTATCGACAATAACAACGCCGCCAGTACGCAAACGCGGCAACGACAATCGCAGGTAGTCAGCATATTCCTCCTTCAGCGCGTCGATGAAGATCAGATCAAACGTGTCGTTCAGCAGCGGAATGATATCGAGCGCTTTGCCGCGTTCGATGCGTACGCGACCGCGCACACCTGCGCGCGTGAGGTAGCCTTCCGCCGCTTTAATCATCTCATCGCTTGGATCAATTGTTACCACTAACCCGCCCTCGCCTACAGCGCGCGCCAGATGAAGCGTCGTGTAGCCGATCGCCATGCCAATTTCCAGAGAGCGTTTTGCGTTTATCGCGCGCGCTGTGATCTCGACAAACAGCGCTACTTCGCGATCGGCGCTGGGAACCCCGTGCTCGCCGCCATATTTTTCCATCTCGCGCAGAAGTGAATCAGTTTGCGAAATTAGTTGTTCGAGATACTCGGCTTGATTGCGCTGAATTATTGCGTCGATGCGTGCTTTCATATATTCCTCGGATTTACAAAACAATAGACAGGACTAACAAGCTTAACAAGATGACGGTGCAACCAACCTTGCAGCGCTATTCTGTCAATTATGTAAATCCTGTCTTGAATCTTCACTCCTCGGAATTGTCCGGTGTGTCGCTACCAACCGAAACATAACGTCGGCCGAGGCCGAGCTGGCGGAGTTTGTGTTGCAGCGACTGGCGGTGCATTCCCAAAATCTCCGCCGCCTTCGTCACATTTCCTCCGGTGTGTTCGAGGCAACGGCTGATGTAGCGGCGCTCAAACTCGCGCCGGTCTTCGCGAAAATCGGCAGTGAACGGAACCGCGAGGCCGCCTTCGCCATCTCCGGCCGAAGCGGCGGTCGGCTGGAGCATACTCGGCATAATTTCGTCCGGCAGATCTTGCGCCCGCAGCTCTTCGCCTTCAGCCATGATGGCCGCGCGATCGATCGTGTTCTTCAGTTCACGAACGTTGCCCGGCCAATTGTAGTCAACCAACTTCCGCAACGCACTTTGTCCCACTTGCCGCAACGGGAGGTTGTAACGCTCCGCAGCAGCCCGCGTAAACGTCTCGGCAAGTTGCGGGATATCTTCGCGGCGTTCGCGGAGTGGCGGGATATCGATCGTGACAACGCGCAGACGATAGAAGAGATCGGCGCGAAAATTTCCAGCCGCGATCTCCTGTTCGAGCGGACGATGCGTAGCGCTCACGATGCGCACGTCGACGCGAATTGTTTCGTTACCACCCAGTCTTTCAATCTGCCTCTCTTCCAACGCGCGCAGCAGCTTCGCCTGCACGTTGGAGCTCATGTCCCCAATCTCATCGAGAAACAGCGTGCCGCCGTTAGCCTGCTCGAATTTGCCCTTCCGTTGCCCCGCAGCGCCGGTGAAGGCTCCCTTCTCATGACCAAACAGTTCCGACTCGATCAGTTCAGAAGGAAGCGCAGCGCAGTTAACCGCGACAAACGGACCTTTGCTGCGCACACTGTTGCGCTCGTGAACTTCACGCGCCACTAACTCTTTGCCGGTGCCGGATTCGCCGCGCACCAGAACCGTCGCATCCGTTTCTGCAACTTTATCGATCATCGCGCGCACGCGCTGCATGCCTGCCGACTCACCGATAAGCGCACCGCGCTGCGACACCTCCGCTTCGATGCGACGTCGCAGCGAAACATTTTCCCGGCGAAGTGCGACTGTCTCGGCCGCGTTCTTAACTACCAGTCGCAGTTCATCGAGTTCAAACGGCTTCGAAAGATAGTCGTAAGCGCCAGTCTTAACCGCCTCTACAGCCATGCGCTCTGAGCCATGTGCGGTGATTATAATAACGAGCGGACCGCCGCCATTTGCGTCACCTGAAGGATTTTCGTTGTCCGAGTTCCTTCCTTCCTGCAACTCTTTCAGAAACTCAAGGCCGCTCATCCCCGGAAGATTTACGTCAAGCAGCAACAGGTCCGGTTCCTGTTGCCTCACAAGTATCCGCGCAGCTTCAGCTGACTCGGCTTCGGAAACGCTGTACCCAAACGTCGTTAGCGCGCGCCGCATGCCGTAGCGTGACGCCTCCTCGTCATCCACAATCAATAATCGCAATTTGTCTTTCTTCACCTTTCAGATCAGTTTAGAACCTTACGGGTGAATTGTGCTAGCGCGTCGCGTGCCATGAGGAAGGAGGCAGACTGCAGGGGCAGGCTGCCGGAAAAAAAGGGACTCGTTATGACGCTCTCTCTCTTACTCCTGCTGCCTGCTCCTGCGCCTGCCGCGCTGTTTTCCTGTCTCACGCGCCTGTCTCCTGCCTCCTGGGCTATTTCGTGCTCTTCACCGAGATCACGAGGATGATTGCTTCACCTGATGGGCCAATATTCAGTGTGCCGACAACCACAGGCTCACCTTCGCGCATGCTGATATCGGTGTTTAGTCCGGTGCTCTCGTAGTTGATGATTGGCACAATAGGGGCATTTGAAGCTACGGCAGACGCAGTGACGACTGGAATTCTCACGCCAAAGCCGAATCCTTCCATGCGCACCAGCTGCTGATTGGCAGCATCTCTCACGAGCTTCACATTGTTTAACTTGAACTCGTTGAAGCTTGGCATAGTATCGGAAACAGCTCCCGATGAGACTAGTGGTCCGCCAATCCATTTCAGGTTTAAGCGTCCATCGTTCTTTACGCGATTGATCAGTGTGGCGGCCAGCCGGTAATTTTTGAACGGCAACGACATGCGCAACTGTTTTACTACCGGCTCCAACGCCACAGGCAACCTGGCATCGCCCACATCCTGATTCGTAGCGACGAGCAAGTAGAGTTGCGTATCGAGATTGGTCTCGTCCTGCCGGCTTTCGCCTTGCGCAGCAGTTGATGATTGGGCCAGGACCTGCTGGCTGCAAGCGGCGACGCCAATAAACAAGATTGCCAAGACAACCGTGGGCAGACTTCGATGCAAACTCATAGACGTATCTCCTTCACAAAGTTAGGGTTCGGAAACGAGGAGAGCGGACGTGAACCGGACTCAGACATGCCAGGTCGCGCGCTGCTGATGGACTCTACTACTTCATCTATCAATCGTGATGGGTCCAGCGATCGGAAGCTAACACGCTGGCGAGGATGGAAAGTTCCAATGAGGAAGCAGCTACAGTAAACATGATCGCAGAGCACCGGTTGTGTAGCCCGTCAAAATAGCCCTAGCTCCGGAGGAGCCGGACGTCTATAGCTAAAGCAACGGCAAGTGAAACCAGCTCCAGAGGAGGGAAATGTTTCGAAAGTTGGCTAGGACGTTTCGCTCCTCTGGAGCTTAGGAGAGATTTTTGTAGGAGTGATCTGTAAACATTTCGTCCCTGCGAGACTGGCCGAAACCTTATTCCTGAGCAGCTTTCGACGGTACGCGCAGTTCAAATCGCCCACCCGATCCATTGCGGCGCGTATCGAGCGTTGCAGTACCGCCGACTTCCTGCATGCGCTTGCGCACAATCGCGAGACCCAGGCCCGTGCCTCTCTGTTTGGTTGTGAAGAATGGCTCCCAAATTCGTTGACGCAAATCGTCCGGTATTCCCGGACCGCCGTCCTGAACAAGGATGACCAGTTCATCGCCATCGGTAGCTTGCGTGATCGTTACTTCCCCGCCAGAAGGTGTCGCTTGCAACGCATTGAGCAACAAATTGGAGAGCGCAACCCGCACCGCTGAAACGGCCGCCCCAGCGAGCTCTTCATCCTTTTCGATTTTCGTGGTCAGACGAATGCCGTCCTTTTCTGCGCCAACTTGAAAAAGCCGGACGACGGACTGAATCAGTTGCTCCGACCGCGAGGGCAGTTCAGACGGCAACTCTCTCCGGGCAAAACTCAAAAGCTGCGTGACGCTTCGGCCCAAGCGGTCAGTTTCGCCGACGATCAAACTCAAATCGCGCGAGTACTCCTGGCTGAGGCCGGCGTCTTCGCCCATGACCTGGGCGATAGATTTGATCGCGGAAAGTGGGTTTTTTATTTCGTGCGCGACGGTCGCCGCCATCTGGCCAAGGATTGCGAGGCGTTCACGTTCCATAAGTTTCCGTTCGAGCCGCACATTTTCTTCGGCCAACCGGCTGTCTTCGATTGCTATCGCCACTTGCCCGGCAAGTATTTCGAGCACCGAACGAACGTCTTCAGTCAAACTTCCCGAAGCCCCATCAACCAGCAGGACTCCGGATACATTTCCTTCGCGACGAAGCGGGTAGGCAATCGTGTAGCCATTTGCCCCAAGCACGCGACTGCCTTCTACTGGCGCCCAATTGTTACTGCTTGATATTTGAAGTAAGTCCGCAACCCATGTATCGGTTGAAACCGAATCACTGCCTGGCGATGAAACTTCTGCTCCATTCTGATGCGCGCCATTTTCCGCGAGTTCCACACCCGAATGATCGCTGACCACGATCGCCACCCGTCGCAGTTTCAGCGCGCTGGCCGTTTGTTGCTCAACGAAATCAAGCAGATCCGGCAACTGTTGATACTGCCCCGTGTGCAAACTGATTCGTGAAACAATTTGACGATAGAGCGCGGCTTCGCGTTCAAACAACTTGTGGAACCGCCGTGCCAACCAGCTTCTGAGCGGAGCTGCCGCCAGTGCTAGAGCAAGTATCAGCAGCGCCTCTACGACTCCGGCGCGCACGCCGTAACGCGAGGTCACCCAGTCGCCAATTGTACGTATGCCGTAGATGTAGATTGTGAGTACGACCGCCGCAAACGTCGCCACGATCAAACTCTCTTCGATGATTAATTCCAGATAGCGGTAGCGATAGATGTAGTAAGCAAGCAGGGCCGAGGGGAGTAGCGATCCGAGGTTTGCCAGAGTCTTCAGGTACAGGCCGAGTTGCGTGCCCTCGCCCAGACCCAGCGCGAGCGCGGCAAGAATCACAATGCCAATGAACACAAACGAAGCCGCGAGCGTGCGCATGATTCGTTGTTCGCTGATATTTCTGCTCTTCTTCGCAATCAGCAATTCGGTAATGGCGATGAAGCCCAACACGTATGTAATCCAGATCGCCATGGGAATCACCAGCTTGTGAGTCCGTTGCAGCATCGGCGCGTACTGGTGCGTCCAAATCTTGTAGATGGCGAACGGCAGACCAAGCGTGGGGACGTATGAAAGAAAGATCCTGATCTGCTCGCTTCGTTTCAGCGTTCGCTCGTCGGCGCTGGCCCAAAGATGGATGTGAGCGTGAAGCAGAAACGAGTAACAGAAGGTGATGCAGATGACTGCGATGGTGTCGGCCAATCGCAGCACGTTTACGACACGCGGGCTGTAACCAAATCCAAAGAGCCCATGCAAAGTGATGACCAGGTTACTGCTGTGCCAGCCGCACATGCTCAGCGCGAGAGCGACGAGTACACGTTCAATCGGACTCAGACGGCGGCGACGGGAAATGAGTTGAATTCCCATCCATAGCGGTAAAGTTGCGCCAATTGAGTAGCCGACGAGTTGTAAGACTTCTAGTGGGGACATCTTCAGTAGGCAGGAGCAAACGGCAGGAAGCAGGTAGTTTGTCTTGAATGAAAATATCAAATGAGAAATGACAAATCAGATTTTCCACTTGTCATTTTTCATTTGTCATTCAGGCGCACCGAGGGGTTCGCGATGTCCTGCCTCGGCCGTCCGCTCACTGCGTTCTGCTCACTGACGCGGGTTGTACCGTGAACGTAATCTCCGTCCGCCGGTTCTTTGCGCGGCCGTTCAGCGTGCTGTTTGCCGCCAGCGGATTGGCCGCGCCCATGCCGTTTGCTTGTACCCGAGATGCATCAACTCCAGCCGCCTGGAAACGATCTGACAACTGGCGCGCGCGGTCCTGCGTAAGTTGCTGCAAAGATACCTCGTCGCCTTTGCTGTCGGTGTAGGTTTCGATCACGATCTGGTAGTTAGGATTACTTGCGAGCAACGCAGCGAGCGGTTCGAGTTTTGCGGCTGCCGCCGAAACCAACGTCGCAGCACGCGGGCCACTCCAAATCGACTCTGGCAACAACAACTGAAAACCTCGCGACGTCTCCTTCACGGTCCCATACTTGGCCAGCGCCTGTCTCAAAGTTGCTTCGGTGGCGCGTCTCTGTTGCTCGCGTGCTTCGGCGTCGTGGCGATCATCTTCTGCTTTCTTCGCACCTTCGAGGCGCGCCAGATTGATCTTGGCCGCTTCGCCTTCCGAGCGCACGGTCTGCAGTTCATCGCGCAGGCGCGCTACTTCGCTGCGCTGCTCACGCAACTGGTCGTTTGCAGTTTCGGCATCCCTTTCCGCTGACTCGCGAGCGCGTTGTTCGCGATCGAGGTCCGCACGAAGTTGCGCCATCTCTCGCTGCGCTGAATCTGCCGTTTTCTCCGCGGAGCGCAGTTCCTCGTCACGGCGTTGAGTATCGTCACGTCGCAAGCGCGCCGCCTTCCGTACAGCCGCAACCTCTTCCGCCTTCACGCCAAACTCAGTAGCCTTGCGTGCCTTCGTATCCACGTCAGCGGTGGGCTCATTAAACCTCAGGGCTTTTTCGGCGATTAACAACAGATCTTCGGCTTGTTGCATTTCCTGGGGCGCATCCTGTGGACCACCGGCGTAGCGGGCGAGGTTGATGGCCTGACGTGCGCCAAGCAAGGAGACCGGCAGGTCTTTGTAATCAGTGGAGGCGATCTCAGGAACGCGTGGGTCTCGGAAATAGTCGCTGGAGTTTCCGATGTACTGCACGTTAACGGTTTCAATCTGACTCTTGCCGGGACGCAAGGGCGCTATGTTTTCAAGCACCACCATCCGGCTCGGAACCTTCATTAGAAAATGAGGTTCGGCAGTCACGATCAGCGCGAAGCTCTGCAGCGGCGTAGTGACGTCCAGCTTGGAAGCGATATAGGCGCTGCCGCCTCTTTTTATTTCTCCCAGGTTATCAACAGCGCCGCTCGGCGAGATGGCCCAAAGGATAAAGGTCGTGTAGATTCCGCCGAGCTCGTTGGCGCGCGGCAAGTTGTCAATTGCAAGTTCAACTCGGGTGCCCCGGCGACCGGCACGTTTCACCTTCGCTTCGCCCTTCAATCGCGGCAATAACGTAGTGCCGCGAAACTTGACTACAACTGTCTCGTCAAGCGGGTAAGTAACAGCGACGGTGCGACGCGGAGCATCGCTTTGCGCAAAAATTGCTCCGGCACAAACGGTAATGCATGCCAGAAGCGTCAAAATAGCAGTTCGCGCGAAGACGGGACGAGAAGACATAAAACAGCTCCTTGTGAAAAGTTAAAACTAAATATCCGCCGATGCGGGAAAGCCTCGTTTAGTTGATGCGACAACGGCTTTTATTGTTGCCGAACGGTAGGAGCAGGGTCAAGCTGATTGGCTGGTGGGATTGGAGCGAACGGCGTTTTTCAACCGGGAATTATTGATCCGCGGCCTTGTGATATCGATTCTTTCGTTCCACCATCAGTTGCACAACACCGATCGCAATGGCGCCGATGAGTATGATGTGAACATACCCACCCTTATGCATCAGAAACTTCAGAACAAACCACAAGGCCATCAATATCGTGAAAGCAAACCACATTTCATTACCTTTTCAACGGAAGAGCTGGGATCGAACTTTGCGCCCCGTGATGGGCGCTAGGGAATGTGAGCGCGTCGTACGACCGGGAAGCGTCAGGGGAATGACCGTTCCACCTGAAATGAAAGATCGTACCGGTTTGGAAAACTCGCCTACCATCGATTCGGCCGGCGCGACCCGCCAGTAGTAGTAGCCTGGAGCGAGCTCGCTTACAACCTCACGATCGCCGATGACACGTCGATCAAGAAACACGTTCTGAAATTTCTCATCGGCTGCAATCTGCATCCGGTACTTGTTAACGCCTTTTTGTCGCTGCCACCGCATGGTAACCGGGGAAGCAATTTCGTGTTCCGTTATTTGCTGCGCGCGTGCGGTCAGCGAACCACAAGGCGCAACCAGAATTGCAGCCAGAAACAGAACTAGTCGCAAGTTTTCCTAATTGAGCGAATTTTGTTTTAGCGGGATTTGATAACACTGGTTGAAAATCCTGAACTCAGGGGGCTTCGTTTAGTTTGTAGCCGACGCCACGAACCGTAAGCACGTAGTGGGGATTCTTCGGATCCGCCTCCAGTTTCTTTCGCAGTCGATTGATGTGTGGGTCAATGTTGCGCTGGTAGCCTTCATATTCCGTGCTCCAAACCCGGTCGAGCAAGTCATTGCGTGACCAGGCACGTCCGGGTTCGGAGGCGAGCAATTCCAAAATCTGAAACTCGAGCGGCGTAAGATCGATGCGAGCGCCTTCCCTGATTACCTCGTGGCGACGCTTATCGATTACGAGCCCACCGACCTGTACCCGATCGCCATCCGATTCCGTCTGAATTTTGGTCGTGCGTCTTAGTAGAGCTTCGACGCGAAGTTCCAGCTCGCGGGGACTGAAGGGCTTGGCGAGATAGTCATCAGCGCCCGCTTCGTAGCCGGCCACTTTGTAGTCCAGCGCATCGTGGGCGGTCAGGAAAAGCGCCGGCGTTTGCACGCCTCGTTCCCTGACGCGTTTTAGCAGTTCGAAACCAGACATCCCCGCCATCGAAACGTCGAAAATGAAGCAATCAAACCTGCCGCTGCTGGCGGGCTCCAGCGCCGCCGTGCCGCCATCGCGCTCCTCAACCTGGAAGCCGAGCCGGCGAAAATACTCCGCCAGCAACAGCCGCATGTCGGTTTCGTCGTCGACAATCAGAAGTTGTTTTCCGGCGTACTTGCTCGCTACTTGTGATGGCTGTCCCAAGTTCGTCAGTCCTTAAAAGTGATTGGGGAATATCGCTGGGAAGTATAGCGTAGTTTCGACACTGTGGTCTAAGAAAACTTGGCACGACTTGTCCGATTCCTACTTCTCTGTGACACGTTTGTATTTCTCTGTGTCTCTGTGGTGGATTTAGCCGCCTTAAATCACCCAGAAGACACCGAGGTCATAGAGGTGGCACTGAGAAAATCTGAGCTAGCGAGCAAATTTACAAGTTGATAGAGTTTGCGATTATGAAACTGAATGTTTGCATCGCCGGAGCTACCGGTTGGATCGGAAAGCCTCTGTCTATAACTGTCGCTGAAACAGACGATTTGATGCTGGTGGGAGCTGTCTCTCGAACGCATAAAGGCGAGAACCTGGAAGATGTTGCTGGCGACCAGAGACTTGATCTGATCGTTAGCGGTTCAGTCGAGGAGGCGCTCAAAACGCCGACCGACGTCTTAGTTGATTACACGAATGCCGAAGCTGTGAAAGCCAACGTGATGACGGCAATCCGCAAAGGTGTTCATGTGGTGATTGGTTCTTCCGGTTTAACGGATGAAGACTTTGCTGAAATCAACCAGGCTGCCCTGGATCACAACGTCGGGGTAATCGCGGCCGGCAACTTCGCGATTACGGCGGTGTTATTACAACGGTTCGCTTGCGAAGCGGCGAAGTATTTGTCCCATTGGGAGATTATCGACTACGCCTCAGACGCGAAGAAGGATGCGCCGAGCGGCACCGCACGCGAATTGGCCTTTCGACTTTCAGAAGTCAGACAGCCTGAAGCTACCCATGCGATCAGCGAAACAATTGGCGCGAAAGAAAGTCGCGGCACAACCCTAAACGGATCGCAGGTCCACTCGATTCGTCTTCCGGGTTTCGTTATCAGTGTTGAAGCAATCTTTGGTGCCCGGGATGAACGGCTTAGCATCCGTCACGATGCCGGGAGCGGCGCCGAGCCATACATCGCAGGCACTCTCTTAGCGATTCGCAAAGTGAAGGACCACGTTGGGCTAGTCAGAGGACTCGATAAGATCATGGCATGATGCGCCGCGACTAGAAATGTTAACTTCAGCTCGGAAACGCGAGGTCTGGAATACTGCT
This sequence comes from Acidobacteriota bacterium, assembly GCA_040002755.1. Taxonomy (GTDB): domain Bacteria; phylum Acidobacteriota; class Blastocatellia; order Pyrinomonadales; family Pyrinomonadaceae; genus PSRF01. The sequence continues at coordinate 27,432 of JBDUDV010000010.1, read as the reverse complement.
CAACCAGCCTACCCAGCAACCTTGTCCATTTCTCCATCCTTGACGCAATCGCGCGGCGGTACGTATAGTTTTCCTTTAGATTTTCAACCGTTTTCCAACCCTCCACGGACTGATCAGGACTTTCGCCACTAGTAATCCGAACTGCCGATGCGCGATCTTAAGAGACTCCTTCGATACATCAAGCCTCACCGCGGAACGTTCGCCCTGGCGACGTTTGCGATGTTCCTGATGAGTCTGCTCGAAATCGCAACTGGTTCGCTGATCGTACCTATCTTCGATCAGGCGCTCGCCAAGGGAAGTGGCCAACGAACGCAAACTCTCTTCGGTCTCCAACATCTGATTCCTGACTCCGGTCTGGCAGCGTGGAAAACAATTTCGCTCCTGCTGATAGCTTTCACGCTCGCCAAGGGCGTTGCGGAATACTTTTCAACTTTCCTGATGGCCCGCGTCGGGCAGTCTGCCGTGTTGAAACTGCGGCAGGATCTGTACAGCCACCTGCTCAATCAGTCAGCAAGCTTCTTTGAACGTCATCGCACGAATTATCTCGTGTCGCGTCTCGTGACCAGTGCCGCAGCAATCGAGGTGGCAGTGACCAGCACCTTGCGAGACATGCTTCGCGAGAGTTTCATGCTGATCGCGTTTCTCACTGCTTCGTTCTACTACAGTTGGCGACTGACGCTCGGGTCGCTCTTAATCGCGCCCGTTGTTGCCATACTCACTGCGCGTTTTGGCACGGCACTGCGCAACCTCTCACGTGAAAGTTTTGAAGGAAACAAGGAACTGACCGATACCGCGCAAGAAGCGTTGTCAAACCAAACGATTGTGAAGGCCTATCGCGGCGAGCCGCGCGAGTCGGCCCGCTTCACCAAGGTGGCCCAGCGAATCGTGCGGGCTAATTTAAGGACTGCGAGAATTTCCGGATTTGCGCCGCCAGTGATTGAAATGATCGGCGTCGTCTTCATCGCCGTCCTGTTGTTCTTTGGGCAGCGTGAGATTGTTTCCGGCCATATGAATATCGCGCAGTTTGCTACGTTCCTCTTTTTTCTGTTTCGCAGTTACGACCCGATGCGCAAGCTATCGCGTTTGCAGAACAGCATGGAACAGGCGCTCGCGGCGGCTCAAGACGTTTGGGAAATCATGGATGAACATGCCGAGCTCAGGGAAAAGCCGGACGCGCGCGAACTCTCGGCGCTGGTGCGAACGATTGAGTTGCGTAACGTTTCCTTTGGCTATGCTAACGAAGAGCGCTCGGTGCTGCGCGACGTGAGCCTGGAGATTCCGGCGGGAGCGATGGTGGCGCTGGTAGGTGAGTCGGGCGGTGGGAAGTCGACGCTGACAAAGCTGCTGCCGCGCTTTCATGATCCAGTTTCCGGCGGCGTCTTTTGGGACGGCATCGATCTTCGCGACGCTAAGATTTCCAGTCTGCGCCGGCAAGTAGCTCTAGTCACTCAGGAGACGGTGCTCTTCAACGATACTGTCCGCCACAACATTGCCTACGGAAAACCCGACGCCACCAAGACAGAGATCGAAGAAGCGGCGCGCATCGCGTTCGCCCACGACTTCATTATGGAACTGCCGAACAAATATGAAACCATCGTCGGCGAACGCGGCACGTTTCTATCGGGCGGTCAGCGACAACGACTCGCGATTGCGCGGGCGCTGCTGGTTGATGCTCCAGTGCTAATTCTCGATGAAGCCACTTCGGCGCTGGATGCCGAGTCGGAACGGTTCGTCCAACAGGCCATCGCGCACTTAGTACGCAACCGCACGACTGTTGTTATTGCGCACCGCCTGTCAACGATTCGGCGCGCCAACACAATCGTGGTCATGGAGAGCGGACGGATAACGGAAATAGGAAGCCATGCGGAATTGCTGGCGAAGGGTGGCCAGTATCGAAAGTTGTATGAGTTGCAGTTTGCGGACGAAGCGGAATCCCTGGTTAGCAGCTAGTTGTCCTCAATGGTTGTGAGCAAAAGAAAGTTTTCATTTGTCATTGCGTCGCGGATGCATGTTGCTCATTCCAAATGAGACATGGCAAATGCCAAATGGAAAATGGCAAATCGAATTCTTGCTCAAGATCTAAGCGGATAACTCAAAACTTATAAAACTATGAAATCAATGACCGGATATGGACGTGGATCGGCAGACGGCGAGACCTTCGCAGTGTCTGTTGATCTGAAGACTGTCAACAATCGTTTTCTCGACGTCCATCTGCGCCTTAGCGGTGAGTTGTCGTCGCTCGAGCCGGTCATCAAGCGTCAGATAAGCACGCGGCTTTCGCGCGGACGAGTTGACGTAAACATCAATTTCGAAAAGACATCGCAGACTGCGTATGAGATCAACCGACCGTTGATTGCCGGCTACGTCAGTGCCCTGCGCGACATGCAGAAAGAGTTTACTATTGGCGGTGAACTGGACATCAACGTGCTGGCGCGTCTGCCGGGCGCACTGCAGCCGGCGCGCGACGGACTCAGCGACGATGTAGTTGCAGGGATCGAAAAAGCGTTAGCCGAGGCGCTTGATCAGCTTGAGAAGATGCGAGCGCAGGAAGGCGAAACGCTGCGCCTGGAAATGGCTGAGCGGATCGACAAGATAGAGAAGCTCGTGCCCGTCATTGAAAACGCGGCGGCCGGATTGGTTGACGCGTATCGCGCGCGCTTGCAAAAGCGTATCGGCGAACTACTCAACCGCAATGGTCAGCTCGTGGAGATCGATCCGGGAAGGTTGGCCCAGGAAGTCGCTTATCTTTCCGATCGCAGTGATGTAAGCGAAGAGATGGTGCGACTGCATAGTCACCTGGCGCAGTTTCGTGAAGCAATGAGTTCGTCAGGCGAGACCGGGAAGATGCTGGATTTCTTGCTGCAGGAACTCAACCGTGAAGCCAATACAACGTTGTCAAAATCAACCGATCTGGCTATTAAAGAAGCAGCGCTTGCAATCAAAGCTGAAGTCGAGAAGATTCGCGAACAGGTCCAGAATGTCGAGTGAGCCACACGAGCACCGTCTCGAGACTAACGAAACCACCCTTGCCACCGAGACGAACGAAGGGCGCGGCATCCTGTTTGTCGTCAGCTCACCGTCAGGCGGCGGCAAGGGAACGCTGATTCAGCGCGTGTTGCAGCAGGTGCCGAACCTTAGCTACTCCGTTTCGTTCACCACTCGCGCGCCGCGCAACGGCGAGCAGAATGGGCGCGAGTACTTCTTCGTAGATACTGAGATGTTCGAATCGATGGTTGCTGCGGGCGATTTTCTTGAATGGGCCCACGTTCACAGCAAACTCTACGGCACGTCACAACAGCAGGTGGTTCGCGAAATTTCCGAAGGCCGCGACATCATTCTCGAAGTAGATGTGCAGGGCGCGGCCAGTGTGCGCGCGCTAATGGCGGATTCAGTTAGCATATTTATCCTGCCGCCATCGTTTGAGGTCTTGAAACAGCGCTTGCAGGCGCGCGGCACCGATTCAGCAGCGGAACTTGACTTGCGCTTACGCAATGCGCCCATGGAACTGAAGGACTACTCGGCTTTTCAGTATGTGATTCTGAATGACGATTTGGATTGTGCCGTTAATCAAATGACCGCGATAGTTCATGCGGAAAGGGCGCGTCTCAGCCGACAGGAAACGAAGGTGCGGCGCGTTGTCGAAGCCTTTACCGCAGAACAAATACCAGACTCTCAATCAGGGTAGACTTACGCCGGAATGATTGTTCTAATAAAACATTAATACTTCACGCAAGGAGCAACAAACACTAATGCCTTTAACAGAAGAAAATCAAGCAACCGCAGAAGAGACTGCTACGCCGGAAATCGACTCGAAGTATCGCCTGATAATTCTGGCCGCCGAAAGAAGCAAACAACTCCAACGCGGCGCCCGTCCCCGAATTGAAATCGACACTTTGAAGCATAAGAACACACGCATTGCTTTGGAAGAGGTGATGCAAGGCCGCGTTAACTTTAGTAAGACTGATAAAGAGGATTAAGACTCACATTCCTTTGTAGTCGGGCCCGCCGCCGCCCTCCGGCGTCACCCAGTTAATAATCTGGTACGGGTCCATGATGTCGCAGGTCTTGCAGTGCACGCAGTTTGAAAAGTTGACCTGCAACTTGCGCCTGCCGTTCGCAGCATCGTCCACCATTTCGTAAACCGCAGCCGGACAAAACCGTTGGCAGGGATTGCCATACTCCTCAGCGCATCGCGTCGCACAAATATTTGTGTCGAGCACATGCAGATGGCTCGGCTGATCTTCACTGTGTCCGACAGCAGCGTGGTAAACGTCGGTTAACTTATTGAAGGCGATCTTGCCGTCAAACTTGAGGCCCTGGTAGCGCTGTTCGATATTGTCGCCGCGATATCCGTAGTCCGAGAGCTTCTTCATCTCCGCATGGCCGGCTTCCGCTTTGCTACGATCAAACAAACCCCACGCGCGGCCGCCGGTGATGAACTGAAACCCGGTGTTCATGATTCCCAACCAACGGCCATGCTTGAACCCGGCGTGAAAATTTCTGACCTTGCGCAACTCCGGAATAATCCAACTCTCGTTAACCAGTTGCTCGTAGCGCTGCAACTGTTTCGCTGAATAGTCCTGTGAAATGAGAGCCTCGAAGATCGTTTCCGCTGCGAGCATTCCGCTTTTGATCGCGGAATGAATTCCCTTCAGCCGCTGCGAATTGAGAAACCCGGCGCAGTCACCAACAAGTAACACTCCGTCCGCGTAGATCTGCGGCATCGCAAAATAGCCGCCCGCTGCGATCGTCTTCGCGCCGTAGCGAATCATCTTGCCCCCTGCGAGCAGCTTCGTAAGATACGGATGTTGCTTGAAACGCTGAAACTCTGCGTGTGGATCAAGGAGCGGGTCCTTGTAGTCCAGCCCCGTAACGTATCCGATGTTTAGAATTCGGTTCTGCATGCCGTAGATCCAGCCGCCGCCATACGTTTGCGTGTCGGACGGAAAACCTAAGGTGTGCGTTACGCGGCCGGCGGGGTAGCGATCGTCGGGCAACTCCCAAAGCTCCTTCACGCCGATGCTATAAACCTGCGGCTCGCGTCCGGCGTCAAGACCGAGACGCTGGACCAGTTGCTTTGTTAACGAACCGCGCGGTCCTTCTCCCAGCACAGTGACCTTCGCCATTAAATCAACGCCCGGCTCGAAGTTAGGCTTCCGCTTCCCTTCTTTATCAATGCCCTTGTCGCCGGTGCGCACACCCACCACCGCGTCGTTCTCGTCGTAAAGCACCTCAGCGCCCGGAAACTCCGGAAAGATATTCACGCCCACTTCTTCACACTTCTCGCCGAGCCAGGCGGTGAGACGATTCAGCGACACAATGTAGTAGCCGTGGTTCTTCAGCGGCGGAGGCGTAATCGGAGAACGGATTGCGCGGGTCTTCGTCAGGTAAAGGAAGTAGTCTTCGTTAACGGGTGACTCTAGCGGCGCACCTTGCTCGACAAAGTCCGGCATCAATTCTTTGAGCGCGCGCGGGTCCATCACCGCGCCGGAAAGAATGTGCGCGCCTACCGCAGCGCCTTTCTCGATGACGCCGATCTCAATTTCTTCCAGCGCTTCGCCCTGACGCTGGCCGCTCGCCACCGCCGCGTTATGAGTCTTGATCAGGCGAGCGAGATGAAAGGCGCCGCTCAAGTTTGCCGGGCCGGCGCCGACAAAAACCACATCCATTTCTAACGTTTCACGTTCCATCAATTGATCCTGTTCACCAAAAAATTTCCTAAAATGAATCACCATTCAGTCTGGCCGGAGTATAGCAAATAGGCGGCGACAAACCGAAAGGTAGGGCAAGATCTTGCAGCACACAACTCCTTGGAGTGCGTGACCTGTGACCGCTTTTCCTGGTCGCGGCGTCTCGCGATCAGGTGAAGGTGAATACTTTGCAGTTGCGACGTCGAGCCGCCGCCGACCAAAGCGGCCGCACTCAAAAAAGAGTCGCATACTTTCCTCAACCGGCTGAGGTTAGGCTGCCTCGCTTAAGCTATGCAGAAACTTCCCAGCCGCCAACTTCGGCTCGGCTTGATTAGCCTGTCTGCCGCTTCTCTCTTCTTTATCGCGTCGTTCCGCTTGCAAAGGCGCGAGCAGGCACAAGCGCTTGCGAAGGCTCCCCCTCCCTTAGTGGGACTAGCACATCTTCCCTCGACAATTCTCGGGGTCTGGGAGCGACCTGAGAAAGTCGACTTCATTTGCCCAGTCGGGCAGATGGTCCAAGGCAGCTTAGGACTTGCTGCATCAACGTTATCCAGGTAATGCGTGGACCTAGCAAACTCCGTATTGGTTCAAGGACTACACCAGGATAACGAACGATCAATCTTAGTCTTGCATGTGGGTATGACCTGCTTACCTTCAAGCGGGCAAAGTTACTCGTTTGTAACTTCGACCTTTTTGGGACAAACTGTGAGCAGAAACCGTTAAAGAAGTTGAGCGCATTCAAGTGCCTGAACACGCATTCACGAACCACCTTATCAACGAGACCAGTCCGTACCTGCTGCAGCACGCGCACAATCCTGTGGATTGGTTTCCCTGGGGCCAGGTAGCGCTCGAGACAGCGCGCCGCGAACAAAAGCCGATCTTGTTAAGCATCGGCTATTCCGCGTGTCACTGGTGTCATGTGATGGAGCATGAGTCTTTCGAAAACGAAGCGATTGCCCAATTGATGAACGAGAACTTCGTGAACATCAAGGTTGATCGTGAGGAAAGACCAGACCTCGATCAGATTTATATGAGCGCCGTGCAGATGATGACCCATCACGGCGGTTGGCCCATGACAGTTTTCCTGACGCCCGATTGCGTTCCCTTCTACGCCGGCACCTACTTCCCTCCTGACGACCGCTACAATATGCCGGGCTTTCCACGCGTGCTCATTAGCGTCGCCGACGCCTTCCGTGAACGGCCCGAGGATATTCAAGAAACCGCTGCCTTAGTTCTCAGCGAGTTGAAACGCCCGGCGACTGGTTCTGAGTCGAGCGAACTGATTTCGATCGAACTGTTGGACGCCGCCTATCGCGGGATTGTCAAGAACTACGATTCAACGCACGGCGGCTTTGGTGGAGCGCCAAAGTTTCCCCCGGCCATGAGTCTTGAGTTTCTCCTGCACACTTATTACCGCACTGGCGACCAGCGGGCGTTAGACATAGTTCGGTTCACTTGCCGCAAGATGGCCGAAGGCGGCATTTACGATCAACTAGGCGGTGGCTTTCATCGATACGCTACAGATGCACGCTGGCTGGTGCCACACTTTGAGAAAATGCTTTACGACAACGCCCTGCTGGCCCGCCTCTATCTTCATTGTTACCAGGTCAATCAGGATGCGGCAACGCGGGTTGTCGCGGAAGGGATTTTGGATTACGTCGTTCGGGAAATGACAGACTCAACCGGAGGCTTTTATTCAACGCAGGATGCAGACTCTGAAGGCATCGAGGGAAAGTTCTTTGTCTGGACCAAAGATGAAATCAAACGGTTGCTAGGCGAACGAGACGCAGATATTTTCGCGGAGTACTTCAACGTTAGCGTCGCCGGAAACTTCGAAGGCGAAAACATCCTCAACATCACGCGTGATTTGCAAGAAGTGGCCGCCCTGGCGAATGTGACGGCTGAGGAACTCTCCGAAAGTCTTGAAAGCAGCCGCAAATTGTTGTTTGCCGCTCGAGAAAAGCGAGTGAAGCCCGACCGCGACGAAAAAGTCCTGACTGCCTGGAATGGTTTGATGCTCGCCGCCTTTTCAGAAGCGGCAGCAATCCTAAAACGCTCCGACTATATGGACGTGGCGAAGCGGAACGCTCAGTTCGTGCTCGATAACCTGCACCGGGACGGACTGCTACTTAGAACTTACAAGAATGGGGACGCAAAACTCAACGCCTATCTGGAAGACTACGCGTTCTTCATCGAGGGACTGGTGACGCTGTTTGAAACGAGCGGAGAACGTCATTGGCTTGAAGAAGCGCAAAGCTTGACGGAAACGATGATCGCCGAGTTTTGGGACGATCAGGAGGGTGGCTTTTTCTACACTGGTCGCAGCCATGAAGATCTCATTGTTCGTTCCAAAGACTTTTTCGATAACGCAACCCCCTCCGGAAATTCAGTGGCAGCGGAGGTGCTACTGCGGATGGGACTCTTAACCGACAACACCGACTACCAAAGACGCGCCGCTACCATATTGCGATTAATGGTTTCTACGATCCAAAGATACCCCTCGGGCTTTGGCCGCTTGCTGTGTGCCTTCGATTTCTACGTCGGCCGACCAAAAGAGATTGCCTTGATCGGAGACCCGAATTTACCAGACACCCGGGAGCTGCGCGACAAAATCTGGAGCCGGTATTTGCCCAACAAGGTTGTAGCGCAAGCTTCCCCGGGAGATCCAAAGCCCGACGAGCTTGTTCCACTGCTCCGCAATCGCCCGCAAATACATGGAAAAGCCACCGCCTATGTGTGTGAAGACTTCACCTGCTTAAATCCAACCACAGATCCCAATGAATTGGCCACACAATTGCTGCGAGACCTGCCGAGGCGAATTTAACCTAGGACAGCTATCAGGCTGATTGGACCTTGACGCAACCTACTCAAAAAGCTATCGTTAGCACTGCTAAACAAGGTTGGCCAAGGGTCAACCGTGGCTGGCATCCAACGGACCTCAATCCTGAGTCATCCGCTAGTTCAAAAGCTTCAATTTAAGCCGGGCCGGTCACAGGGCATCCAATCGAATGACTGACAAGCGAACCTGGAAAAGCAAGGTGTTCTTGATTATCGTCTTCGCAATCGGGTCGATACTCCTTTGTTCCGCACTGATCTCAACCGTGAGATTGCCAATCCTGACCAGTGCAGGTCTCCTATCCTGGCTGGTGCTGTTGGGACTAACCCTCGCTGCCAGTCGCTTCACCGTTTCGATCACAAACACGGTTGGTGTTAGTCAGAGTAGGAAGTCAGTCGCAGACGCGCTGGTCTTTCTGGCAATAATTCTTTATGCCGCGCCGCCCACAATTACCGCAGGTCCAGCTACCCTGCTGGCCGCCATCGTGGGGCTAGTTTCAACCTACGGACTCCCGAGCAGAAAAGAATCTCTCTTCACAACGGTCATCGCGATCATCTCGACTTTCATTTCCGCATCATGTTACGGCTATCTGGTGACTATCTTCGCGCCCGGCAGTGTTCTGAACGCGGGCCAGACCCTCCCGGTGAATGCATTGCTGGTTCCACTTTGCGTGCTCGCAGTCCTGCAATACTCCTTGAGTACGTTGGCTACGGTTTATTTTCTTAACGTGGTCGCCGGCAAGCCTCGCGTCCTTCCTTCTCAGGAAAGCATTGTCTGGACTTTAACCACTCAAGTTGCTGGAGCCGCTTCCGCCGTGCTCTTTTATTCTGCATTGAACGGAGCGGGACTGCCGTTCATCTTTCTCGGTTTGCTGATTACCGGCCTGGTGCACCTGCTTTACAGGTTCAATGAGAAGCGCCTCAACGAAGTACGACTCGCGGAAGCCGAACAGCGCAAGCATATCGAGGAAATGGCAACCATTCACATGAACACGATTGAGTCGTTGGCCATTGCGATCGACGCCAAGGACCAAACGACTCATGGTCATGTTCGTCGTACACAAATCTACGCCTCAGAAATGGGCAAACTGTTTGATGTCGGTGGCAACGAGTTGCAAGCTCTTTTTGCCGGCGCACTGCTTCATGACATAGGCAAGCTCGCAGTGCCAGAATACATTCTTAACAAACCGGGCAAGTTAACCGAGGCTGAGTTTGCGAAGATGAAGATCCACCCGACTGTAGGCGGAGACATTCTCAGACGCGTTAGTTTCCCTTATCCCGTTGAAGACATCGTTCGCTACCACCATGAGAAGTGGGATGGCAGTGGTTACCCGAAAGGCCTCAGAGGTGAGGCGATTCCGCTGGTGGCGCGGATCATATCAGTCGTCGATTTCTACGATGCGACGCGCTGTGATCGGCCCTACCGCAAGGGCATGACACGAGAGGAATCCCTTACCCTCTTGAGAAGCATGTCAACCACTGCTTTTGACCCGCGAGTTGTGGACGTGTTTATAGAGCACGTCTTGGAGTTTGACCACTTAATCGCAGCGGAAGACATTCAAGAACAGGTCGAGTCCGAAACCGCCGTTCACGACTATTTAACCAAAACAAAACCGGATGCCGGTCTTGCATCTAACTTACTTGGCACACCGGGAAGCAACGATGCTGGTTTCAGATCGATCACCGAGGCACAACGGGAGGTTTTTGCCTTGCACGAAATCGCGCAGACGATTGGTTCCTCCTTGAATCTTAACGATACCGTCAGTCTCGTTTCCAACAAACTGCGGGCAATCGTGCCGTTCGATGCCTGCATCATCTTTATCGTTGACGACAAATCAGGGAAAGCGATGGCCGCCCATGTAGCCGGCGAAGATGCCGACGTTTTTAGATTCCGTCGCATGACGGTTGGCGAAGGTATAACCGGGTGGGTTATCGCGAATTCCCGCTCGATGTGTAACGCGTCGCCGGAGCTTGATCTGGTTGGAGTACCTGAGGACGTTGCCAAGAATTATCGCGGGGTACTAGTTTCACCTTTGCTTCGCGAAGATGGAGCTTTTGGCGCGATCACGCTTTATTCCAAGAGCAGAACCTCCTACACAACGGAACACGTGCGTTTGCTCGAGTCCGTTTGCCAACACGCGTCCAGCGCTCTCAACAATGCTCTCACCTTTGAGAAGACAAAGCAGAGTGCTCTCACCGATCCGCTCACTGAACTCCCAAATGCTCGCGGTTTTTACATGATGCTGGAGCAGCGGATCGCGGAGTGTCAGCGTATGGCTAATGAATCGCTGGCAGTGGTTAGCATGGATATTGATGACTTCAAAGCCATCAATGATGAATATGGGCACGCCATTGGAGACCGCGTGCTCGCCAGTGCTGCCGCGGTGATCAGAAAAGAACTAAGGCAAATGGATATTCTCACTCGCTATGCCGGAGATGAGTTTGTCGCCATCATGCCGATGGCCTCCACCCACATGGCTTCCGATATTGGTGAGCGGATCCGGAATGCGGTAGAAGAACAGAAGTTTTCAGTGCGCACGGGAACAGTGGTGCAATTGGGTCTCAGCATCGGTGTGGCCTGTTACCCTGAGGAGGGCGAAACAACCGAGGAACTGCTCACGGCGGCCGCGCGCAAGATGCAAAACAACAAGCATTTGCGCAAGACAGTGATCACGCTGGCAAACAGTCCGATTAGCTCGCTTGACGCTTTCCGGTAGGCCGTTGGTTGGCCCCACCTAAAGCGCACATCGCCCTGGCTGCGGTGTGCGTCTTTTTTTCGTCTGGACCTTTCGCGAGGACCGCGGCCTTTTCCAACGAGCCCGATTTTGCGCGTCGTTACAGTCCTCGCGTATAATCCAACGCGCGATTCGAAACAATGATAAAACTTAATCCTTATTAGACGACCGCCGTTCGTGGCGGTTCAATAGTCGAAAGCAGCAAGTGGCAAAGTCAAATTCCGAAATGAGAAAACGTGCGCCAGAGCCCTCGCGGATGGGCGCTGAAGATGCGAGCGCCACTGGTCTGATGGATGAAGAGGCTCCGCAGTCGCTTGATCCACAGAAAGCGGGGCAGTCACCTGAGGTCCTCAAACAAGCGCAGAAGAGCCGGCTCGCGAGTATCGATCGCGAAACCCTTATTAAGCTCTATCACGAGATGGTCCTCGGCCGTCGCTTTGAAGAGAAGGCAGCCGAGATCTACAGCGCCGGCAAGATCGGCGGGTTCTGTCACCTGTACATTGGCCAGGAGGCAGTCGCCATTGGCTCCATTTCCGCAATCCGCAAAGATGACTACGTTCTGACGAGCTACCGGGAACATGTTCACGCGATTGCCAAGGGTATGTCGCCCGAGTCTGTGATGGCCGAGCTATACGGTAAGGCTACTGGCTGTTCCCACGGCAAAGGCGGCTCGATGCACATGTTTGACAAGGAGGTAGGATTTCTTGGCGGACACGCTATTGTTGGCGGACAAATCCCGTTGGCGACCGGCGTCGCCTTCGCTTCGAAATACAAAGCGACGGATCAGGTCACGCTCTGCTTCTTTGGCGAGGCAGCAGTTAATCAGGGAGCATTTCACGAGTCTCTGAACCTGGCTCAGCTTTGGAAACTTCCCTGCATTTTCATTTGCGAAAACAATCAATACGGAATGGGCACGTCGCTTGAACGCGCAATGGCGTCGCAGGACATTTCGCAAAAAGCCTGCGCCTACGGTATTGCTTCGGAGTTTGTCGACGGCATGGACGTGCTGGCCGTGCGCGAGGCCACTCAGCGAGCGGTCGAGCGAGCCCGCAAGGATTACTTGCCTACCCTCCTCGAGGTTCGCACCTACCGTTTTATGGGTCACTCGATGTCTGACCCCGGCAACTACCGCACGCGCGCCGAGATCGAACGGCACCAGGAACGCGATCCACTCAAGCTTTTCTCCGCCAGCTTGAGAGAAGAGGGCGTGTTGTCCGATTCAGAGTTCCAAAAGATTGAAGCGGAAGTTAAAGAGCAGGTGGAAAAGGCAGTGCGGTTCGCTGAAGAAAGCCCCTTGCCTGATCCGAAAGAACTCTACACAGACATTTATGCTAGTCCGATTAAGCCGCGTCAGGAATAAGTCGTCAAAGAGGAATTGATCAAATGGCTGTGGTAACCATGCGCGAGGCGCTCAATCAAGCTCTGCGCGAAGAGATGCTGCGCGACAAGGACGTTTTTCTGATGGGCGAGGAAGTGGGCGCCTATCAGGGAGCTTACAAGGTCACCAAGGGTTTGCTCGATGAATTAGGACCCAAGCGCGTCATCGATACTCCGATAACAGAACTTGGTTTTGCCGGACTTGGCGTCGGCGCTGCAATGGTGGGACTGCGTCCCATCGTGGAGTTTATGACTTTCAACTTCTCGATTCTGGCAACCGATCAAATCATCAACTCCGCCGCCAAGATGCTTTATATGTCCGGCGGACAGTTCAAGATTCCGATCGTCTTCCGCGGTCCTGGCGGGTCCGCTTACCAGGTTTCCTCGCAGCATTCGCAGGCGCTCGAATCCTGGTTTGCCTACTTCCCGGGCTTGAAAGTGGTAATGCCGTCCACACCAGCCGATGCCAAGGGGCTGTTGAAGTCTTCAATTCGTGACGACGATCCAGTGATTTTCATCGAGCAGGAAAGAATGTACGGACAAAAAGGTGAAGTGTCTGATGATCCTGAGTTTACGATTCCATTAGGCGTGGCCGACATAAAACGAGCAGGAACGGATGCCACCATCGTCGCGCGTTCGCTAATGGTTCCGATTGCCCTAAAAGCAGCTGAGGTCCTGGAGAAGGAAGGCTTCTCGTGCGAAGTGATCGATCCGCGCACAATCCGGCCGTTGGACATCGACACTATTATCAAGTCTGTGAAGAAAACCAATCGAGTGGTAGTCGCCGAAGAATCGCACCCCTTCTGTGGAGTTGCGGCGGAGATTAGCTCCGAGATTAACGAACGCGCCTTTGATTATCTCGATGCCCCGGTCAAACGCGTGACCGGAGCCGACGCGCCCATGCCGTATGCGAAGAATCTGGAAGACCGGGCAATTCCAGGGGTCGATCAAATAGTCGCTGCTGTTCGCGAAGTGGCGTACCTGGATTAGTCAATGGTGAATCGTAAATAGAAACACAGTTGCGGAACGCCTCGGCTAAACCCACTTTTGGATTCGATAGAAGTCCTATTCACTATTCACGAGGTTTGAATGGCAACTCAGGTAATTATGCCCAAGCTTTCGCCGACGATGGAAGAGGGACAACTCTCCCGCTGGCTGAAAAAAGAGGGCGACAAGGTGTCGATGGGCGAACCACTCGCCGAAATTGACACCGACAAAGCGACGATGGAAATGCAGGCACTCGGTAGCGGAGTGTTGCGCAAGATTCTGATTCAGGAAGGCGAATCTGCGCCTTTGGGTCAGTTGATTGCCATCATCGGTGAGCCTGACGAAGACATTTCCAGCCTCACTGCTTCCGCGACCCCGTCGGCGAAGCCGGCTGCCCCAACAGCTCCAGCCAAAGAGTCGAGTGTTACTGAAGCCAAACGAATTCCGTCCTCTGAACCGACAGTCGTGCGCGACGTATCTGATAACGGAAGCCACGAGGCTGCGCAGCCAGAGAACGCGTCCAGCGGTCGTCTGATAGTCTCTCCATTGGCAGCACGGATGGCAGCGGAGTCTGGAATTGATTTGCGCTCCGTGCAAGGTAGCGGACCCGGCGGGAGAATTATCAAACGCGACGTCGAGCGACTGAAAGGCGCGAACCAGGAAGCTGCACCCGCAGGCGACCAAACTTCGCCAGGACATCTGCGCGCAGTCGAGGCGAGTCCGTTTCAGAAGTCTGCGACCGCGCAAGCGTCGGCGTATCGCGACGAGCCTGCCAGCGAGATGCGCCGCACAATTGCCAAACGCCTGGTGACTTCGCTTGGGCCGGTGCCACATTTCTTCCTAACCACTGAAATCGAGATGGACCGTGCCGCCGAAATGCGCCGGGGGATAAACGAACTCGTCCCGGAACTCAAGATCAGCATCAACGACATCATCATCAAAGTTGCGGCCGCCGCGCTGATGCAACATTCAAAGGTCAATGCTTCATTTCAGGACAAGGTCGTCAGGTATTACGAACACGCCGACATTGGTGTCGCCGTCGCGATCGAGGAGGGATTGATCACGCCGATTGTGCGTGCCGCGGATCAGAAGTCACTTAGCGAAATTGCCGTTGAAGTTAGCGACCTGGCGGACCGCGCGCGTCATCGCAAACTGAAGCCTGAAGAATATTTGGGCGCGAGCTTTTCTGTCAGCAACCTCGGGATGTTCGGAATCGACGAGTTCACGGCCATCATCAACCCACCGGAGGCAGCCATCCTGGCTGTCGGCGCAATGTCGCCGAAACCCGTGGTGCGAAACAACGAACTGGTCATACGCCAGATGATGCGCGTGACTATGTCCTGCGACCATCGAGTAGTTGACGGAGCTACCGGGGCGAAATTCCTGCAGACGTTTAAGAAGATACTGGAGAACCCGCTGTTTCTGGTTGTCTGAATACGAAGTGCCAATTGCCTGCGCCTCATGAGGGATCGGGGATGCCCGATCCTTTTTGCTGTCCGCGTTTGAGCAGTGATAAATTCAAGGACGCTTCATGACTTCTAAGCCGTCAATCAAGGACCACACAATCGCACCCCACGTTGCTTTGGTCGTGGTTCAGATCATGTTCGGTACCTGGCCGATCTTTGGCAAGATTGTGCTGCGATCGATGTCAAGCACCAGTCTGGTCTGCTTTCGGATCTTTGGCGCCGCCATCATCTTCACTCTGCTGCAACGAAAGCAGGGTGGACTTCGCTCACTGCCCCGGAGTGTGATTGCCTGGCTCATCCTCTCGAGCTTGCTTGGCGTTGCCCTTAACCAGTTCATTTTTGTAAAGGGGCTGTCACTTACAACTGCTATAAATGCGACGCTGTTCATAACGACGATTCCAGTGTTCACGCTGGTCGTTAGCATTGCCCTTGGATACGACAAAGCTTCGCTGCGGCGTTTTCTGGGAATTGCCCTGGCGGCGGCCGGCGTTCTGTATCTCGTCGATCCCTGGCGAGCAGATTTCACAGCGCAAACGGCGCTGGGGAACTTACTGCTTATCGCCAGTTCCTTTTGCTACGGCGCTTACATCGCAGTTTCGAGAAATCTTTTCAGACGCTATGGCGCTCTCAACGTGATCACCTGGATCTTTCAAATAGCCGCACTGGTAACAATTCCAGTTTCTGTTTACACCTGGAGCACCGCAGGGTTCGGCACAGTTTCAATCCCGTTGTTGCTGGCGGTTGTCTATATCATTCTTGCGCCGACGATCGGCGCTTACTATCTAAACTCGTGGGCCATCACACGCGTGGCGCCCAGTGTCGTCGCCGTCTATATCTACCTGCAACCGCTGCTCGCGTTCGGGCTTGCCCCGCTCGTGCTGGGTGAAAGTTGGAACTCGAGGACCATCGCGGCTTGCGCTCTAATCTTTGCGGGCGTGGCAGTGGTTACGATTCGCAGTCGCAGCCGAGCTGTTGAGGAAATCTCAGAACATCCGGATGCACTGACAAGGTAAGTGAGTTTCAAGTTCCAAGTTTCAAGTTAATACAGGTACATCGAAACCCAGAATAGGAATTAAAACCTGGAACTTGAAACTTGGAACTAAGGTTTGAGCGGCGTGACGATTCGTCCCACCGGATAGAGATTCATCTGCTGGTCCCAGTAAGGCGAGCGACGATAAAAGAACGTGAGCCTGGCGTGCGGATTCGCCGCGAAGGCAGGTTCGCTCGCAAGCTTCTTCTCGTACTCTTCACGCAAAGCTGGGTTCTTCTCCAACATTTCACGGGCGAGCTTTTCGACTACGTAGTCCTCGCCATATTCCTTCTGTTCAAACGTCGCGTTGAAAAACCCCCAATGGACCAAAGAGTCGGGGGCTTGCGGCTCGAGCAGGTTGATGGCCACCTTCGCCTCTGTCTGCGCCAGCGGGACGATCACTGACCCGGCAGGAAACGTACGCCGCTCACGAACAGCTTCTACTTTGAATGATGGTATCAGCCTGCCTTCAAAAGGCCCGCCGGCCCACTTCACATCGACAAAGCGATAACTCTCAACGTCGATCGTAGTTGCTTCTTTAGTAGTCTCAATCGTCAGTCCGTGTATTTTCAGAAGTTCAATCACATCTTTCCATTGGACGGGAACTATGTAGGCGAGTGGCGGCGCCACCGCTGTCTTGACCTGAAAATCGTTATACATCGGCACGATCAGGTCGAGCGGCTTCGTGCCGAAGATAACGCGCTGCGCGCCGGAGACGTCGCTCTTCTCAATGTGATATTCCACGGCTCGCAGATGATACGGGGTGCTCTTTTCACTCAATTCAAAATCGAGTGGATAACGCCGTGCAGGATCGTAGGTCTTGCCGTCAGCCACGGTTTTTTCATCAGCTTCCCTAATTGCCTGCAGCAGGCTTCGCGGATCGCGACTGACTTCAGCCAATGTGGATCGCAGGAAATCGTAGGTGCCAATAACGCGCGGGCGATAGGGCTTCAGCATATGAGTCTCGATCAGAATGCCAGGCCGGTTTCTAAGCGGAGTATAGCCGGTCGAGAAGCGCGGACTGCCGTTGAAGTCGCGAATGCCTTTCGGCAGGTCACGGTTGTCGATAAACTCCAAATACCAGGAGACCACATTTCCGGCAGCTTCCGTAGCGGGCGCCACGCGATCGTCGATCACTCTCTTTTCCCAGGCCAGCACACTTTCGGCAATCCCGGCGTGGTGCTCATGTTGATAGGTGATGTTGTATTGATAGTCGGCGCCATCGGTGACGTGGCAATCAATAAACAGATCCGGTTTCCAATGGTTCCAGAGCGCCAACCAAGCGCGCGTTTCCAGCGTGTCGGCTTTCATGTAGTCGCGATTGAGATTCTGGTAGGTGCTGGTGGTGCGCCAGCCCATCTCCGCCGGGCCGTCCTGGTTTATCCGGTTGTAGGGACTAACGCGCTCATGCCCATCGGTGTTGTAGATAGGGATGAAAAGCACTACCAGGTTCTTTAGTAACTCCGGCTGGGTTTTTGTTATCGCAATATCTCGCAACAGCGCCAACCCCGCGTCTTTACCATCAGGCTCGCCCGCATGGATGCATGCCTGAATGAGAATTACCGCTTTGCCGGCGCGCCTGGCCTCCTCAGGAGTAAACGTGCCGCCTTCGGTTGCTATTAGCAGCGGCAGTTCGCGCCCTTCCCCGCTTCTGCCGAAACTCTCAAACTTGATTAACGACGACGCCCGATCCAGCCGCTTTGAATACTCAACGGTTTCCGCGTAGCGCGGAGTTTCACGGTAGCCAGTCTTCTCGGCGTCTGTCTGCCATTCGCCAAGGACTGGGGGTTTCTGATGTTGCGACATTGTGTTGGTGTGAAAAACTAGCAGCAGTGCGAGCGAAAACAAAACGCGGAAGGATTGGCAAGGCATTACAGTTCTTTCCGGCACGAGCGACACTCTGAGCGTCGCCGTGCGTTGAGCGTGCCACAACCTACGCAGCGAATGTACATCGTGTGTGCGAACCAGGCAGTGATAAGCGCACTTGAGCCAAGTATGCCGACCAGCACTACCAGATTCAGCAGCAGGTCCTTCAAGCTTTGTGCTTCTCCCGCAGAGCATTTTGATAGGTCCGCCCGCGTTCGTAGCCCCGGCGGTACGCGTCATTGTCGCTGGCCACCGGCGAAGCTATAAACTCCTTCGAGTCAGGCGAGCCGCTATCGCGCCTTTTCATTGCTTCCTCAAAGCCGCGCCGGTAGCTGGATTCGTCCGTCCTAAAAGTCTGGCCGGTTGACTCGTATTCCACTTCCTCGGCATCTCGCAGTCCTATCCACCAGCTCTCGCGAGCCTCGTCAATACCCTCGGCACCAGCACCAGCGAGCGCCGCGCGGACGGCATAGATTGCCCCTTCTTCAGCCACGAACGCAACCACTACGGAGCGGCCTTTCCTTAACGCATCTTCATAAAGAAATAACTCATCGTGTGGTAAACCCGCTTCCAGTTCGTGGTCGAGTGCCTGACCGGCAGCTATTCCCGTCGCCGTGCCGCCAAGTCCGAGAAGTGCTGCGCCAAGTATGCCACCCGCGATGACCGGCCCGATGCCCGGAACCAACAAACTGGCGGCGGCTGCTCCCAACGTTGCACCTCCGGCAATGCCGATGGCGCCGCCGACCGTGCCGCCCATAGCCGCGCCCATCCCTGGCTGTTCAGTGTCTTCGGTCGGGACTGCGCGTTCAACTTGCCGGTCATTCATTCCCGGCGTGAGCAAGGCGATCCGATCGTTCGGAATTCCCAGGGTTGAAATCTCGCTGACAGCCTCCTCTGCGGCTGCTCTCGATGCAAAAACTCCCGCTACTGTTTCCATGTTCGAGCCCTCCTTAAAATATTCGAACTACGTTGTAACCTTTCAAGCTTTGAGCAGCAAGCAAATGACCCTGACGACACAAATCGTTGAGGAAATCACCAGAGCTATGTTAGAGTCCAGTGCGTAGGACAGACATTCTTGTCGGTCCCTATTCAACATTCAGATTAATTCGACGCGTGGACAGGTAGAACTACCTGTCCTACAAAACATATGTTCGACATCGTAGAAAAGCATCGGCCCATGTCAGAGGGCGACGGCAAGGCGGCGCGGAAGAAGCGACCTCGAATCCTTGCGATCACCACTGACTGTTGCACGGGATGTGCCGGCTCGCCAGCCTGCGTCGAGTACTGCCCGATCGAAGCGTGCATGTTCTGGGTGCCCGACGAAGATCATCCGCCATTCGGACGTATTGAAGTTGATCCTTACCTTTGCATCGGCTGCCAGAAGTGTATCAGCAAAGGACCAGACGGCGCCTTCCTCGATGGCTGCCCCTGGGATGCGATTGAAATGGTACCAACTGAGGACTGGGAAGCTGTCCATGGGATTAAACTGCCGGATCTTCCACCTGCTCCACCTGCCGCGTAAAACTTTGGTTCGATGCCGAGTTTGTCCTAATTTTGCCGGCTCTTGAGAGCTGCGGCTGTCAGAGCCGCTTGTTGTTTTAGCCGCTCGCTGACAGGCTCAGCGCCGCTTGCATAACGCTCGACCAGGCCAAGGTCTTCTTCCTTTCCCACCACCGAGAGCCCGCGCAGCGCTTCCCAAATGCTCTGCTCGTCGGACTTCATCGTCAACATCGCAGCGCCTTTGGAAAGAGTAGAGCCGCTTGCCACTAGCAGTCGCTCCACTTTGCCGATAAGCGGAGAGCGCAACTCAATCATTTCGTTGTTTGATTGTTGTATCCGCCCCAGCAAGGCTCCGCGACTGATTTGAGCGCCGGCAGTTAAGCTGCTTTGCAGCGTACCGGCAGCTGGGGCAACCACCGTGAAGGGTTGCAACATGGCGAGAATCTCCTTGCGTCCGTCGGCGTCATTAAACCTCACGAGCGCCAGCGCCGCGTTCCGCCGCACGATCGGTTCCGGATCGCCCAGCAGTTTCTTAAGGCTATTGTGAAACTCGTCAGAAGCGTTGTCCGCACCCATGACCCAGGCGACGGTTAAGCGAAATTCCGTTTCCGGACTGGCGGCGAGCGTAATGATTTGCGGGTACCACTGTTTCGCTCCCTGATCGCCGTGCTCAATGCGTTGCTGGATTTGCAGCAGCGCGTGTTGCACATGCCGCGGATGCTTCTCATCGACCAGAAACCTTGAGATCTCAGAATCGGAAAGACCACGGCCAAACCAGGTGAAGTACCAGGTGAGAAAAGAAGCCACGACAAACAGGACTGCCAGAATCAGGATCGGGCCCGAGGCACGTACGCGCTTCGCCGCCGGCGTTGCGATCCTTATTTCCGGATTGTTTCCATTTTCGATCATGGTGTGTTCGTAGCGGGAATCTCCGCTTCAATTAAGAGTCTGAGCAGTTGCCGGTAGTCAGAGAAATCTTTAATTACTTGTTTTGCTCCCGCTTGACGCAACCTCGCCGCCGATTCTCCACAACCAACACCCAGGAAATCAAAACTAAGACGACCAGCAGTGCGAACATCCCAAAGGCCATCACCAATGCTAACAATTTTTCCGAAGCGGCTCATCCGATAGTGATCCAAAGACTGCGATACCGCCACCTTCAAGATGTCCTCTCTCGATAACCCATCTTCAGCATAGGCGGCTGGTATCCTGTCAGCATCAATCTTCGCCGCTTTCAACTTCAATAAAGCAGATTCCCGCCAACAACCTGTAGCAATAGCAACAGCCCAATCGGAATCTCGCTTCAACCTATTTAACGCCACAGATGCACCGGCGACTTCTGCAAAGCTCGATGAATTAGATTGGTACTGCTCACTCAGCAGCGCTACGAAGCAGCCTAATAATTTGCTTACTTCTGTTTCTTCAGGATTACGACCAAATTTCTCCCGGAAAACGTGTTGTGTGATTCCGGAGTCAGTAGTGTGCGGATAGGCAGCCCAGTCAGTGTCTATTTCAGTGATCGAAAGGGCTTCAGCAAAGGCTTTGACGAAGCATATATTATCGACGCTGCTCGTATTCGTCAGCGTGCCATCAATATCGAAGATTGCCAGATTCATGGACTCGCTACGAAGGATAAATATGATAGAGCATCAGGTAGACAATTACGCCGGTGACCGAAACATACAGCCAAAGCGGCAATGTCCAACGTGCAATCCGGCGATGCCTGATGAAGTCTCCGCGCGCAGCTCGGTAAAGAGTAACGAGTATTAGCGGCACAATCACGACGGCAAGAATCGTATGCGTGATAAGAATAGTAAAATAAATCGGACGCGCCGGACCCTGACCGGGAAACTTCGTCGCGCCGTGATAGTAGTGATAAGTGAGATAGGAAACGAGAAACAGCGCTGAGGTTACTACCGCTGTGACCTGACAATTCCGGTGCGCCTGGATGCGACCGCTACGGATGAATCTGAAACCCGCCAACAGCAGCAGGGCGCTGGTTGAATTGAGGATCGCGTTGAGGTGCGGCAGATACGAAATGTATTTAGGCATAAGACCTTAGTGAAAAGCGAAGAGCAGACCAAAGCCTGGCGGCGAGTCAGCGCGCTTTTTCTTGTTCATTTTTCACTCTTCTCTGCTTTCCGTCCCTGTTCAGTCAACGAATAGAAATCGTTCCCTTCTTCCTGAAGCAACCCGTCCTTTACCAGTCGCTCCACTGCATCGAACACAGCGGTGCGCGCATCTGGATCGTTTTCGCCTGCTTCGAAGAGCGTGTGCAGATCAAGCTTGTCTCTTTTCCATAGTTCAAAGCTTTGCAAAACGCTTTTTTCGATTTCATTCACGGCGGGATTAAACCAACAAGCCTTGGGAGGCTAAGGCTGTTTCTGCTTCATATTAGCCATCATTGATTTCACGTCGGGTGGGACCGCTCGCCCTTTGGCGTCGAGCAATGGCGCCGACGGCGGCAGCGCCCGTCCACCTTCCGCAGTGGTCGCTGCTTTAAGCGCCCTACGCTTTTGAAATGGAATAGGCAGCCGGCCTTCGTCCTTGAGATAGAGCAACGGGTTGACAGCAAACATCAGCGCCATCAACAAGCAAACCATGGTGACGAAAAGATTGTCCGTGGTCAGGAAACTCGCGGAGACCAACGCGTTCAAAACTGCTAACGCCACAAAGCCAAGCGCGGCAATGATGCATACAAGATTAAGTAGTTTCGCTTCGCGCTTCATAAAAACCGTCTCGCCACCTTCGTTTACACCGTCCACATTGTACCTTTCTTAGTCTGGCGCAATTCAGTGCTTGGTCTTACCAACAGGCGCTGTACGTTCGGACATTTCTTCATAGCCACATCTTTCACATTGCCAGATTGGATAGGCACCCGCCGCATCGGCGGTACTCTGATATACCGCTCGATCGGAAGGGATTATCTTGCCACCGCAACGCGGACACGCGCGACCACGCGTGGTTCGCTTTTCAACGTCGATGCGTAAAAGATTTTCTTCAGCCATGGATGCTACGCTTCAAGATTCTGACCTTCCGGCTGCGTTTTTGTCGTCCGACGCCTTGTAGCGTTTGAGCGCGACAAAGATCGAGCAGAAGATCGTTACCGGCGGGACCAGCAGCACCAGCACCCCAATGTTGAAGTTTCTGATGAAGAACGCGTTGTTGGAACCAGCCAGCGAGGAGCGGCACATGGAGCACTGTCCCAGCGCCGTCGTACTGAGTAACAGCAAAACGACACCGGTGACCACAATCGGGAGCAGCGATCTTATTCGCGAACCGGCAGGCATTAATGTTCCTGTTCCTCAGCGGGCGGTGGTGGTGGCGCTTCCTTAAACTGGTAACGTAATCCGGAAGAGCGGAAGCTGTCGGGGAAAAATACAAATAGGAGACAGATACAGATCACGAGCATTGGCACGATCGTTAGAATCAAACTCAGGCGCTCAAACTTCAAGTGCATGAAGTAAGCCACAATCAGTGCCGCCTTGATAATCGAAAGACCAAGCAGGATCGTCAACATAAAGTGGATTGGCATCGGCTTGTAGGCCAGGAAGATCTCCACCAACGTCAGCAGAACCAGCCAGAACCAAATCGAAGTAAACAGCTTATTACTGCCTGCGAAATGTTCTTCAGCGTGTGCGCTCATTCTCGATTCCTCCGCATAATCTTAGGGCGGGCGAACTACTTAGCCAAATGGCCGCCAACATCAACTGACAGGATGTAGATCAGTGGGAACACAAACATCCAAACAAGGTCGACGAAGTGCCAGTAGAGACCGCTTATTTCGATGTCTTCATGGCTCACCTTCTTGACTCGCGCGGCAACCACCAGGAGATAAATGATTCCGGTCGCGACGTGGAACATGTGCAGTCCGGTAATGGTAAAGAAAGTAGCGCCGAAAAGCGGCGACGGCAATCGTCCATCAGAGGTCGTGAAGGTAGATACCCACTCAGCCGGCAAACTAAACGGCCGCACGCCCTCACCAATTAAATGTCGCCACTCGATAAGGTGGAGCACCACGAAGGCGGCGCCGAAAAAGACGGTTGCCAGGATCCACTTGCGCGCGCCCGCCTTGTCGCCACGGCTCGATGCCGACACGCCAAAGACCATCGTCAAGCTCGATGACAGCAGGCAGAAAGTCATCACTGACGAAAAGACTATGCTCGGATAAAACGGAAATGGCGTGGGCCAGACGTTTGACGCGCGCAGATAGGCGTAGCCCATCAGGAGCGCAGAAAACGTCAAGGAGTCGGAAACAATGAACAACCACATTCCGAGCTTGCGGTGTCCGACGCGATACGGGTGCACACCGCCGCCCCAGTCCTCTGCCGGAAAATGTACTGCGCGTGCTTCAGTACTCACCTGTCACCTCCAAAGAATAAATTAGCGACTGCCAACTAACCGCCAAGGCGCAAAGAGCGCCAGGAACTAGAAGCTTTTGACGGTTAAGTTCAAACTGTTTCTCCATCATAACGACCTTGGCGCCTTGGCGGTTGGTTCCTTACCGCACATAGAAAAGCAGCACAAACAAGTAGAGCCACAACAAGTCCATGAAGTGCCAGTAAAGCGTTACTGCGTCGGCACCGGCCTGCGCCTGCGTCACGGCTGCCTGATTCTCACTTGGCGCGCGCTTGCGCAGTGAAAGATAGCTGAGCGCTATCAGGCCACCCAACAAGTGCGCTCCGTGAACACCAGTGAAAACATAAAAGAACGAGCTATGCGGATTGCTGACAACGTACACACCCTGACGCACCAGTTGCCGCCAGACCAGCATTTGCGACACGAGAAAACCGAGACCCAAAACCGCCGTCAACAGCAACCATGGCTTGTACGCATTGGTGGTCGCGTCTCGCAACTTGCGCCGCGCCGCTTCGAGCGTACCGCTGCTGATAAGAATTAATGCCGTACTCAACCACAGCAAACGCGGCAACGCGAGCGGCTGCCAATCGCTGGATGAAGCGGCGCGAACAATATAGGCACTGCTCAACGCCGTAAAGAGCATCATGATCGAGGCGAGGGCCACCCAGGTGCCAATGCGATAACGATTCGCTGAGGAATCCAAATCAGGGAAAGCGCGATCATGCCCGTTGCGCTTGGGCAGGCCGCCACCATTGGAAGGTCGACTCTTTGGCCCCCCGCCAATTCCCTTTTTTGACAGCGTCCTACTGTCTGTGACCGTTGTGGCCATTACCGCCCACCCCTTCAGTTGCCGGCATCTCGCTGACGTCAGGCTCAGTCTGCATTACGTAATCATTTGGCGCGCCGGGCACAGCAAATTCATACGGTCCGCGGTAAACAACTGGGAGCGCGCCGGCAAAATTGTCGTGCGGCGGCGGGCTTGTTGTGGTCCATTCGAGGGTAGTCGCTTCCCACGGATTGTCGCCGGCCTTTTTGCCTTTGAAAACGCTCCATACGAGATTGAAGTAGAAAACAAGCTGGACGGTCGCCGTAATGATCGCGGCAATCGAAACAAAGATGATCAGTGGATGCAGCGTGTCAAGAAACCGGTATTCAGTAAACTGCGCATAGCGTCGCGGCATGCCAACCATTCCCATCGTGTGCATGGGAACGAAGATGCAGTAGACGCCGACGAAAGTTATCCAGAAATGAAACTTACCCAAGCGCTCGCTCATGAGGCGGCCAAACATCTTTGGGAACCAGAAGTAAATCGCGGCAAACATCCCGAAGATCGAAGCCACACCCATTACCAGGTGGAAGTGGGCCGGCACGAAATAAGTATCGTGCATCGGCAGGTCGAGCGAAGTTTGACCTAGTACAAGTCCGGTGATACCGCCGGCCACGAATAGCGATACAAAGCCAATCGCAAACAGCATCGGGGTGGTGAAGCGGATCCGCGCGCCCCACAGAGTGCCAAGCCAGTTGAAAGTTTTCACCGCCGAGGGAACGCCGATCGACAATGTCAGGATCGAGAAGGTCATCGCGGAGTAGGGACTCATACCGCTGATGAACATGTGGTGACCCCAAACAAAGAACCCGAGGAGTCCAATGGCAAAGATCGCAAACACCATGGCGCGATAGCCAAAGATCGGCTTGCGCGCGAAGGTGGAGAGAATGTGCGAGGTTGCGCCCATGCCGGGCAGAATCGCGATGTAAACTTCCGGGTGGCCGAAAAACCAAAATAGATGTTGCCAGAGAATGGGTGAACCGCCGGTGTGGGTCGTCAGCACGGACGAGCCGAACACCAAGCCACCGGGAATAAAGAAACTGGTACCGACGGTGCGATCAAGCAGGAGCAGAATGCCGCCGCCGAGTAAGACCGGAAATGACAACAACGCGAGCACGGCAGTTGTGAACCATGCCCAACACGTCAACGGCATGCGCATCAGAGTCATTCCGCGCGTGCGCATGTTGAGCAGCGTCGTAATAAAGTTAAGCGCGCCCAGCAAAGAGCCGATACAAAAGATCGCAATGCTGACGATCCAAAGATTCATCCCCGCGCCTTCGCCCGGACCGGACGCGACGCCAACCGCGCTCAAGGGCGCGTAACCAGTCCAGCCGCCAATCGGTCCTACCGTGGAACCACTGGCGCCACCCAGATAAGGTCCAATTGCATTAGCAACCGTGGCGTTGCCTTCCACCAGGATGGCGGCAAGTATGACGATGAATCCCACCAGCGTTACCCAAAACGACATCATATTAAGGAACGGGAACGCCATGTCTTCCGCGCCAATTTGAATTGGCAGGAAGTAGTTACCAAAGCCTCCCTGCGGGGCCGTGGTCAGGACGAAGAAAACCATGATCGTCCCGTGCATAGTTACGAGTGACAGATAAAAATCCGGATTCATGATCCCGCCCGGCGCGCCGCTCGGGAAAAGCGTTCCGAGGATGGGCCAACTCGTACCCGGCCACGAAAGATTGAGTCGCATCAGCACCGACATCGTCACGCCCACGACTACCGCGGTGAGGGCAAGGATGATGTACTGGATGCCGATAACTTTGTGATCCAGGCTGAAGATGTATTTTCGAATGAAGCTGGTGGGCGCCTCGTGGCGATGCACTGCTTCGTGGCTGTCAGCTGACATCTCGAATCTCCTAGTGGTTGGGCTGAATCAACAATCCAAGACTATTTCACTGCTGATAGACGGGCAATTCATACTTCGCCAACAGCTCTGTTATGCGCGCTTGAAACTGATCCTGCGGCAGGGCCATCAAGGCTTGGTGCTCAGCCGCCGGCAGCACCAGCATAAAACTCTTCATCCGATAGTGGAACTGGCCACAAAGTTCCGCGCAGGCCAGTTCATATTTACCTACCCGGTTGGCCGTGAAGTGAACGCGGATGTTCATTCCCGGTACGAGGTCCTGCTTGAACCGAAGCTGCGGAACCCAGAAGTTGTGAATTACATCTCGCGAGCGAAGGATCAACTCCACCGGGCGCCCCACCGGAACCGCAATCACACTGTGCACTACATCGTCTTTGGCGTTTGGATCAGTCTGATCCAGACCAATAAAGTTTAGCGCTGAATCGTCGATGAGATTGGGATCGGTGCGGCCAGAGATTCCGTCTTTGCCGGCATAATGGAAGTTCCATTGAAACTGCTGCGCGACAACCTCAACCTGAAAGGAGTCGGCGGGGGCCTTGTTGAAGTGGAGCGAGGCCCACACGCTCTGGCCCATCACGGCGAGGCCGATAAAGATGACGGCAGTCACCACGGTCCAGATAACTTCGAGCCGATTGCTACCGTGGGTGTAGACCGCGCGGTCACCTGGGCCACGGTCGCGAAACTTCCAGATCACATAACCAAGTCCTATCTGGGCGGCCGTGAAAGCGATACCCACGACAATGATTGTCAGCAGAAACTGGCGATCAAGCGCGGCAGCGTGGGAAGAAATGGCTTCAGGAAACCACCACTTCTTCACGAAAAAAAGACTCACTGAACCCAGAGTCAGGATCCAGATAATAACCGCAAGAGCTCGTCCCATCGGTT